>NZ_CP011797.1:1667500-1970000 GCF_002795845.1 Reinekea forsetii
GAGCGGCAAGATGGTGGTTGAGTTACTCAACGCCAGCTTCCGCTACAGACCCGAGCTCGAGCCGGTTATTAAGGATTTTACCGAGGTTGTGCTGCGTGGCGATAAGATCGCCCTAATTGGCCCCAATGGTATCGGCAAATCGACGCTTCTGAAGATGATGTTGGAAGAGTTGGCGCCAACGCATGGCGTGGTCACCCAGGGCACTAAGCTCAACGTAGCCTACTTTGATCAAGCTCGAATGGCTCTCGATCCGGAAAAAACCTTGGTCGATTCGGTCTCTGAAGGTCGTGACTTTATCGACATTGGCGGCAAAAGCCGACACGTTATCAGCTATTTAGAGGATTTCTTGTTCGCGCCAGAACGCAGCCGGATGAAGGTTCGCCAGCTCAGCGGGGGGGAAACCAACCGATTACTGCTCGCTAAGCTGTTCAGCCTGCCGGCCAATCTATTGGTGATGGATGAACCGACCAACGATCTGGATATGGACACCTTGGAACTGTTGATCGATCGGTTGTCGGACTTCACCGGGACGGTGCTATTGGTCAGTCACGATCGTTATTTTCTCGACCAATTGGCGACCAAAACCTGGGCCTTCGAAGGTAACGGTAATGTCCGCGCCTATGCTGGTGGCTATGAAGATTGGAAAGCTCAGGGTGGCAAATGGCCCGAGGCTAAAACCACCACACCCACTGCGCAAGCTGCTACGCTTAAGGATGAAACGGTCGCAAATGTGGCCGCAGTAGCGCCGGTTAAGGCCAAGAAGCGCAGCTATAAAGATCAACGCGAGTTTGATCAGATGCAGCCGGTGATTGAACAGTTGGAGTCGGATATTGCGACCCTGACCGCAGAGATCGCAGCGCCAGGTTTCTATAGCAGCCCCTCGACGGTGACCGGCCCAAAACTTGAACATTTGCTCCAGCTTGAAAGCACGCTCAACACCACCTTTGAGCGCTGGGCTGAACTGGAGGATATGGTCGGGTAATTAGAGATTGCCAACGGAGCGACAAATGAGTATCACGTATCTGTTTAAGTTCTTAGAAGATGGCTCTGAACTGAAGATTGAAACAGCCTCAGCGTCGGAAACCAAGCCGGACCGAGCGGCGGTGACGCCGGCGGCCTGGACCCAATTGGCTTATTGTCAGTGTTCAAACTGCCCGCTCAAGCGTGAGCAGGTCGAACACTGCCCGGCGGCGCTGGACATTCAGCCCATTATCGAAGACTTTCGCAAGATGCCGGGCTTTACCAAGGTTGAGGTGACGGTAGTGTCGGCCGAGCGTGAATATCGGAAAACAACCGGCTTGGAGGAGGGCTTGCGCTCGCTGATGGGTTTGGTGTTGGCCAACAGTGAATGCCCGATACTCAAAAAACTGCGGCCGATGGCGCATACCCATTTGCCATTTGCCAATCAGGATGAATTTATCATCCGCAGCGCCGGGACCTATCTGTTGCGCCAGTATTTTAACCTCAAAGATAACCAAGCCACTGACTGGAATCTCGAGGGTCTGGTGAACTTGAACCGGGAGCTGCAGTTGGTCAATCAAGCGCTCTGGCAGCGGGTTCATAGTGCGTGTGAACGGGACAGTAACTTGAAAGCCTTGTTGAGCTTTTTCACCCTATCGTCGAGTGTGTCCTATTCACTGGAGACACAGCTAAACAAGATTAAAAGCCGGTTCTTAAACGAAACCGATTCATTGCAGGCTATTGCTGGCCAAAAGGAGACCTAAGATATGGCCATTTGGCTACCGATCCTAGCCGTACTGTTGCTCGTCGGGTCCTTTATGTGGCTCAAGCCCTCGCCGCGGGATCAGTTTCTGGCCAAACTGCGCTCGCGCGCACTCGCGCAGGGCTTCAGTTTGGGCAGCCTTCGCGTGCCGGATACCAGTGCACACGGCCGCGTCAATCAGCGCTTTCAAATCGTCACCCTATACCAGTTGCCCGTGCAATTGAGCGCCAGCTCAGAGGGGCATTTTACGGTGCTGCGAACCACCGGTGAAGCCGGTGCCTATTTGCCCGACGGTTGGGCATGGGACCAACGAGACGGGCTGAACGAAAGCCAATACCAGCATTTAAAGAATATTTTGACGGCCTTACCCGTGTCGATCCAGCTCATTTCCTTGAGTGCCGGTTCTATCGGCCTAAGTTGGGACGAAAGCGATCCAGAGCTGAGTTTCGAACGCTTGAAGCGGGTCTTAACCGATATTGCTCAGGTGGCCCAGCAACGACTAGTGGGCTCTGCCTAAGGCCCATTCGGGCCGAACTTTCCTTCCACAACGCAGCGCCGTGCGATGGCATTCAGACCGTTCATTGGTTGACATATGGCGGCGTAAGGCTATTGTATTTGATAAATCAAACAAGCGTTTGAAACTTTCGTTTGATAAAGTCGTTTTGCGCATTTATTGCCAGACAATCATGCGATTGTTGAGCCAAACGACTAGATCGGGACACATTGTTAGGCCGGTTCGTGTCACAACACTAATGGAGACAAAACATGATCTACCAGGGCAAGAACATCACCGTGACCTCGCTCGCCGGGGATTTAGCCGAGCTGGTCTTTGATCTGGCCGGCGAGTCGGTCAATAAATTCGATCAACTGACCCTGGCTGAGCTGGGTGCAGCAACTGAGCACATGCGTGCGGCAAAGCTGAAGGGATTGTTGGTGACCAGTGCAAAACAGAGCTTTATCGTCGGCGCCGATATTAACGAATTCCAACAGTGGTTTGAACAAGACGAGGCGGGCATTATTGTCGATGTGCTCAAGGCCAACGCGATTTTTAGCGCCTTTGAGGATTTACCGTTTCCCACCGTCGTCGCGATCAATGGCATCTGCCTAGGCGGTGGCATGGAGATGGCCTTAGCCTGTGATTATCGTTTGATGTCGACCCAGGCCAAGGTCGGCCTGCCGGAGGTCAAGCTCGGCCTGTTTCCCGGTTTTGGCGGCACGGTGCGCCTGTCGCGCCTGATCGGCGCCGATAATGCCATCGAATGGATCGCCTCTGGTGCCGAAAAGAATGCCGCCGCCGCCCTCAGCGATGGTGCAGTTGATGCGGTCATCGAGCACGAGCAGGTTAAGGCCGAGGCCTTGGTGCTATTGCATCGGGTAGCCAGTGGTGAATTGGACTACCTGCAGCGGCGTCAAGCCAAACAGGGCAAATTACAGCTCAATCCAATTGAAAGCATGATGGTTTTTGAAACCGCTAAGGGCTTTGTCGCGGCCAAGGCCGGTAAGCACTATCCGGCCCCAGTTGAGGCCATTAAAACCATGCAAAAACACGCCGGTTTCGAGCGCGATAAGGCGTTGGCTATTGAAGCTAAGGGTTTTGCCAAGATGGCCAAGACGGCTGTGGCGAAAAACCTCATCGGGCTGTTTTTAAATGATCAAAAAATCAAGAAGATTGCTAAACAGCACGCGAAAGCCGCGCGCGATGTTAAGCAGGCCGCGGTGCTAGGCGCCGGCATTATGGGCGGCGGTATCGCCTACCAGAGTGCCTACAAGGGCACGTCGATCCTGATGAAGGACATCAATGAAGCCGGGCTGCAATTGGGCCTCGATGAGGCCACTAATATTTTACTCGCCGCGGTGGAGCGCAAACGTTTGGACGTGCGCGGCGTGGCCCAGACGCTAACGCGCATTAGACCGACCCTGAGTTATGGCGATTTTAACCAGGTAGATGTCTGCGTAGAGGCGGTCGTGGAAAACGTCCGGGTTAAAAAGACGGTTTTGGCCGAGGCCGAAACGCATCTGCGGCCCGGTGCCGTCTTAGCGTCCAATACCTCAACCATCTCGATTACAGAGTTGGCTAGCGTCCTGACCCGGCCGGAAGACTTCTGCGGCATGCACTTTTTCAATCCGGTCAATCGGATGCCGCTGGTGGAAGTGATTCGGGGTGAAAAAACTTCCGAAGAAACCATCGCAACCGTGGTGGCCTATGCCCAGAAAATGGGCAAAACCCCGATTGTCGTCAATGATTGCCCGGGTTTCTTGGTGAATCGAATCCTCTTTCCCTATTTTGGTGGTTTTGCCGGTCTATTGCGTGACGGCGCCGACTTTGAACGGGTCGATAAGCTGATGGAACGCTTCGGCTGGCCCATGGGTCCGGCCTATCTAATGGACGTGGTTGGTATCGATACCGGTGTCCATGCCCAGGCAGTGATGGCGGAGGGCTTCCCGGATCGCATGCAGCAGGATTATCGCACGGCGATGGATGTGATGTTCGATGCCGAACGCTATGGTCAGAAAAATGGCAGTGGGTTTTATCAATACGCGCTCGATAAAAAGGGCAAGCTGAAAAAGACGTCCGATCCGAGCGCGCATGAGCTGGTCGCTACGGTGCGTTTGGACCAGCGGGAGCTGAGCGATGATGACATTATCCATCGGCTGATGCTACCCATGTGTCTGGAGACCATTCGCTGCCTAGAGGATGGCATCGTCGCCAGTGCGGCCGAGGCCGATCTGGGTCTGATCTATGGCGTCGGTTTCCCGCCTTTCCGTGGCGGTGCCCTGAAGTATGTCGATGATCTCGGCGCGGCCGCCTTTGTGGCCCTGTGTGATCGCTATCAAGAGCTTGGCAAGCTCTATGAGCCGACCCAAAAACTGCGCGACATGGCAGCCAATAATCAAACATTTTACACCCAATAGGAGACGGTCAACATGAAACTTCAAGACAATGATGCAGTAATCGTAGACTTTGCCCGTACTCCCATGGGCCGCAGCAAGGGCGGCAGTTTTCGCTTCACGCGGGCCGAAAGCCTGAGCGCGGATCTGGTCAATGGCCTGCTGGCACGCAACGCAGCGCTCGATCCGGCGGAAATTGACGATATTATCTGGGGTTGCGTCAATCAGACTCTGGAGCAGGGCTGGAACGTCGCGCGGATGATGCAGTTGTTAACTCGTATTCCACACACCACCACGGCGCAGACCATCTCCCGTCTGTGTGGCTCCTCGATGTCGGCGCTGCATATAGCAACGGCCAATATTCAATCCGATAATGGTGACATTTACTTGATCGGTGGTGTCGAGCATATGGGCCATGTCAGCATGATGCACGGCGTCGATGCCAACCCGGCACTGTCCAAAGGGGCCGCTAAGGCCGCCGGTATGATGGGCTTAACGGCAGAACTGTTAGCGAAAATGCATGGCATCTCGCGTGAACAACAGGACGCCTTCGGCTATCGCTCCCATCAACGGGCGCAGCAAGCCACACTGGCGGGGGATTTTAGCGCCGAAATCTTACCGATGCTTGGCCACGATGCGCAGGGCAACCCTTACAAAATGATCCACGACGAAACTATTCGACCGGAAACGACCCTGGCAGGCTTGGCCGAATTACGGCCCGCCTTCGATCCGAAAAGCGGCACCGTGACCGCCGGAACCTCGAGCCAGATTACCGATGGCGCCTCCGCCATGTTGGTGATGTCTCATAAAAAAGCCCAAGAATTAGGCCTCAAGCCTCGGGCCGTTATTCGCGCTATGGGCCTGGCCGGGGTCGATCCCTCTATTATGGGTTATGGCCCGGTGCCGGCGAGCCAAAAAGCGCTAAAAAAGCTCGGCATGACGATCGCGGATATGGACTACATTGAGCTTAATGAGGCCTTCGCGGCCCAGGCCTTACCGGTATTGAAGGATCTGAAATTACTCGATCGGATGGATGACCACGTCAATATTCATGGCGGCGCCATTGCCTTGGGGCATCCGTTTGGCTGTTCCGGGGCACGTATCACCGGGACCCTATTAAATGTCTTAGAGCAGCGCGACGCTCAGTTTGGCTTGGCGACCATGTGTATCGGCTTAGGGCAGGGTATCAGTACTGTTATCGAGCGGGTCTGAGGTAGCGCGGTCCTAAGCAAGTCGCATGGCGCGCAACGCCCGGCGGAAGAGCCCTTATCGGGCCTTTAAGCCCTAGTCCGGGCTAATCTATGCCCAGGGCAGGGCCTTCTACTTTGCGTTCTGCTTATCTTTATCAGGACTGCGGATGACCGAATAGAGAGTGGAGATTTTGCGCGCAAGGGTTTTCAATAATTCGTTGCGCTCGTCAAAGCGTAAATCGCTTTTCGACAAAATATCTTTGGAGTGTTTGTAAAAGCGCCCGGCACTATCGTCATCACCTTGTTCTTTAGCGTCGTCGCCCTGCTTGTGATAGGCCGACACTTCGAGCATGAGGGAGTTTACCCGCAACCGCACCCGGTGCACATCACTGGCGCGCTGATCTATATCGCCTTGGTATTTCATCTTGCCTAACAGGTTAATAGCTTGGACGAAGTGTTTTTTGAGCAAAAATATCTGCCGATCTGAATGGGGTGCTGCCGGTTTTACCGGGTTCGCTTTGAGCTGTTCAATCTGCAACTTAAGCGCCTCAAATACCTGTAAATCATCATTAAAGTCATCGTTGATTGGCAATAATCTCAATCCCTCATTGAAATCTGTTAACATGCGGCTGTGCAACGACTCGAGTAGGTCGGTGTTGCAGTCATAAAGCATAAGGGTGTGTAATAACTCGTCATTATCGGCCAGGCTGTTGTGTAGTTCGCGGTTTTTTTGGCGCATAAACTGAGCCTCCTCGGACTTCTTGATTGCCGACTTAGATGCGTATAAAGCACCCAATAAGATGCCTAAAATCGCTAAAGTTCCTAAAATATCGAAAAAAGACATGATTTTAACCTGCTCTGTGTTTAGGTGCTGGACGAGAAAAAAACAATCTATATAACCGAGGCCGCTTGCGCAATTTGTTAAGCTAGGTTACTTATATAAAAAACAAGTTAATAGCGGAATTATAGTACATGGGTAAATCACTGGTCATAGTGGAATCGCCGGCCAAGGCAAAAACCATTAACAAATATCTGGGGCCTGATTTTGTCGTCAAGTCCTCTGTCGGGCATATTCGCGATCTGCCCATGAGCGGTCAGACTAAGCCGGTCGACCCCAAGGCGCGCGCCAAAGCTGCGGCCCTGACGCGAAAAATGCCGCCTGACGAAAAGGCAGTCTACCAGAAACGCAAATCGCATGATCAACTGATCGCGCGCATGGGGATCAACCCCTATGATGATTGGCGCGCCAATTATCAAATATTGCCGGGTAAGGAAAAGGTTGTCGATGAATTACGCCGTCTGGCCAAAGATGCAGACTGCATCTACCTCGCGACGGATTTGGACAGGGAGGGAGAGGCCATCGCCTGGCACCTGCAGGAGTCAATTGGTCAGGCACCGGAGAAATACCGGCGGGTGGTTTTTAATGAAATTACCAAAAAAGCGATCAACGAGGCCTTCGAACACCCGGGTGAGCTCGATATAGCCCGGGTTAACGCGCAACAGGCGCGTCGCTTTCTCGACCGCGTTGTGGGTTTTATGGTGTCGCCGCTGTTATGGGCCAAGGTTGCCCGTGGTTTGAGTGCAGGCCGGGTGCAGTCCGTCGCCGTTAAATTGATTGTATCGCGCGAGCGCGAAATTCGTGCCTTTATCCCGGAGGAATTCTGGGACCTGCACGCCAATGTCAGTTCCAACAAGGGACCGGTGCGCTTTGAGGTTGCACGTTACCAAAATGAGCGCTTTAGGCCGACTCAGAAGTCCGAATCGGATGGCCATGTGCAGCGGCTTGATCAGCTGCCTTACATCGTGACCGACCGGGAAGATAAGCCCACCAGTTCCAAGCCCTCGGCGCCCTTTATTACTTCTACCCTGCAGCAGGCCGCGAGCACACGCCTAGGCTATTCGGTTAAGAAAACCATGATGATGGCCCAGCGGCTCTATGAGGCCGGTCATATAACCTATATGCGGACCGACTCAACCAACCTGAGTGGCGAAGCGGTGGCGACTGCACGCGATTATATCAGCGAGCAATACGGCAGCCAGTATCTCCCGGAGACTGCCGTTGTCTATGGTAGCCGAGACGGCGCCCAGGAAGCCCACGAAGCGATTCGCCCGTCGGATGTAACGCGCAGCAGTGTGTCGTTAACCGAGCTTGAGCGAGATGCTCAGAGACTCTATGAGCTGATCTGGCAACGCTTTGTCGCCTGTCAGATGTTGCCTGCTAAGTATAAGAGTTCGAACCTGATTATTAGGACCGGCGACTACGAACTGCGTGCCAAGGGCCGAGTATTGGTGTTCGATGGTTTCACCCGAGTCATGCGCCCCGGGGTTCGTGAAGACATCATTGAGTTACCGGATTTGCATGTCGGGGACGTTTTGGGCCTGATCGCGTTGGAGCCTAAGCAGCACTTTACCAAGCCGACAGCTCGGTTCACAGAAGCATCCCTGGTTAAGGAATTGGAGAAGTTGGGCATTGGCCGACCCTCGACCTATGCCAGCATTATTTCCACCATTCAAGAGCGTGGCTATGCCAAACTCGAGAGCAAGCGCTTCTATGCCGAGAAGATGGGCGATATTGTCACGGAACGACTCGATGGGTCCTTTAAGGACCTGATGCAATATGAGTTTACCGCTGAAATGGAGAAGCAACTCGACGAGGTCGCCAAAGGTCGTGAAAACTGGAAGGTGGTCCTTAATAACTTCTACAAGCAGTTCACTGCCCAGTTAGAACAAGCCGGCGAGGGCGAAGAAAACGGCGGCATGAAGTTGAACGAGCCGACGCTGACCGATATTCCATGTCCAACCTGTGCTCGACCGATGATGATTCGCACCGGTACCACCGGCGTGTTTTTAGGGTGTTCAGGTTACAGCTTGCCGCCCAAAGAGCGCTGCAAGGGCACGCTCAACCTGGTACCAGGGGAAGAGGCCATTTCGACCGATGACGATGAGGCTGAAGTCAATGAGCTGCGCCAGAAAGAGCGCTGCGATACCTGCGCCACGGCGATGGACAGCTATCTAATCGACGAAAATCGCAAACTGCATGTCTGCGGCAACAACCCTGAATGCAGTGGTTTTAAGCTCGAAGCCGGACAATACAAGCTCAGAGGCTACGAAGGGCCATCACTGGAATGTGACAAGTGTGGCCATGAGATGCAGCTTAAAACCGGTCGCTTTGGTAAATATTTTGGCTGTACCGGTGAGGGCTGCAAAAACACTCGTAAGTTGCTCCGCTCAGGCGATGCAGCGCCGCCGAAGATGGACCCGATACCGACTCCAGAATTGGTCTGCGTCAAGGTCGAAGACACCTATATTTTACGCGATGGTGCGGCGGGCATGTTTCTCGCAGCCAGTCAGTTCCCGAAAAATCGGGAAACTCGGCCGCCCTTGGTGGCGGAGATCATCCCGCACCGCAGTGAATTGCCGGAGAAGTATCATTTCTTAACCGAAGCGCCCCTTGCGGATGGGGATGGCAATCCGGCAGTGATCCGCTTCAGTCGCAAGACCAAGGAGCAGTATGTGATGTCGGAGGTCGACGGCAAGGCAACGGGCTGGACCGCCTATTTTGTCGGCAACAGTTGGCAGGTTAGCGATAAGGCGACGAAACCCAAGACTGCTGCGGCCAAGGCTAAGCCGAAGGCCAAAACCACCGCGAAAGCCAAGGCCAAGGCCAAGGCCAAGGCCAAGCCCGCAGTTAAGGCCCCGGTCGCCGAATAGCGACCGCTGGTCTGGCACAAAAAAACCCGCCTTCTGGCGGGTTTTTTTTGTCTGATATTTGCAATCGGATCGATAAACCGGTTGAGCAAGGCACCTGCTAGCTGCGCACCGTTACTGAGTCGGGCGGGATGGCGCGGCTAGGGTCATGGATTAGTATCTGGCAGGCAAAAAAAACCGGCTTGCGCCGGTTGAGGGTTATTTTTTCAGGTTGCGGGCGACTTTGCCGGTATAGAGTTGACGTGGCCGACCGATACGGTAAGGGCCAGAGACCATCTCTTTCCAGTGGGCAATCCAACCCGGCGTGCGTCCGACCGCAAACAGCACGGTAAACATCTCGGTTGGGATGCCCATGGCCTTGAAAATAATGCCGGAGTAAAAATCGACATTGGGATAGAGCTTTCTCTCAACAAAGTAAGGATCTTCGAGCGCAATCTGTTCCAAGCGAGCGGCTATCTTCAGCAGTGGATCATCGGCAATGCCGAGTTCAGCCAAGACTTCATCACAGGCTTGCTTCATGACCGTGGCGCGCGGGTCGTAGTTCTTGTAGACCCGATGGCCAAAGCCCATCAGGCGGAACGGATCGTCCTTGTCTTTGGCGCGCTTGATGAAGTCATCGATATTGGATTCGTCGCCAATTTCTTCCAGCATCGTTAAGACAGCTTCGTTTGCACCGCCGTGTGCGGGCCCCCATAAGGCCGCAATGCCGGAGGCAATGCAGGCGAAGGGGTTCGCGCCGGACGAGCCAGCCAGGCGCACTGTCGAGGTCGAGGCGTTTTGCTCATGATCGGCATGCAAGATAAAGATCTTGTCCATAGCGCGGGCCAAGGTAGGGCTAACCACATAAGGTTCGCATGGGGTGCTGAACATCATATGGAGGAAATTGCCACCATAACTTAGATCGTTGCGAGGATAGATAAAGGGCTGGCCGATCGAGTATTTATAAGCCATAGCCGCCAGGGTCGGCATCTTAGAAATCAGTCTATGGGCCGCGACTTCACGATGGCGCTCATCGCTAATATCGAGAGAATCATGGTAAAAGGCTGACAGGGCACCGACGACACCGACCATGATGGCCATAGGGTGTGAATCGCGGCGGAAAGCCTGAAAAAATTCATGCAACTGCTCATGGACCATGGTGTGGTGCATCACGATCTTCTGAAATTTAGCTTTTTCCGGGGCAGTCGGTATCTCACCGTGCAGCAGCAGGTAGCAAACTTCAAGGTAATCGCATTGCTCAGCAAGTTGATCGATCGGGTAGCCCCGATGCAACAAAATGCCCTTATCTCCATCTATATAGGTGATTTCAGATTCACACGAGGCGGTAGACATAAAGCCAGGGTCGTAGGTGAAATAACCCTTGGCAGTTAATGAACTAACATCTATTACATCAGGTCCTAACGTACCTGAATAGATGGGCAGCTCGATGGGGTCATGTCCTTCAATGACCAACTTGGCGAATTTCTCAGCCATGAGGTCTCCTCTATAGTATGCAGGGTTTAACGTCTCTGTGACGCGGGGGTAGAGTGGTATTTTCGCCTGACCTGGGTTTTCCAGGGGCGAATTTGCACATCACTATAAAGTTTTGGTGTCGAAAGTCAATTTGACCTTCGGTTTTCAGCGACTCGTCAAATAGTCGCAGAGATGAAAGTCGTAGGGGGAGTTGAATCCTCGCCAGCACGCGAAATACCTGAGATACAGGGTTTTTTTTAATTGCTACACCATGCTTGTTATCAATTGTAATTATAATCGACGGTGCCTATAATCTCCGTCGCTTCTTGGGGGTCCGGCGCGCTGCTGGCTCCTCCTCAATTAATCCCCATCCTTGGGGCTGCTAAGATGAGAGACTGCTGCCGTGAAAAATAATAGACCCGTAAACCTCGATCTGATGACCATGCGTTATCCAGTGTCGGCGATAGCATCCTTGCTACATCGCATCACCGGTATGGCGCTATTTGTTGCAATCGGCTTTATGCTGTGGGCTTTATCTGCAAGCTTAGACTCGCCCGAAGGTTTTGCCTTAGTTCAGAGTGTACTGACCCATCCGTTGGCAAAATTAATCGCTTGGGGAATTGCATCCTTCGTCGTATACCATCTGTTTGCCGGTATTAAACATCTGTTAATGGATGCAGGTAACTTTGAAACTATCGAAGGCGGTGCCCTGGCCTCTCAAGCGGTCCTCGGTGCCTCGCTCGTCGGCATTATTTTAGTAGGAGTTTGGATATGGTAAGCAGCATCACAAATTTGACTCGCAACGGTCTGTCGGACTGGATGGTCCAACGTGTAACGGCCGTCGTATTAGGCTCCTACACACTTTTCATGTTCGGTTTCTTTGCGTTGACCAGCGATCTGGACTATCAGCAATGGCAAGGCTTGTTTAGTGCCATGTGGTTCAAAATATACACCCTAGCCGCGTTGTTAGCGTTGGTTGGGCATATCTGGATCGGTATGTGGACCGTTGCAACCGATTATGTCAAGAATATCTGGGTACGTTTCATTGTTTTAGCGGTTATAGCGCTGACCAATTTTGTCTATTTTGTGATCGGCTTTTCCGCCGTTTGGGGTGTTTAAGAAATGGCTAAAATGAAAACCATGAATTTCGATGCAATAGTGATAGGTGGTGGCGGTGCTGGTTTGCGCGCTGCCCTGCAATTGGCTGAGTCTGGTTTAAATACAGCAGTTGTCTCCAAAGTTTTCCCGACACGGTCCCATACTGTGTCCGCTCAAGGTGGCATCACCTGCGCGATCGCCAGTGACGATCCGAATGATGATTGGCGTTGGCATATGTACGATACCGTCAAAGGGTCCGACTATATTGGTGACCAGGACGCTATCGAATATATGTGCTCAGTCGGCCCGCAAGCGATCTTCGAGTTAGATCACATGGGTCTGCCCTTTTCCCGGACTGAAGAGGGCCGCATCTATCAGCGTCCCTTTGGTGGTCAGTCAAAAGACTACGGCAAGGGCGGTCAAGCAGCTCGTACCTGCGCGGCGGCGGACCGAACCGGTCATGCCTTGTTACACACGCTTTATCAAGCAAACATTAAGGCCGGCACCAACTTCTTGAACGAGTGGTACGCTGTTGACCTGGTAAAGAATGCCGAGGGTGCAGTGGTTGGCTGTATCGCGATTGAAATTGAAACTGGCGACGTGGTTAATGTCAGTGCCAAGGCAACTGTCTTAGCGACCGGCGGAGCAGGGCGTATCTATGCCTCGACTACCAATGCCATGATCAATACCGGCGACGGCATCGGCATGGCCTTGCGCGCTGGCTTTCCAGTACAAGATATGGAAATGTGGCAATTTCACCCGACGGGCATCTACGGTGCTGGAACGCTGGTTACCGAAGGGTGCCGAGGCGAGGGCGGCTACATGGTCAATGGCGAAGGCGAGCGCTTTATGGAGCGTTACGCGCCCAATGCCAAAGACTTGGCCGGCCGAGACGTTGTGGCGCGCTCCATGGTGCTGGAAATCCTCGAAGGTCGTGGTGCCGGTCCCAACAAGGACCACGTCCTGTTGAAATTGGACCACCTAGGCGAAGAGTTGTTGAAAAGTCGTTTGCCGGGCATTCTCGAATTGTCGAAAACCTTTGCTCACGTGGATCCAGTTAAAGAGCCGATCCCCGTGGTGCCAACGTGCCACTATATGATGGGTGGTATTCCAACCAATATCGGCGGTCAGGCCATTATGTTAGACGCCAATGGCAACGATAAGATCATCGATGGTTTGTATGCGTGCGGTGAAGCGGCCTGTGTATCGGTCCATGGTGCCAACCGACTCGGTGGTAATTCACTGCTCGACCTGGTGGTATTTGGCCGCG
This sequence comes from Reinekea forsetii, assembly GCF_002795845.1. Classification (GTDB taxonomy): domain Bacteria; phylum Pseudomonadota; class Gammaproteobacteria; order Pseudomonadales; family Natronospirillaceae; genus Reinekea; species Reinekea forsetii. The sequence continues at coordinate 1,680,831 of NZ_CP011797.1, forward strand.
CCGCTGGCATCCAGATTGAAGAATCTATCCGCCAAGGCTACGACAGCATGGCAGCCAGCCAAAGTGATATTGACCAGGCATTGTCCCGCTTGAGCGAACTGGACGCCCGTAAGGGTGGCGAGAACGTTGCCGATGTTAAACGAGATCTGCAAAACACCATGCAACTGTACTTCAGTGTCTTCCGAGATGGTCCGAAAATGGCTGAAGGCCGTCAGAAGTTGGTTGAGATCCGTGAGCGCATCAGTCGGATTTCCCTGGCCGATCGGTCATTGACCTTTAACACGGCGCGCATCGAAGTACTGGAATTGGCTAATTTGATGGAAGTCGCTGAGGCAACCGCTATTTCTGCCGATGAGCGTACTGAAAGCCGGGGCGCGCATGCGCGTTATGACTTTGATTCACGCGACGACGAAAACTGGTTGTGCCATTCGCTCTATAACCCAGTCGATAAGACTGTCGGCAAGCGTGCTGTGAACTTCACACCGAAGACCGTTGAAACCTTCCAGCCGATGATTCGCACCTACTAAGGATATTGAGTTATGAAAGTGAGTATTTATCGATTCAATCCTGAGGTTGATAAGCGGCCCTACATGCAGGACTATGATGTTGATGTCCCGGCCGGCAAAGACCTAATGGTGCTGGACGTACTGAATCTGGCCAAAGAACAGGATGTGAGCCTGTCGTTTCGCCGATCTTGTCGTGAAGGCGTATGCGGTTCCGATGGTATGAATATTAATGGCAAAAACGGTCTCGGCTGTATTACCGCTTTGTCGGATGTGCCTGGTGGCAGCACAAAGTTGGTGTTGCGTCCGCTGCCGGGTCTGCCCGTGATTCGCGATTTGGTCATCGACATGAGTACTTTTTACAAGCAGTATGAGAAAGTACAGCCGTTTTTGATCAACGATACCCCGGCACCTGCCTTAGAACGACTGCAGTCGCCGGCCGAGCGTGAGAAGTTGGACGGTCTGTATGAGTGTATTCTTTGTGCTTGCTGCTCAACATCGTGCCCATCGTTTTGGTGGAATCCTGACAAGTTTATCGGTCCGGCCGGCTTGCTCCAGGCCTATCGGTTCCTAGCCGACAGTCGGGATACCGCAACCGACGAGCGTTTGGCCAATTTAGATGATCCGTTTAGCGTGTTTCGCTGCCGTGGTATCATGAATTGTGTGAATGTTTGTCCAAAAGGCTTGAATCCTACCCGTGCTATCGGGCATATTCGGTCAATGCTGTTAAATAGAGCAATCTAACCGACGATAAAAGGGGCACTTGGTGCCCTTTTTTGACTTTAACCCGAACGCCGGCGTTGGTAATGCCGGCATGATTCTATAAGGTTTAATAATGCAAAACGCCTCAATGGAAGAACAGTGGCTGTCTTCTCATTTTTCAGGTGGCAACCAAACCTATCTCGATGAAATGTATGAAGCTTATCTGCTCGATCCTAATTCGGTGCCGGAACAGTGGCGTACCGTGTTCGATAAGCTGCCCAACCTAAACGATGAAATAACCACCGACACGCCTCATCAGCCGGTCCGCGACCATTTTTTACTGATGGGCAAAACCAATAAAATTGCGGCCGATACCCTAGCCCCGTCTCTAGTGACTGAGCACGAACGCAAACAGGTTCGGGTTCATCAATTGGCCACTGCGTTCCGTTTTCGTGGTCATCAAAACGCCAATCTTGATCCACTCAACCTCAGTCAACGCAAATCGGTACCCGACCTGGAGCTCAAATACCACGGTCTGACAGATGCCGACTCAGACTCTGTGTTTCAATGTGGCAATCTTTACTTCGGCAAAAAAGAAGCAACCTTACAAGAAATTCATGACGCGATGAGCACAACCTATTGTTCATCGATTGGTGCCGAGTTTACCCATATCGTTAATACATCGGAGCGTCGGTGGATTGAACAGCGAATGGAATCGGTGCGTTCTAAACCCGATTATTCGATCGATGCTCGACTCCACATACTAGAACGACTGGCCGCGGCCGAAGGGATGGAAAAATACCTTGGTTCTAAATATCCAGGTACCAAACGCTTTGGTTTAGAAGGCGCCGAATCCTTGATTCCGCTGATGGACGAGTTGATTCAGCGCAGCGGTTCTTACGGCACGAAAGAGATCGTAATTGGCATGGCCCACCGCGGCCGGCTTAATATGTTGGTCAACATCCTCGGTAAAAACCCCACCAATCTGTTTGAAGAGTTTGAAGGCAAGTCCTTCCTCTCGGTCGGTTCCGGCGATGTTAAATATCATCAGGGTTTCTCCTCCAATGTAATGACCTCTGGCGGTGAGCTCCATCTGGCCTTGGCTTTTAACCCGTCTCACCTGGAAATTGCTGCGCCTGTCGTTGAAGGTTCGGTGCGCGCCCGTCAGGATCGACGTCGGGACCACAGTCGGGAACAGGTTATTCCGGTTAATATCCACGGTGATGCCTCCTTCGCAGGGCAGGGCGTGGTCATGGAAACCTTCCAGATGTCCCAGACCCGTGCCTATGGCACCGGTGGGACGATCCATATCGTGATCAATAACCAGGTTGGTTTTACCACGTCACGTCAGGAAGACTGTCGTTCAACCGAGTATTGCACTGACATCGCTAAGATGGTTCAAGCGCCAATCTTTCACGTCAATGGTGACGACCCGGAAGCGGTCGTCTTTGTCACGCAATTGGCGGTCGATTACCGTCAGCAGTTTAAGCGTGACGTGGTGATCGATCTAATCTGCTACCGCCGTCGCGGTCATAACGAAGCCGATGAGCCGGCCATGACGCAGCCGATGATGTATCAGGTCATTCGCAGCCATAAAACCACCTTTGAACTCTATGCCGCCGCAATGATTAGCAAGGGTATCGCCACCGTTGAAGGCGTGAAACGCGTATCCGATGACTATCGTAATGCGCTCGCCAATGGTGAACACGTTGCCAAGGCCCTGGTCAAAGAGCCAAACAGCGAATTGTTTGTCGATTGGACACCCTATCTGAATCAACCGGTGGTTGATGATTTTGATAGCAGTTACGACCTCAAAGCCTTGCAAGCCTTGGCACTGGAAATTAACACGGTTCCAGAGGGCTTTCCGGTTCAGCGCCAGGTGAATAAAATACTCGAAGATCGGGTCAAGATGGCGATGGGCGCCTTACCCATTAATTGGGGCTTTGCCGAGATGTTGGCCTATGCCACGGTGCTCAAGCAAGACTTGCCGGTGCGTATTACCGGGCAGGATGTCGGTCGAGGCACTTTCGTGCATCGACATGCGGTCTGGCATAACCAGAAAGACGGTTCAACCTATGTCCCGCTGGCCAATTTGTCCGTCGATCAGCCACGCTTCCAGATTTACGATTCTTTCTTGTCGGAGGAGGCTGTACTGGCGTTCGAATACGGCTATTCAACCACCATGCCCAGTGCCTTGGTGGTGTGGGAAGCGCAATTTGGTGACTTTGCTAACGGCGCTCAGGTGGTTATTGATCAGTTCATTACCTCGGGCGAGCACAAATGGGGCCGGCTGTGTGGCTTGACCATGCTCTTGCCACACGGTTATGAAGGACAAGGGCCGGAGCATTCCTCCGCACGTCTAGAGCGTTACCTGCAGTTGTGTGCCGAGCAGAACATTCAAGTGTGCATGCCGACCACGCCCGCCCAAGTATTTCATATGTTACGTCGACAGGCCGTGCGCAATCTGCGCAAGCCGTTGATCGTGATGACACCGAAAAGCCTGTTACGCCATAAGGATGCCGTATCCACACTGGAAGAGCTGTCTCAGGGCCGTTTTGAAACAGTGATTGGTGACCAAGATGCGGCCGTACTGACCGAAAAGGTCGATCGAGTGGTGCTTTGTTCCGGCAAGGTTTATTACGACCTGGTCGATAAACGCCGTAAAGAATCGGCGTTTAATGTCGCTATTATTCGGATCGAGCAGCTGTATCCGTTCCCAGAGGAACGTCTGTCAGAAATTCTGGCCCCCTATAGCAACGTAAACGATGTCGTCTGGTGTCAGGAAGAGCCGATGAATCAGGGCGCTTGGTACTCGAGCCAGCACCATATGCGACGAATATTGCATCGACAGAGCGAAAAGCTATACCTTCGTTATGCCGGTCGAGAAGCATCAGCGTCACCAGCAGCAGGCTATATGTCCTTGCATTTAGAGCAACTTGAAAAATTCCTCAATGACGCGATTCTGAATATTCAGTAATCGGCAGGCGGAGACTAAAGGATTTACGCATGGTAATCGAAATTAAAGCACCGCAGTTCCCAGAATCCGTTGCAGACGGCAGTATTGCAACGTGGCATAAACAACCAGGTGAGTTTGTTGCACGCGACGAAATAATAGTCGACATCGAGACAGACAAGGTCGTACTGGAGGTGGTGGCGCCGGAAGACGGTAACCTCACTGAGATCTTCAAACATGAGGGCGACACCGTCCTCAGTTTAGAAGTCATCGCCGCGTTCGTAGCCGGCAGTGCCGCCGTTGAAGTGGTTTCAACATCCAGTGGTGCTCCGGTCAGCTCACCGGCCGCAGCAAATGCCGCCGAGGCGACTCCGATGAGCCCATCAGCTCGCAAATTGGCCAGCCAGAGTGCTCTAACCCAAGACGACATAGTCGGCACGGGCAAGGGCGGTCGTATCACCAAAGAAGACGTGGTCAAGGCGACCAGCGACAAAGCCAGTCAGCCAGCAGCTGCGCCGGTTGCGTCGGCGAGCCAAAGCATGCCCGGCATGATTGCGCCGTCGGCTGCAAGCCCAGTCGCCTCAGTTGTTACCGGCCCTCGTTCCGAAAAACGCGTGCCGATGACGCGCCTGCGTAAGCGCATCGCCGAGCGTCTGCTCGATGCGAAAAACAATACCGCCATGTTAACCACGTTTAACGAAGTTAACATGAAGCCGATCATGGAATTGCGCGCCAAATATAAAGATAAGTTTGAGAAAACGCACAACGGCACCCGTTTGGGCTTTATGTCCTTTTTCATCAAGGCGGCGACCGAAGCCTTGCGGCGTCATCCAGAAGTCAACGCATCGATAGATGGCGACGATGTGGTTTACCATGGTTATTACGATATCGGTGTGGCCGTCTCGAGCAAGCGTGGTTTAGTAGTACCGATCTTGCGCGATACCGACCAGATGAGTCTAGCCGGTATTGAAAGCTCAATCCGGACCTTTGGCGAGCGGGCACAAGCCGGCCAGCTGGGTCTGGAAGACATGCAAGGGGGTACCTTTACCATTTCTAATGGCGGTGTTTTTGGTTCTCTGATGTCGACACCCATATTGAACCCGCCACAAACTGCTATCTTGGGTATGCACAAAATCCAAGAGCGACCGATGGCCGTCAATGGTGAGGTGGTGATACTGCCAATGATGTACCTCGCGGTATCATACGACCACCGCCTAATCGATGGCAAAGAGGCGGTGCAATTTTTGGTCGCCATCAAAGACATGTTGGAAGATCCAGCGCGAATTTTGTTGGAACTCTAAGTTCGGAATTGCATTTAAGACCAGGCTGATCCGTCAGCCTGGTTGTTTATAAATTGACTACAAAGGGTTTAGTTGCCATGTCACATCAATTTGAAGTGGTAGTAATAGGTTCAGGACCGGCCGGCTATGTAGCCGCCATAAAGGCCGCACAGTTAGGTAAGAAAACCGCCATTGTTGAAAAATGGCTCAAAGAAGATGGCGAAACGACCTGGGGCGGCACCTGTTTGAACGTGGGCTGTATTCCATCCAAGGCTTTGCTCTATTCATCCGAATTGTATGCCGAAGCCGTTCATGGCTTTGATACTCACGGCATTATCGTGAATGCACCGAAAATCGACGTGCCTAAGATGTTAGCCCGCAAAGACGGCATCGTGAGTCAGTTGACCAGCGGTGTTGCCGGTCTGCTCAAAGGCAATGGCGTGACTCGATTCGAAGGTAAGGGTCAGCTCAAGGCTAATAAGGTCGTTGAAGTGATTGGTGCAGACGGCAGTATTGAGCTGCTTGAAGCTGAAAACGTGATTTTGGCAATGGGCTCGATCCCCGTCGAGATTCCGCCTACGCCGACTGACGGTGACGTGATTGTCGACTCCACTGGCGCCTTGGAATTCAGTGAAGTACCCAAGCGCTTAGGCGTTATCGGTGCCGGTGTAATCGGTCTGGAATTGGGCTCGGTATGGGCTCGATTGGGCTCAGAAGTGGTCGTCTTAGAAGCGATGGATAAGTTCCTAGCGGCCGCCGATGGGGCAATTGCTAAGGATGCGTTTAAGTCCTTCACCAAGGATCAGGGCCTCGACATCCGATTGGGCGCGCGTGTGACCGGTTCCGAGCGTAAGGGCAAAAAAGTCGAAGTGACCTTTCAGGATGCTGATGGCGAGAAGAAAGAAATTTTCGATAAGCTGGTTGTTGCGGTTGGTCGACGTCCCTACACCCAAGGCTGCTTGTCCGATGACAGCGGCGTAAAACTCGATGAGCGTGGCTTCATCTTTGTCGACGAGCAATGCCGCACCACGGTGCCCGGTGTCTATGCAGTGGGCGATGTCGTGCGCGGTCCGATGTTGGCTCACAAGGGTTCGGAAGAGGGCATTATGGTGGCCGAAATTATCGCCGGCCACAATGCTCAGATGAATTATGACGCCGTACCCAACGTAATCTATACCCATCCTGAAATTGCCTGGGTCGGTAAGACTGAAGAAGAGCTGAAGGCCGAAGGCATCGACTATAAGTCGGGCGCGTTCCCCTTTGCCGCTATCGGTCGAGCCATGGCAGCAAACCACACCACCGGCCAGGTCAAGATTCTGGCAGATGCTAAGACTGATCGAGTCTTGGGTATGCATATATTCGGCGCCGGTGCGTCTGAAATGATCGCCCAAGGGGTGATTGCGTTAGAATTTGCGTCCAGCGCCGAAGATCTGCAATTGACCTGTTTTGCGCACCCGACCATGTCGGAAGCGGTGCACGAAGCGGCTTTAGCGATAGATAATAAAGCCATTCACAAGATGAATCGTAAAAAGCGTTAATCTTTCGAATCGAGAACGATCCCTATTGGGTCGTTCTTTTTCCTACTCCAAGCCCAGAGTGATCGATCGAAACCTATTCTAAAAATTAAATTTGGTCGAGCCTCAACAATATTAGACGGAACACGCAATGAACCTTCATGAATATCAAGGTAAACAACTTTTCAAGCAGTATGGCTTGCCCGTATCCGAAGGCTTTGCCTGTGATACACCGGAAGAAGTCGCTGAGGCTATCGGTAAAATCCCAGGCGATATGTGGGTTGTAAAAACCCAAGTACATGCCGGTGGCCGCGGTAAGGCTGGCGGCGTAAAGTTGGTTAAATCGGCCGCGGAAGCTAAAGAATTCGCCGCTCATTGGTTGGGTAAGAACCTGGTCACCTTCCAAACAGATGAGAAGGGTCAACCGGTCAGCAAGATTTTGGTCGAGTCGTGCACCGATATTGCAACCGAACTCTATCTGGGTGCTGTGGTCGATCGCGCGACGCGTCGGATCGTCTTTATGGCCTCCACCGAAGGTGGTGTCGAGATTGAAACCGTTGCGCATGAAACGCCGGAAAAAATCCTCCGCGCCATCATCGATCCACTGGTCGGTGCACAACCCTACCAGGCACGTGAATTAGCCTTTAAATTGGGCTTAGTGGGCGTTCAGATCGGTCAGTTCACCAAGATTTTCATGGGTTTGGCGCAACTGTTCGTCGACAAAGATTTGGCGCTGATCGAGATTAACCCATTGGTTATCACCACTGAAGGCAATATGCATTGCTTGGATGCCAAGTTGGGTATCGATGGCAACGCCTTGTATCGCCACAAAGACCTGCAGGCGATGCGTGATCCTTCCCAGGAAGACGCCCGCGAAGCTGAAGCTGCGGCATGGGAGCTGAACTATGTTGCCCTCGACGGCAACATCGGTTGTATGGTCAATGGTGCCGGTCTGGCCATGGGTACCATGGATATCGTTAACCTGCACGGTGGTTCGCCGGCTAACTTCTTGGATGTTGGCGGCGGCGCCACCAAAGAACGCGTTGCTGAAGCGTTCAAAATCATCTTGTCTGACGCCAACGTCAAGGCCGTCTTCGTGAACATCTTCGGCGGCATCGTTCGCTGCGATATGATTGCTGAAGGTATTATCGGTGCCGTTGAAGAAGTGGGTGTCAAGGTTCCAGTGGTTGTTCGTCTGGAAGGCAATAATGCTGAGCTTGGCTCTCAAAAATTGGCCGAAAGTGGTTTGAACATTATCGCTGCCCGTTCGTTGACCGAGGGTGCCGAACGAGTCGTAGCCGCCGCAGGAGGTGCAGCATGAGTATATTGATCGATAAGAATACCAAGGTAATTTGTCAGGGCTTCACCGGTTCACAGGGCACGTTCCACAGTGAACAGGCTATCGAATACGGTACCAAAATGGTCGGTGGTGTTTCTCCGGGCAAAGGCGGTTCGGTCCATTTGGGCCTGCCGGTCTTTAACACCGTGCGCGAAGCGGTGGAAGTTACCGGCGCTCAGGCAACGGTTATCTATGTACCGGCGCCGTTTTGTAAGGACGCCATCGTTGAAGCGGCCGACAGCGGTCTAGAACTGATTATCTGTATCACCGAGGGCATTCCAACGCTCGACATGCTTTATGCAAAAGAATATGTCGATCGCAAAGGCGTCCGTATGATCGGGCCAAACTGCCCAGGTGTTATTACACCGGGTGAATGTAAGATCGGTATTATGCCCGGCCATATCCACATGCCTGGCAAGGTCGGCATCGTTTCACGCTCTGGCACCCTGACTTACGAAGCGGTCAAGCAGACCACCGATCATGGCTTTGGCCAGTCGACCTGTGTCGGTATCGGCGGCGACCCGATCCCGGGTGCCAACTTTATCGATATCTTGCGCATGTTCCAAGACGATCCTGCCACCGAAGCGATCGTAATGATCGGTGAGATTGGCGGCACGGCCGAAGAAGAGGCAGCTGCCTTTATCAAAGACCATGTCACCAAGCCTGTGGTGTCCTATATAGCAGGCGTTACGGCACCAGCCGGCAAGCGTATGGGCCATGCCGGCGCAATCATTTCCGGCGGCACCGGTACGGCCGATGAGAAATTTGCAGCCTTAGAAGATGCCGGTGTGAAAACCGTGCGTTCGTTGGCTGAGATCGGTAATGCACTGAAAGAAATTACCGGCTGGTAAGGCGGGTACAATATAAAAAGGCGACCTAGGTCGCCTTTTTTTGCTTTGCGTCTTGAGCCCCAGGGCCTGCGCGAGGGTATTAGCTTATATCTTGTCGACGCCCAGCACGCGCTTCAGCATCATCAAGGTTGTTTATCCGTCTTTTCGATCACCTCGCCTTCGATGACCTCACCTTCTATATCGCGGTTTTGGTTGAACTGAGACTGGTAGCGATGAAAATGCTTCGGTGCGGCAAATAACGGTCGGCCAGTCAATTTCACCTTGATGCGATTCACCATGGCAACGGCCAATGCCACCAAAGCCAAACTGAATATGACGATCAGGCCGATCCAGAACAGGGTCGCGGTCAACACCAGGGTGGCGCCGATCATTAAAAAGCGCTGCCAGGCTGGGCGTTGATTAAAGGAAAACTTCAATTGTCGTATCATATTCGAATGCGTCTATTACGTTTGAACACCATAGTGAAACCAACGGCGTTACTTTTCAAGGAAAAGCCGGGGGTCATTAGTCATATCGACACATCATTGACAGTTGAGCGCAGGGCCTTACCGATCGGCACAGCCATCAACATCAGGGCACCGAGAATAAAGTAAAGCATGATAAAGAGCAGAGCCGTATGCCGGCCCAAGAGGTCGCTGATCGGGCCGAAGCTCATGCCGATAATGATCGCGAAACGGCCAAAGGTGCCCCACAGACCAAATAGCAGAGCCGAATCCTTAGGGTGCGCCAATAGCCCCACTAAAGCCCGGCTCGCCGATTGGGTGGCACCCAAGGCGCTGCCGGCAACAAAGGCGAGGACGGTAAACATGCTTTCCTGACTTAAACCAAAGAGCGTGGCCAGCGGTGTTAGGCCGTAAATACCGATAATGCCCAGTAGCCACCAGAGCAGTGACAGCAGTATGGTGCTTTTACAGCCCAGCCTGTCCTCCAAAAAGCCAAAACCGATAGCGCCTATCATCGAGCTTAGCTGCAAGGTTGCACCGATTAAGACCAGCGTGCTGCCGGTAATACCGATTTCTTCCTGCGCATAGATACCAAAGAACTTCACCACAACCGAAATACCCGCGCTATAGACCATAAAGGCGATAAAAAAGCGAAAGAGCACCGGGTATTCCTCAACCAACCCTTTCATCGCCAAAATGCGCTCGGTACCGGCTTTAAGCAGAGTCGTGAGTTTGGCGTTGGCAAAACCCGGTTGCGGTTGCGCGCGCTCCCTAACGAGGAGGAAGGTGGGTAGGGCGCCAAGGGCATAAAAGAGGGCGATAAAAATCATCGCCAGCTGATTTTCATCGATATAGGCCGCAACATCCAACTGTGCGGAGCTGGTAATGATGCGAAACATTAATAACAGGCTCAGCAGGCCGCCGATATAGCCAATACCCCAGCCAATACCCGATACCTTGCCGATATTTTTTCGAGTCGCCAACTCCGGTAAAAAACTGGCAATAAAGGACTCAGAGAGCATCCAGCCGGTGTTGCTGATCACCAGAAACAGCAAACCCAGCCCAACCTGGCCCGGGTCGACGAAGAACAAGCCCGCGGTGCCCAAAACAGAGGCCAGGGTGCACCAGGCGAGAAACTGTTTCTTGTTACCGCTAAAGTCGCACAATACACCGACAAAGGGCGCGAGGATTATGGCGAGGGCGGTCGATAGCGCGACGGCGATGGACCAGAACGTGTTTTTGAGATGTGCCAACTCCGGCGGCACGATGTAATTGACAAAAAATGCCGAATAGATAAAGGTCACCACAACGGTTGTATAGCTGCTGTTGGCAAAGTCATACATGGCCCAGCCAAATATTTCGCGCTTTTTTACCGCCAATGTCGGCTTGTTTCCGATCATGGTCCGTATCCCGTTGTTTTTTTAGGTCACCGTTAGTGTGCCCTATGGCCTAGTCCGAGGCCAATGAGTTCACAACAGGGGCTGGCGATATTCAACTAAGACCTTGAATTCTATCTGATTATCCCCATTTATTGCCAGTCTATGGTCGATAAACAAAGGTTGAGAGGCAACATGTCTGATACAAAGCAGGAATCGCTCAGTTTTCAAACGGAAGTAAAACAACTTCTGCATTTGATGATCCATTCTCTTTATTCCAATAAAGAAATTTTTCTCCGGGAACTTGTCTCCAACGCGTCCGACGCCTGTGATAAGTTGCGCTTTCAGGCGCTCAAGGATAACGCCCTGATGGCTGATGACGCGGATCTGCGCATTCGCATCAGTGTCGACAAAGAAAACAATACCATTTCGATCGAAGACAATGGTGTCGGCATGAGTCGGGCTGAGGTGGTGCAAAACCTTGGCACCATCGCACGATCGGGAACCGCGGAATTTCTGCAAAACCTTTCCGGTGACGAACGCAAAGACAGTCAGCTGATTGGTCAATTCGGTGTTGGCTTCTATTCATCCTTTATCGTGGCCAAGGCGGTGGATGTCTATACCCGTAAAGCCGGTCTTGATGCCTCCGAGGGCGTGCATTGGCACAGCGCGGGCGAGGGTGAATTCACCATCGGTAATGTTGAACTGCCAGAACGCGGTACCCGCATCGTTATGCATTTGAAAGCCGATGAACTCGAATTTGTCGACAACTGGCGCCTGCGCAGCCTGGTCAAGAAGTATTCCGACCATATCTCCGTGCCCGTACAGATGTTGCAAGAAAACCACCCGGCTGACGCTGACGCTGATGCCGAGCTTGAGGGTGACGAGCCTAAAGTTGAGGCTGCAGCCGTGGCGCCAAGCTGGGATAACGTTAACAGTGCCAAGGCCCTGTGGACGCGCCCGCGCAGCGACATAAAGGACGAGGAATACCAAGAGCTGTACCACCATATTTCGCATGACTTTGGCGATGCGCGTTCTTGGAGCCACAATAAGGTCGAAGGTAAGCTCGATTACACCAGCCTGTTGTATATCCCCAAGAAAGCCCCCTTTGATATGTGGAACCGCGAGCGCGTGCGCGGCTTGAAATTGTTTGTTAATCGCGTGTTTATTATGGACGATGTTGAGCAGTTTCTGCCGCTCTATCTGCGTTTTGTGAAGGGTATTGTCGATTCGAATGATTTGCCGCTCAACGTCAGTCGAGAGATTCTGCAGAACGATGCCACGATCGAAACCATCAAGGCGAGCTTAGGTAAGCGCGTCCTAGATATGCTCAGCAAACTGGCCAAGAAAAAGCCTGAAGAATATCAAGAATTTTGGGATGAGTTCGGTCAGGTCCTCAAAGAAGGCCCGGCTGAAGACATGGCAAACAAAGAGACGATCGCCAAGTTGTTGCGTTTCTCCTCCAGCCAGAGCGGCGATGAGGCCCAAACGGTTGCCTTGAGCGACTATGTTGCACGCATGGCAGAAGGCCAGGCGAAGATCTATTACGTTTGCGCCGATAACCACCAGACTGCGAAGAACAGCCCGCATCTGGAAGTGTTTCGTAAGAAAGGCATCGAAGTTTTGTTATTGACCGACCGCATCGATGAGTGGCTTATGGGCTACCTGCAAGACTTCGACGGCACCGAATTCGCCGATGTGGCCCGGGGTGGCTTGGACTTAGGCGATATCGAAAGCCCAGAAGAGAAAGAGTCCCAGGTTAAGGCTAATGATGAGCACAAGGATTTATTGGCGCGCATAAAAGGTCTGTTCGAAGCCGAGGTCCAAGATGTGCGTATGACCCATCGACTGGTTGAATCGCCAGCCTGTATAGTCGTCGGCGATAACGATATGGGTGCACAGATGCGCCGCATTATGGAATCGGCCGGACAACAGGTGCCCGACAGCAAGCCAATTCTGGAGTTAAATCCAGAGCATCCGCTGGTTCAGCGCCTGGAATTGGAACAGAACGAAGCCCGCTTTGCCGATCTGGCCAGTATCTTACTGGAGCAGGCTCGTCTGGCGGAGGGCTCCAACCTCAAAGATGCAGCGGGCTTTGTCACCCGTCTTAACAAGCTGCTCTTGGAAATGATGGGCTAATTCTCACCTTAGCTCAACACTAGGCCACCCTCTTAGGTGGCTTTTTTTATGCGCCTAGCCCCAACGCGGCCAATGCGCCAAGTCGCTTGTGGCAACTTGGGGTTCGTTAGGGGTGTAGTTATGGGTAGCTTTGGTTACAATGTGGCAAAATTATAGTGAGTGATCTGCATGTTTAAAGAAATTCTAGCGACTGGCACATTGATTTTAGCAGCCACACCGGTTTTGGCCGGCGGTGAAATCGATCTGGGCCTATCACAAAGCTCTATCCGGGTTGAACACGATGCTGTGTTAGTGGGTACCGGAGCGCATGTATCACTCGGTGGTCTGTACAACGAAAACACCGAAAACTGGGCCATTATGGCCGGTTTTAATGCCGTGGATGCCGGCATGTCTAGTAAGGAATTCATTGGCGGTGTCGGCTTTAAGATGTTGCTGCTCTCGACTGTGGAAAATGAATTTTCCGTTGCCGCCGGAGTGGGTGGTTTCCTGCGCTGGCAGCCTGAGTTTATGAATGGGCTCGGATTTGAAGGGCAAACCTACTTTGCTCCGAGTATCTTGAGTTTTGGCGGTTTAAACTCGGCCTATGAGGCCGTTGGTCGTGTCACCTATAAGATATTACCGCAAGCGCGGATATTCTTCGGTTATCACGATGTCACCGCCAACTATGAGACAGACGGCAATATCGTTGCCGATTCAACCTACCATCTTGGCTTTCGGATGACTTACTAAAGCCTATGAGCCCCATCGCACGGACTAATATTATTCACAGCCAGCTGATCCAGCTGGTCGCCTTACAGGCAACCTCGAATACCCTGGCTCAGCCTGCTCTGCTAAATAGCTTTATACTGCTATTGGAGCAGGGCCTCTGTGCGCTGATTAGGGAATTGGCGGCGCCAGTTGATAGTGCTCGCAACGATGGCGGCTTGAGTGCGTTGTTGCTCGAGCTAGACGATGACACCAGCCGGTCCGCTCTGGTTAGCAGCATTCGCAATGATCAGCAAGATATCGGTCACTGGCTGTATCACTGGTCCAGCGCGCGGCTGCATTGCTTTCAACCAGCCGCCGTGGCACCCCAGGTGGTGGTACATCCGACCGAATCGCAGCTCATTCCTATGGTCGATCGGGAGCTTGCGCGCCGCCCGAACGACTGTGTGTCCTGGTTGCAGGGTTTTGCCGATCTGGTCTTCAGCAGCCGAAGTTTAAATAATTATGATTGAACGGAACCTCTTATGGCGAAATATTGGGAAATAGTGCAATTGACGGATGGTGCTTTTGTGCTGCAGAGCCCAGAACACCAAGACGAGAAACCCCTGGTGCGAATTGAGTTTTCTGCCGAAGCGGAGCGGTTATTAGAAGATCAGATAGCTCAGGTAGCGCAAGCGATGATCGGTGCTGGCGTTCAAGCAGCCAATTTCCTGTCAGATCGACCCTTCGAAGACGAGTCTGAATCCGAACATGAACGTTCCGATGAAACCAGTCTGCATTAGCAGTAATGCACACCGGTCCAATCAGTTGCTTTGGTAGTCTTGATAGCGCCCCAACACTTGGGTAACGTAGTTTTCGGTCTCCGGGTAGGGCGGTATGCCCTGGTATTTGGCCACCGCGCCTTCACCGGCGTTATAGGCCGCCAAGGCCAACGATAGACTGCTGAAGCGTTGCAGCAGGTATTTTAGATGCTTGGTGCCAGCATTAATATTCTCTCTCGGATCGAGCATATTCTGCACCTGGTATTGGCGCGCGGTCGGCGGCATGAGTTGCATCAAACCCAGCGCGCCCTTAGGCGATCGGGCATCGATTTTGAACGCCGACTCCTGCGCGATCACGGCCCGGATCAGGGCCGCATCCATATCATAGAGGTACGCCGCGTTGCGAATGTAACGGTCGATTAGGTCACGATTCTTTTCTGTATCCTGATAACGCAACGACCGACCTGCGGCACGCGCATCAATATTGGTTTGTTCAAGCACAAAACCCGCCAGATCGATCGGCCGATCGGTGACCACTCGGTTCCCGGTCGGCGACAGGTAGATGAACAGCTCTGCGCCTGTCGCGCCTGACATTAGGCCAAGGTAAATCAGTAGGCTGGCCAGAGCGGCCAGCTTAGCCCTCAAAGAAAACCGCGCCCAGGTTAATCAATGACCACAGTACCTTCTGCATAGGCTCGGATTCGGCGTATGCGGCGTGCGTAAAGACATCGCCATCACAAAGGCTGTTGAGCTGTTCCGGTGTTAAGTCCGTCACCATGGCCTGACCGTCGACGAATAAGACCGTGTCGGTGTAAGCCAGGCGGCTGGAGGCATTACGATAAATCGGATTGGCTCGCCAATGGCTTATAAATTCTTCAACCGCCCAATCGCCGGTTTCAACCGCCTGATCGTCGTATTTAGGCTGGGTCATATACTGTCCAAACCAGTTGGTTAAGAGCGCCGCGTTGTCGGCGTAGTCGTGCAGAATGGTCTGCAGCCGGACTATATCTTCGGGCCGTATTTCATGTGGCGCGCTGCTGCGATTGGCAAGCTCTGGATCGGCATAGCGATTGAAATCGGATACCTTGCTGGCCAAAAAATGACCAAAATCGCTGATCAGATCACTGTGTGCTGGCGCTCGAAACCCGACCGAGACGGTCAGGCAGTCGCTTAAGGCAGTGCCCCAATGGGCGAAGGCGGGCGGTATATAGAGCATGTCACCGGGCTGCAAAACCCATCGGTCCTGCTCTTCGAAGTCGGTTAGGATTTTCACCGGCAGCTGAGCGTTTATTTCACTGTTTTCATCACAGAGTTGGCCGGTCCTCCATTCACGTGTGCCCTCAACCTGGAGTAGAAACACATCATATTGGTCAAAGTGCGGGCCAACGCCACCGCCCTTGGTTGCAAA
This sequence comes from Reinekea forsetii, assembly GCF_002795845.1. Classification (GTDB taxonomy): domain Bacteria; phylum Pseudomonadota; class Gammaproteobacteria; order Pseudomonadales; family Natronospirillaceae; genus Reinekea; species Reinekea forsetii. The sequence goes on from NZ_CP011797.1 coordinate 1,696,805, forward strand.
GGACACCATGATGTCGTCAATGCGCCACTGAGGCAGAAAATTAAAGCCGCTCAATAGGGTGCGGATTTCTGGAATCCAGTGATCCACAGCCTGTACCAAGAGGGTCCAGTTTTCTGGCCCCAACTCGGCGAAGTCTTCTTCGGCGAAGGGGCCATGGCGCAGTAACCATTCATCGGATTCCGGTAGATGTTTGATCAGACGAGATTCAACTTCCGGCTCCATCGCCAAACCGGCCAGTTCGTCGCCCGAAATGAGTTGCTCAGGGTTAAAGGCCTGGCGCAATAATTGGGGACTCTGTTGCCAATAGGTCGACAGAAAGGCATCGGCGTCAATATTTATCGAAGGTCTTGTCATAGTCAGATCCTAACCGGTTTTAGGTGATGGTAGTCTAGCAGAATTGAACGGCTTTGAAGACTCAAAGGGCTTGGGCTTGAATGGCAGGAGATGTTTGATTGAGTGGATCACGCTGTGCTCAAAACCCTGGGTCGTCGTTGCGGCGATGACCCAGAGCGGGGAGGGTGGTGCTAGTAGTCGCCGATCGTGCGCGCCTGAGTAACCGCATTGCCGATATAGGACGCAGGCGTCATGGCAAGCAGTTGAGACTTGGCTTCATCGGGCAAGTCCAGCTGCTGCACAAAATCGGTCATCATGGCCTCGGTAATAGCCTTGCCTCGGGTAAAGGCCTTCAGTTTTTCATAAGGTTCGGTGATGCCATAGCGGCGCATCACCGTTTGAATAGCCTCGGCCATGACTTCCCAGGCATTGTCCAAATCGGCGTTGATGCGAACCCGATTCACCTCAAGTTTGCTAATGCCTTTTAAGGATGACTGATAGGCGATCAGGCTGTGTGCCAGGCCGACCCCCATCGAACGCAGTACCGTGGAGTCGGTCAGGTCGCGCTGCCAGCGAGACAAGGGCAACTTGGCGCCCAGATGGCCCAGGATCGCATTGGCGATGCCCAGGTTGCCCTCGGAGTTTTCAAAATCGATCGGATTAACTTTATGAGGCATCGTCGAACTGCCCACTTCACCGGCAATGGTGCGCTGCTTAAAATAGCCTAAAGAAATATAACCCCAGATATCTCGATCGAAGTCGATCAATATGGTGTTGAAGCGCGCCAGGCTGTCGAACAACTCGGCGATATAGTCATGCGGTTCGATCTGGGTGGTATAGGGATTAAAAGTAAGACCCAGATCGCTCACAAATTGCGCGGCCGTGGCTTGCCAATCGATATCGGCGTAGGTCGCAAGGTGGGCATTGTAGTTACCCACGGCACCATTGATCTTACCCATATACTCTATACGTTCAACCTGCTTGATCTGGCGCCGCAGTCGGTAGACAACATTGGCCATTTCTTTGCCAACGGTGGTCGGTGAAGCTGTTTGGCCATGGGTGCGGCTGAGCATCGGCTGATCGGCGAGGTCTAGGGCGACCTGCTCGATCGCGTTGGCGACCTCTACTAGGGCCGGAACGATCACCTGTTGCATGCCATTTTTAAGCATCAGGGCATGGGATAGATTGTTGATGTCTTCAGAGGTACAAGCAAAGTGGACAAATTCCTGCAAGGCCGCCAGTTCGGGCTGGGCCGTTAACTTGGCTTTGAGGAAATATTCGATCGCTTTGACGTCGTGATTGGTGGTCGCCTCTATTGCTTTAATGGCGGCCGCATCGGCAAGCGAAAAATCACTGACAATCGCATCGAGATAGGCTGTAGCGGAGGCAGAAAACGCCGGACACTCCGGAATTTGGGGATGATTCGCGAGTTGCTGTAACCAGCGGACTTCCACCTCGACCCGATATCGAATTAGACCGAATTCACTAAAATAGGGCCTCAGGGAGGTCGTTTTGTTACCGTATCGCCCGTCGATGGGTGAAATAGCGGTGAGTGCTGACAGATCCATAATTAAAGCCTACCTTAAAACCAAGCGGAAAAAACGCGGCGAGTATACCTTAAAAGCGCCATTAGGCCACGTCGATCATCGCTTGAGCGGCGCGATGCAATTTTTGTCGATACCACATCAGGTGCCAGCGCCGGCCGCCCGACTGTCGCCACAACAGGGCACAGCGGACGCCATAGAGCAAAAGGGTGCGGACCTTTTCAGCGACCTTGGGGTTCTGTAAGTGGGTTGGGTTGCCGGTGACGCGAATGCGAAAGTTTAATTGACTGATGCTGTTCTGGTAACAACGCGCGGCAGAGCCGATCACGGCTTCATGACTGTAGCTGTCGAAATAGCGTTGCTGTTCAGCCGTTCGGGTCAAGGCCTTGGACAGCTCGTTCATCAGGTCGGAGCGCTTATCGAGTTTGGCCTGAACGGCCATAATAGCCATGGCGTACTGCAACACCTCCCGGCCGACGCCTCGGCCGTTCTTTGCCAGGGCGGTGTTTAAGATGGTTAAGCCATGATCGAGACTGGCCGGGCCATTAAATACATCATCGAACGAGCTGGGCGCCAGATTGAGGACGGTCTTTAACGCATTGGTCAGCTGGTCGCTGTCCAATTCTCCAGACTTGGCCAGTTGATCAACCAAACTGGCGGCCTGGAAAATGCCTGCCAGAGCCATGGTTTGGTGCGAGAGATTGGTAGACATTAGGTATCCTTTGCCATGCAGTTAAAGCCAGGTCGATTCGATTACACCACCGCCGAGACATCGATCGCCACTGTAAAATACAGCGGATTGGCCTGGTGTAATGGCTCTTTGTGGCAAATCAAAATCAACAACATAATGGCCATCGGCTGTTTTGCTCAGCGCACAATGTTGATCTGGTTGGCGATAACGGTGCTTGCAAGTCACGGAAATCGGCAATTTGGGGCCTGTTTCGTCTACCCAGTAGACAGAATCCATGCGTAAATGCTGCGTGAATAGGGCCTCGTTGTCAGTGCCCTGCACGACGACCAGCACATTTCGATCTAGATCCTTATGGGCCACAAACCAAGGGGCTTCACCATAATGCGTGCCGCCTATGCCCAAGCCCTGGCGTTGGCCAATGGTGTAATACATCAGGCCCTGGTGTTGCGCTAAGGTCTCGCCATTGATGGTTTCGATGGCACCCGGCCGGGCCGGCAGATATTGTTTTAGAAAGTCGGCAAAACGCCGCTCACCAATGAAACAGATGCCTGTGCTGTCCTTCTTCTTCGCCGTGGCCAATTGGTATTTTTCGGCAATAGCGCGGACCACCGGTTTCTCCAACTCACCCACCGGGAAGAGGGTTTTGGCAAATTGCTCGTGGCCGACGGCATGGAGAAAGTAACTTTGATCCTTATTGCCATCGAGCCCGCGTAGCAGCTGAGCGCGGCCATCCACCAGCGCGGTTCGGGCATAATGGCCGGTCGCGATTTTGTCAGCGCCTAGGCTGAGGGCATAGTCGAGGAAGGCTTTGAATTTGATTTCGCGGTTACAGAGGATATCCGGATTGGGCGTTCGACCGGCCTTATATTCGGTGAGAAAGTGTTCGAACACCTCATCCCAGTATTCGGCGGCAAAATTGGCCTTGTGCAGCTTGATGCCCAGCTTGTCTGCGACCGCTTGGGCATCGGCTAAATCCACTTTGGCCGTGCAATGATCGGTGCCATCATCCTCATCCCAGTTTTTCATAAACAGACCCTCAACCTGATAGCCCTGCTCCAGCAGCAGGGCGGCGGTGACCGAAGAGTCTACCCCGCCAGACATGCCGACTATTACAGTTGTTGAGCCATTGGTGGTCATTGGTGATCTCCCAGGTACAGGTCATGAATAAGGTTGACAGGGTAAATGGGCGCATCCGGGCAATCTTCAAGGGTTTGGCGTGTTAATTCGCTTCTTAATTGATACTTATTAGCCTGCAGGTCGTCTAGATCGAGCCATTGAGCCGACAAGATGTCTGGATCGAGTGTTTCGCTCAACCGCTCTAGGGCCACGGCATGAAAACAAATCCGCAGATAGTGCGTGCCGCTGGTGCCATGAATGCCTTGGTAAATCGCCTGGAGACCTGTAATTTCAACTTTATAGCCGGTTTCTTCGAGGGCCTCGCGCTGTGCGGCGGCGATTAGATCTTCGCCATCCTCGACATGACCTGCAGGTTGATTCCAACAATTTATACCGTTATCTATTTCGTTTACCATAAGCATTTTGTTGTCCTGTAGACAGACAACAGCGACGGTGAGGTGAGGGTATGACATGGACAGAATCCTATTTTGTAGAGCTAATGCTGATTATCGTTTCATTCAACAGCGAATATAGCAATGGATTCACAAGTCTTATGCAAGTGGCGGGACGATTTTTGTCAGCAGTTCCATTAAACTAACCACAAAGTATAGATTAAATCGTATCGTTATTGGCGATGCCAAACACCCTAGGTGATTAAATAAAGGAAGTTATCGATGATCATTCAGCCCAAAATTCGAGGTTTTATTTGCACCACGGCCCATCCCACCGGCTGTGCGGCAAATGTTCAAGAGCAAATTGACTATGTTCAAGCTCATAAGGCCGACATTGACGGACCCAAAAATGTCCTCGTGATCGGCTGTTCCAATGGCTATGGCCTCGCCTCACGGATCACCTCCGCGTTCGGTTTTGGTGCCAATACTCTGGGCGTGATGTTTGAGAAAGAGCCGAGTGAACGCCGCCCGGCTTCAGCCGGTTGGTACAACACCTTTGCGCTGGAAAAGGCCGCTCAGCAACAGGGCCTATTTGCCAAGGCTTTGAATATGGACGCCTTTTCGAACGAAGCCAAAACGGCGGTGATTGAAGAAATCAAAGCCAATATGGGTAAGATTGACCTTGTCGTTTACAGTCTGGGCGCCCCCCGGCGGAAGGATCCGGTCTCGGGTGAGGTCTATTCCTCCACGCTGAAGCCGATTGGTCAGCAGGTAACGCGCAAGAATTTAAACACCGATACCAAGGTTGTGTCGGATATCACCTTAGAACCTGCTAGCGATGAGGAAATCTTCAATACCGTTAAGGTCATGGGTGGTGAAGACTGGGAACTATGGATCGAAGCCTTATTGGCGGCCGATGTCCTGGCTGATGGCGCCAAGACCACTGCATATACCTATATCGGTAAAGACCTGACCTGGCCAATCTATGGTGGCGCCACTATCGGCAAGGCTAAGGAAGACCTCGACCGCGCCTCGACTGCAATTGGCACACGTCTAGCCAATAGCGTAAACGGCCAGTCCCATGTGTCTGTCTTAAAAGCTTTAGTCACGCAGTCGAGCTCTGCCATTCCGGTTATGCCGCTCTATATATCGGCGTTGTATAAGGTTATGAAGGAAGAGGGCACCCATGAGGGTTGCATCGAGCAGATCTTTGGACTGATGTACCATCAGCTCTATTCTGGCCAAGCGCTCAATTTGGACGATACCGGCCGAATTCGTATGGAGGATAACGAATTAAAGGATTCGGTCCAGCAACGAGTTGCTGAGCTCTGGGCGCAGGTAAACACCGAAAACCTGACCGAGGTAACCGACTTTAACGGTTACCAGGCCGAGTTTTTCCGCCTCTTTGGTTTTGGTTTTGAAGGAGTCGACTACGCTGCGGAGGTCGACCCGATCGTTTAGTCGACGCAACCTGTGATGGGGGGGCCTTGGGGCCCCCTTTTTTGGCTTCACAGTTTATACCGTTATCTAAGAGCATGTCTTCGGTTAATTCCATAACCTGGCCGGGCATTAGGTCAACGACAGACAGGTTAGCCAATTCCGATCGGATCAAGCGCAGGGTCGGTAGCCCAACCGCGGCCGTCATCCGGCGTACCTGCCGGTTACGGCCCTCCGTCAAGGTGAGTGAAATCCAGCTGGTTGGTATAAGGCGTCGGCGGCGGATCGGCGGTGTTCTCGGCCATAGCCAAAGGGGTGGTTCTATGGCCTCTGCCCGACAGGGTGCACAGGCTCCATCGGTGAGTGTCACGCCCTGGCTTAATTGCGCCAGCTGAGCGGGCGTGACCTGACCTTCCACCTGGGCCAGATAGGTCTTCGCGACCTTGAACAGGGGGTGCATCATGCGGTGAATCAGGGCGCCATTGTCGGTCAACAACAGCAGGCCTTCAGAATCATAATCCAGTCGGCCGGCGCCGTAGATGTCGGGTACCCTGATATAGTCGGCCAAGGTCGCTCTGCCACGATCATCGGTAAACTGGGTTAATACCTGAAAGGGTTTATTAAAGAGTAGGTAGCGCGGCATAAATGGGTATTTCTTCCTCGTGTGGCGACGGGTCTATTAGTGCAATTAGCCTAAAGTCCGATTACTTTCGCGCCTTCAGCTGCTATTATCCAGCGCAAATTTACAGCGATTGACGTGTGGGTAAGCGCTCTTTGCCGACATTTTCTGCAGACTACTAGGAAATTCCATGACTGATTCAAAAGCTAAAATAATCTATACGGAAACAGATGAAGCACCAGCCTTAGCAACTTACTCGCTGTTACCCATCGTGGCTGCCTTTACGAAGGCCGCCGATGTTGCCGTCGAAACTCGAGACATTTCCCTTGCGGCGCGGGTTATCGCCAGTTTTTCTGAATTTTTAGCGGAAGACCAACGTATTTCGGACGATTTGGCCGAGCTCGGTGAGCTGGCCAAGCAGCCGGATGCCAATATTATCAAATTGCCCAATATCAGCGCTTCTTTGCCGCAATTGATCGCTACTATCAAGGAACTGCAAGCAAAAGGCTATCAGATTCCGGATTACCCGGCAGAACCGACCAACGATGCCGAACGCGATATCCGCAGCCGCTTTGATAAAATCAAGGGCAGTGCGGTCAATCCGGTCTTGCGGGAGGGTAACTCCGACCGTCGCGCACCCGCTTCGGTAAAACAATATGCGCGCAAAAATCCGCACAGTATGGGCGCGTGGAGCACTGAGTCTAAAACCCACGTGGCCTCGATGTCAGCCGGGGACTTCTATGGCTCGGAAACGTCCATAACCCTAGAGACCGCGACTCAATACCAGATTGAGTTGCATGCAGACGATGGCGCCGTAACGGTTCTGAAAGGATTCTCTGCGCTGTTAGCCGGCGAGATAATCGATTCGGCCGTAATGAGCCGAAGTGCCTTGCGAGCCTTTTATGCTGAGCAAATTAGCGACAGTAAGAAGCAGGACCTGCTGTTTTCATTGCATCTCAAAGCCACCATGATGAAAGTCAGTGACCCGGTTATCTTTGGTCACGCCGTCACGGTTTTTTATCAGTCTGTGTTCGATAAGTTCGGTGCAGAGTTGGCGAAAATTGGTGTCGACGTCAACAATGGCTTGGGCGATCTTTATAGCAAACTGCATCTGCTGCCCGTTGCCCGCCAAGCTGAGATCGAGGCCGAGATCGCCGAGGTGTATCGCCACGCGCCTGAGATGGCAATGGTCAATTCTGATAAGGGCATCACCAACCTGCATGTCCCAAGTGACATCATTATCGATGCCTCCATGCCAGCGATGATTCGCACCTCAGGCAGAATGTGGGCGCCAGATGGTCAGCCTAAGGATACCAAGGCCGTTGTGCCGGATCGAAGCTATGCTGGAGTCTATCAGGCCACCATCGATTTTTGCCGCGAGCACGGCGCCTTCGATCCAACTACCATGGGCACCGTGCCCAATGTCGGTCTGATGGCGCAAAAGGCCGAAGAATACGGCTCACATGATAAAACCTTTATCTTGGCAGCCTCCGGCACCGTCAAGGTCGTTGATCAAGACGGTCAGTTGTTGCTGTCCCAGGCCGTCGCTATCGGTGATATCTTCCGTATGTGCCAGGTCAAGGACGCGCCAATTCAGGATTGGGTCAAATTAGCCGTCGTGCGCGCGCGTGCAACCGGCTGGCCAACAATCTTCTGGCTCGATGAGCAACGTGCTCACGATCGTGAATTGATTAAAAAGGTTCAGCACTATTTGCAAGATCACGATACCCAGGGTCTGGACATTCAGATCATGTCACCTTTTGCCGCCACCAGTTATACCTTGGCGCGTCTGAAAGCGGGTGACAACACCATCTCAGTGACCGGTAATGTGTTGCGCGACTATCTAACCGATCTGTTCCCCATTCTGGAATTAGGCACCTCGGCGAAAATGCTGTCTATCGTGCCGTTAATGAACGGTGGGGGCCTGTTTGAAACCGGGGCAGGTGGCTCCGCCCCCAAGCATGTCGAACAATTTAACCAGGAGAACCATCTGCGGTGGGACTCATTGGGCGAGTTTTTGGCGCTGGCCGTCTCGTTGGAACACTTGGCACTGACCTTTAACAATCCCAAGGCGCAGATATTAGCCGATACGCTCGACAGCGCGACGGCCCGGTTCTTGGACCAAAATAAGAGCCCGTTGCGCAAAACCGGCGAACTCGATAACCGCGGCAGTCATTTCTATTTGGCGATGTATTGGGCGCAAGCCTTGGCCGCTCAGAACAGCGATGCGGAATTGAAGGCCGCCTTTGGTGCCGCAGCCACGGCGTTAGTCAGTCAGGAAGCGGTTATTGTTGCGGAATTGAACGCCGTTCAAGGTCAGGCCATAGACGTCGGTGGCTACTATCGACCGAATAAGGCCAAAATCATTGCGGCAATGCGACCGAGCGCAACCTTTAACGCCATATTGGACGCCATTCGTTAAGCCAACCGGCGTTGCTGGGGTGTAAGTAAGGTCACCCCCAAAATCAGAAAAGCCCGGATAAACCGGGCTTTTTCGTCTCACTCAGAACCTAGTTTGGCTCTTTCGCAGTGGTCTTAGGTGCAATGGATGCTCCGACAGTCGCTTCCGATTTGGCAACCTGGATATTGACGGCGTGAATACCATGTTCAGACTTGACCGTTTCGAACTCCACTTCTTGTCCAGCTTTTAGCGTTTTGTAACCTTCCATTTCGATAGAAGAGAAATGTGCAAATAAGTCCTCCTTATGGTCATCACAAACGATGAAGCCAAACCCTTTGGCATTATTAAACCATTTTACTTTCCCTACAGGCATAACTGACCCCTTACGACCTAACTATACTAAGATATACCGCTGATCTGCCGTACTGCTTGAACCGAACTGTCAACAACTGCGCGCAACCGATGTCGAAGGATATTTACGTTCAATCCCTAACAATTGCGACGTGCTACTATGGAATACCGTTGAAACTTTCAAGTCAACCCCCATTTAATCAAGTTATGATCGATCAGGCGTTAGAATTGAGGATTGGTTCTAAACTATTCGATCCATATTCTCTGACGTTCGTATTCATTAATAGAGTTATAGATAATGTCATTTCGTCCTACTATCAAAACAATGTCTAGGCCAACGTCCCTTGGTGTGATTCTGGGTACAAGACTATCGGACGACGGTCAATCGTCGCCCGATGGTACCGGTGATGTCGCCGTGCAACCGGTGGATCCTGAATTAAAGAAACCATCGTTGTTCCGTGTTGTCCTCATGAACGATGATTTCACACCGATGGAATTCGTAGTGCACATTCTGGAGCAGTTTTTCGCAATGAATCGAGAAAAGGCTACCCAAGTGATGCTGGCAGTGCATACTCAAGGTAAAGGCGTATGCGGCGTCTACACTAAAGATATCGCTGAGACAAAAGCTGCGCTAGTTAACGATTATTCGCGTGAGAACCAACATCCACTGATGTGTGAAGTTGAAGAGTTAGACGATTGATTTCGTCGAGGAAGGGTGAATCATATGTTGAGTAAAGATTTAGAGTTAACCCTAAATAGTGCATTCAAGGAGGCTAGGGCGAAGCGGCACGAGTTTATGACCGTTGAGCACCTGCTACTTGCACTGTTGGACAATCACGCTGCTGCCGATGTGTTAAATGCCTGTGCGGCGGATATTCCCCAGTTACGCCGGGATTTGATCGAGTTTATCGATTCCACCACGCCCTTGATCTCGGTCGGTGATGAAGACCGTGAAACGCAACCGACACTCGGCTTTCAGCGCGTGCTGCAGCGGGCCGTGTTCCACGTCCAGTCGTCGGGTAAAAAAGAAGTGACCGGTGCCAATGTGCTGGTTGCGATCTTCTCTGAGCAAGAGAGTCAGGCCGTCTACTTCCTGAAACAACAGAGTATCTCGCGTATCGATGTGGTCAATTTCATCGCCCATGGTATCTCGAAGGTCCAGTCGGATGATCCGGAACAGCAGGACTTTCAACAGGATGGAGGGCAAGAAGAGGCCGGCGGTGAAGCCAGTGGCGGTAATCCATTGGATAGCTTTGCCACCAATTTAAACGAGGCAGCCAAGAAAGGTCGTATTGATCCCCTAGTTGGGCGTGACTACGAAGTTGATCGGGTGGTGCAGATACTGTCTCGTCGGCGTAAGAACAACCCTCTGCTGGTTGGTGAGACCGGCGTGGGTAAGACGGCAATCGCTGAGGGCCTCGCCAAACGGATCGAAGACGGCGAAGTGCCCGATATTATGCTCGGTGCCCAGGTCTATTCACTCGATCTCGGCGCGTTGCTGGCGGGTACCAAATATCGCGGTGACTTTGAGAAGCGTCTGAAGGGTTTGCTCGCCGAGTTAAAGAAGCGTGACAAGTCGATTCTATTTATCGATGAAATCCATACTATTATCGGTGCCGGTGCGGCCTCCGGTGGCGTTATGGACGCATCGAACCTGCTCAAGCCGATGTTGAGTTCCGGTGAACTGCGCTGCATTGGTTCGACCACCTATCAGGAATTTCGCGGTATTTTTGAGAAGGACTCGGCCTTAACCCGCCGTTTCCAAAAAATCGACGTCAATGAACCGTCGGTCGAAGAGACCTACCGTATCCTGAAGGGTTTGAAATCCCGCTTTGAAGACCATCACCACCTACGATATACCGATAAGGCTCTGCGTGCCGCGGCTGAGTTATCCGACCGTTACATCACTGATCGCCATTTACCCGACAAGGCTATCGACGTTATTGACGAAGCCGGCGCTGCCGAGCGACTCAAGTCCGAAAGTAAGCGCAAGAAGTCGATCGGCGTGAGCGATGTTGAACGCGTTGTCGCATTGATTGCGCGCATACCCGCGCGATCGGTTAACAAGGACGATAAGTCGTTGCTGGCCAATCTGGAACGCAATCTGAAGATGACCGTCTTTGGCCAGGATGAAGCGATTGAGAATATCTCCTCCGCGATCAAGTTGGCGCGAGCGGGTCTGAAATCGGCCGACAAGCCGATTGGCTCCTTTCTCTTTACCGGCCCTACCGGCGTGGGTAAGACTGAAGTCACCAAGCAGCTGGCCGAGTCCCTTGGCGTGGAGTTGCTGCGTTTCGATATGTCTGAATATATGGAACGCCATACCGCGTCCAGGCTAATCGGTGCGCCACCGGGCTATGTTGGCTTCGATCAGGGTGGATTGCTAACCGATGGCATCAATCGGCATCCGCACAGCGTGTTGCTGCTCGATGAAATTGAGAAGGCCCATCCAGATGTTTTCAACCTGCTGTTGCAGGTCATGGATCATGGCACCTTAACCGATAACAACGGCCGTAAGACGGATTTCAGAAATGTCATCATGATTATGACCAGTAATGCCGGCGCGCAAGAGATGAGCCGCCGATCGGTTGGTTTTACCACCCAGGACAATTCGACCGATGGCATGGAGATGATTAAAAAGACCTTTACGCCGGAGTTCCGCAATCGCTTGGACGGTACGGTCCAGTTCACCGCCTTGTCGCGTGATGTGGTGATGAATGTGGTCGATAAGTTCTTGGTTGAGTTGCAGGCCCAGCTGGACGACAAGCGGGTGCATATGGAAGTCGACAAGGATGCGCGCGAATGGCTGGCTGAGACCGGCTACGACAAGGCGATGGGCGCACGTCCTATGGCCCGACTGATCCAAGAGAAGATCAAGCGGCCACTGGCCGATCTGATCCTGTTTGGACCGCTGGCCAGCCACGGCGGCTCTGTCTTGGTGTCGTTAAAAGACGGGGAGTTGGATGTCAGCGTTATCGGCGAGCTGGCTGAAGCTTAAATTGACCGCCGGGTGACCGGCGCGGCAATAAAAAAAGCACCCTAGGGTGCTTTTTTTGGTTTCTGGCTTAGCAGTGATTAACGCGCGCGATAAACGATGCGACCCTTCGTTAAGTCATAAGGTGTGAGTTCAACTTTCACCTTGTCACCCGTTAAGATACGGATGTAGTTTTTGCGCATTTTTCCGGAAATATGAGCGGTAATAACATGACCATTCTCAAGCTTTACGCGGAACATAGTATTTGGAAGGGTATCAAGGATCTCTCCTTCCATTTCAATCACATCTTCTTTTGCCATATTTCCTATAGAAACCTTTGAGTTCATAACGGCGCGCATTCTGCCTGAAAAAACGGCAATTAGCAAAAAATATGCAACCTTTTTTACTGGAACCAGATTTAGTGGCTGATTTTGAGCCAGCAGCGGGTCGGATTTACGCGCGCTGCTCTAGCGCCTGCCATTGACCATCGATCAATAGTTCGGTGGGCTGGTATTGCGTCTTGTATTGCATCTTACGACAGCCGGGCACCCAGTAGCCTAAATATAGGTAGGGCAGGCCCCATTGCTGAGCCAGATGGATCTGACTCAGGATGCTAAAGACACCCAGAGAACGCTTATCTAGATCGGGGTCGAAAAAAGTGTAAACAGCCGACAAGCCAGTGGGCAGCTGATCGGTCACGGCAACGCCAACCAATCGGTCATCGAGGGTCAGATGCAGCTGAAAGCTGAATTCATTGTTAATCGCCAGGAAATCGCTATAGGTGGCTTCGGACGCCGGAAACATCTCACCGTCGGCATGGCGCTGCGCGATATAGCGTTCAAACAGGTCATAGTCGGCCTGGCGGAAGACGCAGGGCTGAACGCTGACCTGAATATCTTGATTTTTGTTCCAAATACGCTGCTGAGATTTCTTCTTCTGAAAATCCTGAATCGGGACGCGAGATGGGATACAGGCGTGACAGGTTTTACAGTCCGGCCGAAACAGGTGTTTGCCGCTGCGCCGAAAGCCGGCCTGTGTCAATTGCTCGTAGAGATCCAGGGTGACAGCCAGGTCCGGATCGAGAAAGAGGGTGCGAGACTGTCGATCGGCCAGGTAGCTGCAATCGTGCTCGGTGGTCCGAAATAACTTTATCGAGCCCTCAGGTAGGGTTTCAGGATCGGTCATCGTGGGGCGCTCTCATCTTTTGCTCGAACAGCTGCTGAAGGACGTTCGGATCCAGCATGGCCAGACGGGTTAATGTGCGGGGTAGGTTGCTTTCAAAGGTTGGGCGATCGACCAATTGAGCCCCGAGCGAATCCAGATAGGGATTATAGAGCTGACAGTCAATCAGCGCCATGCCCTGTTGCCGCGTCCATTCGCTCAATGCCACGAAGGCAAACTTTGAGGCGCTGGGGCTCAAAGAAAACATGCTCTCACCAAAGAATACCCGGTCTATCGCCACACCATAGAGCCCGCCCACTAATTGGCCACGATCGTGAACCTCGATCGAGTGCGCCCAACCATCGCGGTGTAAAGCCAAATAGCCCTGTTTCATCGGCCTGGTGATCCAGGTGCCGTCATTGCGCAGGTCATTTTGCGCGCAGTGGTGCATGACTTGCTCGAAGCAATGATTCACCGTGATCTCAATCTGGCTGGCGCGAAACAATTTGCGCAGCGTCCTGGAGCGATGCGCCATGCCGGGCAGCATTACCATGCGCGGCGTCGGCGACCACCAGAGAATCGGCTCGCCGTCATTAAACCAGGGGAATATGCCGTGTCGATAGGCCTCCAACAGCCAGGGTGTGGTTAACGCTCCGCCTACCGCAAGTAGGCCACTGGGTTCGCTGAGCGCCTGTTGGATGCTCGGAAATAGGGGATCGAGTTGGGGATCGAGCCAGTGCAGATGGTTCATAAAAAGTGTCACTATTTCAATAAGTTGGCAGCCATACTGTGGTATATTATGACCAATTTCCGGTGCAATACAGCAACAAGGGTGATTTCTTGGCTGAAAGACTAAAGTCCTATCATGCAGATGATCGGCTGATAGAGATAAAAAATCGATTTGTCCTCGACGCGTTGTGGATTATCGCGTTGACGGTGGGGCTATTTTTGTCCCTGGCCTTGATGACCTATAACGCCTTAGATCCGGGCTGGGCCATCGTCGGCGCCAATCAGCAGGTGGTCAACCTGGCGGGTTCAGCAGGCGCCTGGCTGGCATCCTTATTGATTAGCGGAATAGGCATCTTCAGTTATTTCTTGCCGATTTTTTGCTTCTACCAAGCCTGGATGGTGTTTCGTGAGCGTACCCATCCTCTGGGTTGGAATCCACTCATTACCTTGATTCGAGCACTTGGCTGGTTAATTTTTATCGCCGTCGGCTGTGCCCTGGTCGCGGTGCACACCGCCAGCGATCTGCCCGGCTATGCTGGGGGTTGGCTTGGACTGGCCCTCTCAGACTGGTTTTTTCCGATTTTTGGTTTAACCGGTAGCACGATGATTCTGGTCTTAGTCGGGTTTTTATCCCTGACCCTAGCGGCCAATATATCCTGGTTGGCGGTGGTTGATGCGATCGGTCTGTTTATCTTCACCCAGGTAGACCATTGGAGCCAGCGCTGGCGTCTGCACCGCAAAGCCGTCGCTGAACAAACGCAGGTCAAGCAGGTTGTTGAGCTGCGCAAGCAGAACTTGGAGGTGCAGCTGGAGATCCAATCCAAGCGCGTGCCGCCGCAGATCAAGCCTCTGATTAAGCAAGACGTGGCGCCGAGCACCCGAGTGGTCAAAGAGCAGCAGCAATCGCTCTTTGAGGACAGCGAACCGTCTGGCCGCTTGCCAGCGATCAGTTTGTTGACCCCGTCGGCCGGGGACCCACGCAGTGGCTACAGCGCTGAGGCGCTCGAAGCCATGTCGCGCATGTTAGAAATTAAATTGAAGGACTTTGGCGTTGTGGCCGAGGTGACCGAGGTCGCCCCAGGCCCGGTTATTACCCGGTTTGAGATTCAGCCCGCTGCTGGCATCAAGGTGTCCAAGATTACCAATCTGGCGAAGGACTTGGCGCGTTCTATGGCCCTGGTCAGTGTCCGGGTGGTGGAAATCATTCCCGGCAAAACTACCGTTGGGATCGAAATTCCCAATGAGCAAAGGGCCATTGTGCGCCTCAGTGATATTCTCGGTTCCAGCGTTTACGACGACTCGAAAAGCGTTCTGACCCTGGGCTTGGGGCATGATATAGGGGGCACTCCGGTGGTCGCCGATCTGGCCAAAATGCCGCACCTGCTGGTCGCCGGCACCACCGGCTCCGGCAAATCGGTGGGCGTCAACTCGATGCTCTGCAGCCTGCTGTTCAAGGCCACGCCCGAAGAGGTTCGACTGATTCTAGTCGACCCGAAGATGCTCGAATTATCGGTCTACGAGGGCATTCCGCATCTGTTAACACCAGTGATTACCGATATGAAAGAAGCTGCTGGCGGCTTGCGCTGGTGCGTGGCCGAAATGGAGCGGCGTTACAAGCTGCTCGCCTCAGTGGGCGTGCGTAACATCGGTGGTTTTAATAAGAAGGTCACCGAAGCCAGTAAGAATGGCGAGCCGATCCGCGACCCACTCTATGATCCCAGCCAAGCCATGGACCCTACCGAATTGGCCCCGATCCTGGTGTCCTTGCCCTTTATTGTCGTGGTGATTGATGAATTCGCCGACATGATGATGATTGTCGGCAAGAAGGTTGAAGAGCTGATTGCCCGGATCGCCCAAAAAGCCCGGGCCGCCGGCATCCATCTTATTCTGGCTACCCAGCGACCCTCGGTCGATGTCATTACCGGTCTGATTAAAGCCAATATTCCAACCCGCATCGCTTTTCAGGTGTCCTCGCGGATTGACTCCCGAACCATTCTCGATCAGGGTGGGGCAGAGCAGTTGCTCGGTCATGGCGATATGCTCTATATGCCGCCTGGCACCAGCCTGCCGGTGCGCGTGCACGGGGCCTTTGTCGACGACGATGAGGTCCATGCCATCGTTGCCGATTGGAAAAAACGCGGCAGCCCCAATTATCTCTCGGCAATCGCCCTAGCCAGTGAACAGGACGCCGCCGGGACATCGGGTTTTGAGGGCGAAGATGAAGATGGCGAAGCCGATGCGCTGTTCGATCAGGCAGTGGAGTTTGTAACCCAGAGTCGAAAGGCCTCTATCTCATCGGTTCAGCGCAAGCTTCGGATCGGTTACAACCGTGCCGCCCGATTAGTTGAAACCATGGAGTCGGCCGGCATTGTCAGTCCGCCGGGCCATAACGGCGCACGTGAGGTGCTGGCACCTCCGCCGCCCTCAAATTAGAAGAGAGTCTTATGCGTAATAACTTGTTGACCCAACTGTTGCTGACCAGTCAAATTTTATGGCTTGGCACCAATGTCTGGGCCGATGACGCCGCCCGGCAGCAGTTGATCGAACGACTGGAGGCACCGACAACCCTAAGCGCCAATTTCGAACAGCGAACCTTCTCGGAAAGCCAGAATTCGGTGACCCTGTCGACCGGGCTGATGCGCATCGCCAAACCGATGCGCTTTGCTTGGCAGGTTTTTGAGCCCTTTGAACAGCAGGTGATCTCCGACGGTGAAACGCTCTGGGTCTTTGATCCCGATCTAGAGCAGGCGACCTATCAACCCGTAGGAAGCTCGGTGCAGCAGTCTCCAGCGATGATTCTGTCACAACCGCGCCAAGTACTGACCCAACAGTATGACGTTCTCGAGGCCAGTACCGACGCTTTAGTGGTATACCGGCTGTTTCCGCTCGATACCAATTCGGTGTTTAGCGAGCTGACCCTGACTTTTAAACAAAATTTGATCGCCGAAATCCGCATTCTCGACAGCCTGGGTCAACAAACGCTGATCAACCTGACGGATGTGGTGGCCAATGCGCCGCTCGACGACGCGCTGTTTTCTTTTAATCCGCCTCCCGGCACCGACATGTTCGAGCAAATGTAATGGCCGACCTGTTCGCTAAGGGCGATATTTATCGGCCGCTGGCTGAAATGCTGCGCCCGAGTGACCTAAGCGGCTATATAGGACAAAGTCATATACTGGGACCGAGCAAGCCGTTGCGCAAAGCCCTAGAACAAAAAAATCTGCACTCGATGATTTTTTGGGGCCCGCCTGGGGTCGGCAAAACAACGCTGGCGAAGATTATCTCGCATACCGTCGATGCCCGTTTTGAGAGCATTTCGGCCGTCCAAGCCGGCGTCAAGGATATTAAGCTGGCTGCCGAAAAAGCCCGTCAGGCGCAAGGTCATGGCGATCGCACGGTGCTCTTCGTCGACGAGGTGCATCGCTTCAATAAGGCCCAGCAAGATGCCTTTTTGCCCTATGTTGAAGACGGTACCTTTATCTTTATCGGTGCCACGACCGAAAATCCCAGTTTTGAATTGAACTCGGCCTTATTGTCGCGGGCTCGAGTCTATGTCTTGAAATCCTTTAGTGATGAGGAGTTACAACAGTTGTGGCGGCGGGCGCAAGACTTGGAGCCCAGACTGGCGGCCATCGATTTCGACCGCGACAGCATCGGATTGATGTGCCAATACGCCGATGGCGATGCTCGCCGCTTTCTCAATATGATCGAAATCGCCTTGGATTTTTTCGAGCCCGGCCAACAGGTGACCAAACAGAGCATTGGCGATCTGCTGCAGGCGCAACCGCGGCGCTTCGATAAGGGCGGTGAGAACTTTTACGATCAAATCTCGGCCTTTCATAAGAGCATTCGGGGCTCCTCGCCCGACGGTGCGCTCTATTGGTTATGCCGCATGCTCGATGGCGGCATCGAACCGCTCTATTTGGCCCGCCGGATGGTGCGCATTGCCTCTGAAGACATCGGTAATGCCGATCCGCGGGCCCTCACACTGGCACTCAGCGCCTGGGACAGTCAGCAACGTCTGGGCAGTCCCGAGGGCGAACTGGCCTTGGCACAGGCGGCTGTCTATTTGGCTAGTGCGGCCAAATCCAATGCGGTTTATAAGGCCTTTAATGCCATGATGGCGCAGGTGCGCAGTGCGCCGAGCGAAGAGGTGCCAATGCATTTACGCAATGCGCCGACCCAACTGATGAAAGATCTGGAGTACGGCCAGGCCTATCGCTATGCTCACGATGAGCCCCATGCCTATGCAGCAGGGGAGCACTATCTGCCGCCCTCGTTACAGAGTGAGCAATTTTACCAGCCGGTCGAGCGTGGCCTAGAAGCCAAAATTGGTCAGAAACTGGATTTCCTCCGCAGTCTAGATCAGGCCGCCGGGTCAGAGGACAGTCGTTGATGAGTACGTTAACAATTTGGCATTGGTTGGTTATCGGATTGGGCGGCGGCCTGGGTGCCATGGCGCGCTTTGCCACGGTCAGCTGGTTAAATCGACTACACGGTAGTCAATTCCCCTGGGGCACCTTCAGCGTAAATGTCGTGGGCAGCTTTATAATGGGCTTGGCTTTTGTTTTTTTCACCCTAAAATACCCACAGCTACCCGGTACCTGGCGCGCTTTCGTGCTCGTCGGGGTGTTAGGTGCCTTTACCACCTTTTCCAGTTTTGCCCTGGAAGCGTTATCCTTGTTCCAACAGCAACAGCTAACTCTAGCCCTGATGTATCTCGTGGCATCGGTGATCGTCTGCATGATCGCCGTCTCGGCCGGATACGGATTGGGCAAATTTATTTTCTAATTAAGGACTCAGCAAGATGCTTGACATTAAGCAGCTCAGACAAGACCCGGAAGCGATAGCACTGATACTTAAGACCAAAGGATTCCACCTCGATGTGGTCTCTTTTCAATCGCTGGAGTCCAGTCGAAAGTCCTTACAGGTTGAGACCGAAGATCTTCAGGCGCAGCGTAAAAAAGCGTCCAAGGCGATCGGTGATTACATCCGCCAGGGCATGAGCACCGACGACGCTAAAACCAAGGTTCAACAGGTCCTCGACGAGATCGCCATGACCCTGGGTCAGAAGGAGGTCGCTCTCAAAGCGGTTCAGGCCGAATTGGACGATATGCTCTACTCAATACCCAATCTACCGGACGCCTCGGTGCCCGCTGGAAAGGATGAGGCAGACAATGTCGAGGTGCTCAAGTGGGGTCAGCCGGGCGAGTTCAGCTTTCCAATTCGAGATCACGTCGATGTCGGTGCAGCCCTCAATGGTTTGGATTTCGAAATGGCCGCCAAGTTGACTGGCAGTCGTTTTGCCGTGATGCAGGGCCAAATTGCTCGGCTGCACCGGGCTTTGGGTCAGTTTATGCTCGATGTCCAGACCCTCGAGCATGGCTATTTGGAAACCGCCGTGCCCTTTATGGTTAATAAAGACTCCTTGTTTGGTACCGGTCAGTTGCCTAAGTTCGGCGAGGATCTGTTCAAGGTTGAATTCGATCAAGACTACTATTTGATTCCGACCGCCGAAGTGCCGCTGACTAATATGGTGCGCGACACCATCCTGAACGAGCAGGATTTGCCGATTAAGATGGTCGCTCACACCCCCTGTTTTCGCGCCGAGGCCGGCTCTTATGGGCGTGATGTGCGCGGCATGATCCGCCAGCATCAATTCGAGAAAGTCGAATTGGTGCAGATCGTTAAAGCCGAGGACGCCACGGCGACGTTGGAACTGTTGACCGGCCATGCCGAAGCCATCTTGCAGAAGCTTAGTTTGCCGTATCGCAAAGTCATCCTGTGTGGCGGTGATATGAGTATCGGCTCTGCCAAAACCTATGACCTCGAAGTATGGTTGCCGGCCCAGAACGCCTATCGAGAAATTTCATCCTGCTCGAATATGTCTGACTACCAGGCACGACGCATGCAGGCGCGATATCGCAATTCGACAACCAATAAGACTGAGCTGGTCCATACGCTCAATGGTTCGGGTTTGGCGGTGGGTCGTACACTGGTTGCGGTATTGGAGAACTATCAGTCAGAGGCTGGTTTGAGCGTACCAGAGGCGTTGGTGCCTTATATGGGTGGCTGTACCTTTATTCCGTACGTTGCCCAATAAAGTGCCTTGGCTCCGCTAAAAAACCCCGAAAGGGGTTTTTTTAGGGCCGCCCTAAGCCTCCAGTGAACATCGTTGGCTTGCCCGTTTTTTTAAAAGGAGAACGTCGTGGATTATTTTCCGCTCTTTCATCGCTTTGCGGATCAACAAATAGTGGTAGTCGGTGGTGGGACCATTGCGCTGCGCAAGATCACCCTGCTCGAAAAGAGCGGCGCGCGGATTCGAGTTATTGCCCCGGACATCCTGGCTGCGCTCAAAAATCGTGCCTCCTGTGAGTGTATCGAGCGCGAATTCATCGATAGGGATATTCAGGATTGTTCGCTCGTGGTTGTAGCCACCAACAATGGTGTCCTCAACAGTCATATTAGCGTTCTGGCCCGGGCTCAGGGGCTATTAGTCAATGTTGTGGATTCGCCCAGTCTCTGTAATGTGATTTTTCCTTCCATCGTAGATCGCAATCCGCTGGTCATCGCCATTACCTCGAGCGGTCAGGCGCCGGTACTGGCACGATCGGTTCGGGCTAAGCTGGAAAGTACCATCCCAGCCAGTTATGGCCAACTGGCCGCGCTGGCGGCACGCTTCCGTGCCGAGGTAAAAGCAACCTTTAGCCGTTCGGCCGATCGGCTCAGCTTTTGGGAGAAAATTCTCAATGGCGTTACCGCCGAACACGTTTACGCCGGCCGGATGGCTCAGGCTGAGCAGAGTTTGGTGGCCACACTGCATAATCCGGAGCTGCGCAAGCGCGGGGAAGTTTATTTGGTCGGCGCCGGTCCCGGAGATCCGGATCTATTGACCTTTAAGGCCTTACGGCTGATGCAGCAGGCCGATGTGGTGGTTTATGACGCCTTAGTCTCCGATGCGGTCATGGAGCTGGTTCGGCGCGATGCCGAACGCATCTATGTCGGCAAACGTCGAGCTCAACATACCCTTGCACAAGGCGATATAAACCAACTCTTGGTGGATCAGGCTTTGCTGGGCAATAGGGTGTTGCGCCTTAAGGGTGGCGATCCCTTTATATTTGGCCGGGGTGGGGAAGAGATCGACCTCTTGGCGGAACAGGGCATTGCCTTTCAGGTGGTGCCGGGCATTACCGCTGCATCGGGCTGTGCCGCCTATGCGGGTATTCCGTTGACCCACCGGGATTTCGCCCAATCGGTGCGTTTTGTGACCGGGCATCTGAAAGATGGCAGTGCGAATTTGCCCTGGGCGGAGCTGGTCTCAACCAGTCAAACGCTGGTCTTCTATATGGGCTTAAGTGGCATCGGTACCATCTGCCAAAAGCTTGTCGAGCACGGTCGTGATCCGCACACCCCGATAGCTCTGATCCAGAAGGGTACCACCCCTGAGCAACGAGTCTTTATTGGTACCCTGGCGACCATGCCGGGGATCGTCGAACGTGAAAAGCCCAGGGCCCCGACGCTAACCATAGTCGGTGAGGTGGTCTCGTTACACGACAAGTTGAGTTGGTTTGGGCCGTCGACCTCTAACGATGCCCATGGGCAATCCACAGCTCAGGGCCCTGGCGACTAATGGCGCTGTGCCCACCATTGGGCAACAGTGGCCTGGGCCTCGGCCAGCGTAATCCGCTGCAAGGCCGAGACAATAAGGGCTGCCGTTTGCAACACGGCCGCCTGGCCATAACCATCCCCCTCATTATGGTCCCAGAGCGCCAAGAGCGGATCCAGCTGGGCTTTTTCGGGCCGCAAAGCCCGGCGTGCCAAGACCGGTTCAAGCTTTTGTTGGTCATTCTGAGCGCCGGCATGGCTGGCAATAGCCGTTAGGCTGTCTGGCCGGACCTCAAATTCACCGCCATCGCCCTTGAGCACCAGGTTATTGTTCTGGCCCAGAAGAATCGCCGTTTGGTGATGCAGTGCCATATAGGCGGGATGAAACATGCCTTGAAGGGTTAAACCCGCCTGTAACGGATTGATATGTCGGACCAAGGTGTTGGCCGGCGAGCGCAGACCCAGCTCCGCCTTCATATCGATAAGCGCGGACAGTACCGGCGCAATATCGGCTAACGCCATATAGCAGATGTTAGTCCGCTGAAGCTCGACCTGCGCCGCGTTCAGGCTGGAAACCACCGCAATATCGAGCACCCGACAGACGTCGATGGCATATTGCCGGCCCGCGGTGTGTTCGCCACCGCCGTGGATAAAGATGGAAATGCCATTGCGCGCCAGCAGTCGAGCGGCCAACAGATACCAGGACGGTTGCTTCTTTTTACCGGCATAGGCCGGCCAATTGACATCGACCGAGCAGGTCGGAGCAAGCGTTAGCGGTTGAATGCAGGCACTGACCATGCCGGCCAATTCTTCGGCGGTTTCTTCCTTAACTCGCATCAACATTAGAAAGGCACCCAGTTGGGCGGGTGTAATGGTCTCGTTCAAAATAGCGCCCATTACAAAGGCTGCCTCATCGAAACTCAAATTCCGAGAGCCACTCTTACCGCGCCCCAGGGCGCGAATCATGGCGGGCATGGTGTATTGTTCGGTTAGGGTGTTCGGATTTGTCATTAGAGGCAATTCTTTGGTTTGGGGAGGCCGGCCAAGAGCGCCAGCGCTCGGGCTGGACTCTCGCCATATCGATGCATTAACCAGATACTGTTGCCTATATCTGGACCAAATTCGGTTTTGATGTGTTTTACCAGTGGCCGCATCGGGGGGGATAGGTCAAAGGTGAAATAGAACTGCCGCAACGCCGCTACCAACTGTTGGTCAAGCTCTTGCCAGGGCAAGCCGAGCGCGCCGGCGGTGGCGCCGGCCCAGTCGTCGGTCCAGTGCTGGGCATCAAGCAGAAAACCCTGGTGATCGGTGGTTAAACTCATGTGCTCACCATACGATCGTTTTAGCACTGAGGGCGCTGAGCTCAACCCAACGGGCATCATCGATCAGGGTCCAGTCGCCATCGGGTTGACCGCCGAGCTTGTCAATCTCGACTTGCCGAACCATCGCCTGACACGCATAGGGCCGGGCACGGTAGCATAGGGGTAAGGCCCGGCCAGTCAGTAACAGCACATCATCGGCCACAAGTAGTTGTTGAAACAGCTGTTGTTCGAGCTCGCTTGGGATCTGCGTGAGCGTTAGCAATTGCATTAAAAAACCTCCACGTGATCGGCCTGTCGGCACCACAAGGCCAAGTCCTGCAGCGCAAGGGGTTGCACCGATTGTTGGAGCGGCTGGTCGGGGAACAGTAGGGTTTGATGCTCCTGACAATAAAAGAGCGCTTCGCTGCCATAGAGGGGCAGGGCAGAGAGCTGCTTTTCCAGGGATTTCTGCTCTGTAGGAGCCTGTTGGGCGAACAGCCAACTGATGCCCTGTTCAAAGAACACCACACGATGGTCGATATCGAACAGAGCCAAACTCATGATGGCCTCCAAAATCTCATGACTTTGGCGTCCTTGGTAGGGGCTCTGTTTAATAATAATCAGGTTAAAGCTCATGCAGGACTCTATTTAAAGGTGATAATTCGGTCCACATCGTGGAAACCGGTGGCCCACTGGCCCAAACCCGTCAGTTCAAAACAGGCCGCGCTGGTTGTCACGCTTTGCTGATAACGGGCACTCTCGGCCTCATCGAGCACGCCGCGGTTGCTGGCGGCGGCGATACACAGGAGCAGATCAACATCGGCCAGCGCCAGCGACTGCCAATAGGCCAACGGATTGGCTTCATCGCTGGCCGGTGATTGGCTAAGCAAGCCATGATAAACCCCATCAAAAAAGAAAAACACGCGCGCTATATCATGACCGGCAGTCCAGGCCGCCTCGACAAAGCAGCGCACATCCGCGGCGTTATTGGCCGCCCAGGGTGCACCATAAACATTGAGTTGGAAACGCATCGATGAAATAGCCCGTAACACAAAGTGCAATTATAACGGAGCGGGCTCGGAATAGAACGGTTTGTTCGCCGTCTGAGCCGGGGTTGCGCCAGTTTGGGGGCTTTTACCGTGTTTTGCGAGCCAAAAAAAAGGCCGCAAATGCGGCCCCTTTGACAATTACTGTCGATCAGTCGTCGCTGCTCAGAAAACCAACCAGAACCAGCAGATGGACAAACAGGTTGTAGATATCCAGATACAAGCTAACGGTGGCGCGGATATAGTTAGTTTCACCGCCATTCACAATTCGGCTGGTATCAAACAGGATCATCAGCGACATCAGCAGCACAACACCACCGGAGATGGCAATGCTCATGGCCGGGATGGCGAAGAATATATTGGCAATCATCGCCACAACCATGACGATCATGCCGACCATCAGGAAGCCGCCTAAAAAGCTGAAATCCTTTTTGGTGGTGACCGCATAGAAGGATAAACCAAAGGTTACGATGGCGGTGCCACCGAGCGCTTGGGCAACGATTGAAGGACCGTTTGCCATGGCTAGATAATGATTCAGCATTGGCCCAAGACCAGCGCCTAACAGACCGGCAAAGACGAATGTCCAGACGATGCCCATGCTGGAGTTATAAGTACGGGGTAAAACGAACCAGACAATTCCGATGGCCGCCAGGCTCATGATCATCGATGCACCCTGAGGCAAGCCCATGGCCATAGAAATAAGCGCCGTGGCTGCACTGAATAGCAGGGTCATAGACAACAACATATAGGTATTGCGCAAGACTTTGTTGGTCGCCAGTGCCGACTCGGGACGAGCCGTAGCGATTTGATCGTATTGGGCCATTTAAGACGCCTCCAAATTATTACTTCAGGTTAACATTCCCTTAGTGCGGGTCAGAACCGTTACTTTCAAGGGTTATGTCTAGTCTGTTTCAAAACAGGGGTGTTGTTCAAGCATTATGCTGTACTTATGCCATTTATTTACTCGCCGGAATTCTATTTCCGTTGTTATACGTTGTAAACGTCAGCCTTTTAGGGGTGAAGGGTCGTTATTTAGGCAAAAAAGTACTGCAACAGTGAGTGAAAAAGACTACTCTCATTGTTTTAAACGATCGTTTGAATTCAGTGGGGACTCAGTATGAGCCAAGCCGACACCGTAACCCGCATCCTCGATTCGGCTGAGCAATTGTTCGCTGAAAAGGGTTTTGCCGAGACGTCCTTGCGCATGATCACCACCCGCGCAAAGGTCAATCTGGCCGCGGTTAACTATCATTTCGGGTCTAAAAAGGAATTGATTCAGGCGGTTTTTGCCCGTTTTTTAACACCCTTTACGCTCAAGTTAAGCAAGGAGCTGGATGCCGTCGTGGCCATTAAACGGGATCCGGATTTTCGGGATGTCTTAGGGGTGCTGGCCAGTACCATGCTCACCGGCGTTGCCCCTAACGATCACTACAACAAGTTATCGGTTTTTATGCGCTTGCTCGGTCTGGCCTATACCCAGGCGCAGGGCCACTTACGGCGCTTTCTGTATGAAAACTATGCCGAGGTCTATGGCCGCTTTATCGGTTATTTGAAACTCGCCCATCCGGATCTATCCAGCGAAGCCATCTTCTGGCGCTTGCACTTTGCCATCGGTGCGGCGGTGTTCACCATGTCGAGTATTGAGGTATTGAGAAGTATGGCCCAGACCGATACCGGCATCGATACCAGTGTCGAACAGGTCATGGCCCAGTTGATTCCATTTCTGGCAGCAGCGTTGGAGCAGGAAGCGTAGCCCGATCTGACTAGCCGGCGGCGCCAACAGAACCTTTGGGCTCTGCTGGCGCCGGCCGACAAGGCCTACCAACGCTTAGAGCGAACCCGGTGGGGCACAGAGAATTAAACGCACGCCACTGGTTATAAATTCGCACGACTGGTGTGCGGCCCATTCTTGTTCCGTTTGGCTGATCAAGGCAGAGACATCGTCGAGGCTGACCAGTGGGTTGACCGTTTGCAGATAAGTCAGACGCTCGATGCGGGCCTGATTGCTATGTTTTAGCGATTGGCCGCTCTCGGTCATAGCCTGATCAAAACGCAGTTGCGCCAGGCGTTGACTGGTTTCATACAGGGGTGCGATGCGATCTTTCGCCTGACGAATCATATTACGCGCCAACTTAACCGGTAGGGCCTTGATCTGGGCCTGCAGGCTGTCCTCGGCCAAGACCGCATCCAAATCCTTATCACCACCTTCTAACACTAAGGTTCGGAACAGGCTGTGGCTCATATGGGGCTTAATGGCATGGCCAAAGCGTTCGGGCATGGATATAGACCACTGTACCTCCATCAGCAACTGACCCGCCGGCACCTGAGTGGTCTGCAATACCGCGATGCTCGCTTGACCCAATTCGGTTCCTTGCAGAATGTCCATCAGACCCTGGATAAAGGGGTGTTCCCAGGATAAAAACAGGGTGTCTTCCCGTGCGCTGGCGCGTGCCCGGTCAAAGGTGACCACGGCCCCGCCTTCGGGAATGCCCGGTAGGGTCGGAATCAACATATTGCTCGATGGGATCAATTCATAAACCCCATCGGCGATCGACTCAAAATGCAGATTGAGCAGATTGGCGGCCATTTCGACCACATCGAGCGGATGGTGTTGTTCCAGCTGTTCGATGACGGCCTTGATCTCATCGGCTTCGGGCTGGCGACAGGAATTTAGCTCGAGCAATATATCTCGACCGCTTTCGAGCTGTTCGGCCAGACTTTTTAATTCGCCCTGAATCTGCTCTTTCAAATCATCGGATGGTGCATCAAACCACTGGGCCGCATAGCGTTCATGGATTGCGCTGGCCGCCGGTTGAATCTGTTCGACGCAGCGCAATGTGTTGTGATACCACTCAAAGCGTTGTTGATCATCGGATTCGGCCAGTAGATAGGCGTGAATCTGGATGGTTTGGGTTTGGCCGATACGGTCCAGTCGGCCGATACGCTGTTCCAGCATATCGGGGTGAGTCGGCAGATCCCATAAAATAAGATGATGGCAAAATTGAAAATTGCGTCCCTCTCCGCCGATCTCGGAACAAACCAAGATCTGCGCGCCGCCATCGGCTTCGGCAAAATGGGCCGCAGCGCGATCGCGTTCGATCAGGTCCAGGTCTTCATGGAAGGAGGTCGCCTCCAGACCGTGTTTTTGAAAGAGTTGAAAGGCGACATCCTTGGCGGTGTCCATATCGTGTGCGATCAAGAGGATTTTTTGGTCCCGATGCAGCAACAGCCATTTGGCCAAGGCGGCGATACGGCCAGCCTCATCATCAAACAGGGTTAGATCGGCTTGACGGGAATGGAACCCGGCGACGCCCTTACGGGTATTGCGATACACCACGCGACCGGTGCCATGGCGGTCGAGCAGGGCGCTGAGCGCCCGTTGATTGTCGTTATTCCATTGAATGCCCAAGGCTTCCAGTTCGGCAATATGGGCCGGCGTCACATTATCGTCATCTAGCGCGCGTGCCAGACCGGACAGTTCGGTAAAGCTCGACTCATCTTGCTGATACTTTTCTATACTGGTGAAACGGCCGGCATCCAACAGCTGTAGCCGACCAAAGTGGGCATTCATGCCCAGTTGCTCCGGCGTAGCGGTCATTAACAAAAGATGCGGGGTCTGTTCGGCCAGTATAGTCCAATGCAACAATTCGGCATTGGGTTCGGTGGGCAGATGGTGGGCTTCATCGACCACCAGCATATCCCACTCCTGCTCCATGATTTGCGCCAGACAGTCGATGTTGCTCAATTCTCGATGGCTGATCAGATGCACCTGGCCGATGCCGAAGTCGTGCTCTTCACTCTGGTACAGCTCGCAGTAGAGCGAGAAGCGGCGGATCAATTCCACCAGCCACTGGGCTTGCAAGGCTTCAGGCACGGCGATCAAAACCCGTTTGGCGCGACCCTGATGCACCAAACGGTTGATGATCAGACCGGCTTCAATGGTTTTGCCCAGACCGACTTCATCGGCGAGCAGGGCGCGCACATGGGTGTGTTCGGTGGCTTTCTTGGCGACATAGAGCTGATGCGGCAGCAATGACGAACGGGTGCCGAGTAGGCCGTTCATATGGCCATTCCAAATGGCTTGAATACCGCGGGTTAGGGCAGAGCGGAACGAAAACCAGTTTGGATGATCGGTTTGCCCGGTTAGCAGGCGCATCACCGGGTTGTTGCGCTTGACCGTATCGGCCAGGTCGGTTTCGGTGACCATTTGAGCGGTGGTGGTCTCATAGATGATCAAACCGTTTAGGTGATGGACCTCGGCTATCTCCATCGGCCCCTGTTCACGGTGCTCTAGGGTATCGCCTATTTCTAAGACCAGTCGGGTGAGCGGAGCGTCGCGCAAGGCATATTGACGTTCGGTGTCGCAATCCGGGAAAAACAATCTGACCGCACGCGGGTCCAACCCCTGAACCAGACCCAAGCCTAATTCAGGCTCACTGTCGACTAACCAACGTTGACCTTGCACGAATTGCGTCATATTGACCTCTCAGACTATTAAGGGCCGGTATTCTACTTATTCTGACCAACTATGAAAGGCCGAAAAGAGTATCGAACCCCCGTTTTCCGGCTAAAGAGCGCACTGTTTGGCGCCGGCTAAGGCCCAAAGCCATTATCGAACCCGCATTAGGCCCGCCAAGCTTGCATCTTAAGGCCTTACCGACCTAAGCTAGCAGGCAACTAAGCCAGGTTCGCGGCCATTCCGTCGCCACCTGAGTCATTAAAACATAGAGGAACTATGACCGAATTGAATCTTAAGATGACCGAACTATCCCCATTCGACGCGTTTGAGTCGGTGGATTCGCGCTATATTGAATCCCTCAATGTACGTTTGGAGCATTATCGTCACAAAAAAACCGGGGCCGAACATTTCCACCTGGCCAGCGATCTCGACGAAAATGTCTTTATGGTGTCATTACGCACCATGCCCCAAGATTCCTCCGGCGTGGCCCATATATTGGAACACACCGCGCTCTGTGGTTCGCAGAAATACCCAGTGCGCGACCCGTTTTTTATGATGACCCGCCGCTCGCTCAACACCTTTATGAATGCCATGACCAGCAGCGATTGGACGGCCTATCCCTTTGCCAGTGAGAATAGCAAAGACTACGAGAATCTGCTCTCGGTCTATCTCGATGCGGTGTTCTTCTCGCGGCTCGACAAACTGGATTTCCTGCAGGAAGGGCATCGTCTGGAATTTGAAGATATGAGCGACCCTCGCACACCCTTACAATACAAGGGTGTGGTCTTTAATGAGATGAAGGGCGCGATGAGCTCGCCGGTATCGCACCTGTATCAGGTCTTCAAAAGCCATATGTTTCCGTCCAATACCTATCACTATAATAGTGGCGGCGACCCGGAACATATTCCGGATCTTACCTACGAACAGTTAAAGACGTTCTATACGACCCATTATCATCCGTCCAATGCCACCTTTTTCACCTTTGGTAACCGGCCCGCCGCTGATATCCAGGCGCGGATCGAGACGTTGGCCTTAGATCGCTTTGAACCTCTCAACCACAAGCTGTCGGTGCCGCTGGAAAAACGCTTCAATCGCAAGTTGCGCGTCGAAGATGCCTATCCGTCCGAAGGCGATGTGGCTGACAAGACATTCTTATCGCTCGGCTGGCTGTTAGGCGAAAGTACCGATCTGTTCGCCCAACTGGAGGCGCATCTGCTCTCCGATCTATTACTCGATAACAGCGCATCCCCGCTGCGCCATGCTTTAGAAACTAGCGGCTTGGGCACCAATCCCTCGCCCCTGTGCGGCCTGGAAGATTCGAATCGTGAAATGATGTTTATGTGTGGCATTGAAGGCAGCAATGGCGACCAAGCCGATGCCTTTGAAGCGCTGGTGATCCAAACCTTGACCGACATAGCCGAGCAGGGCGTTAGTCAGGACGATGTTGATGCCATGCTGCATCAGTTGGAGCTATCTCAACGGGAAATTACCGGTGATGGCCAGCCCTATGGTTTACAGCTGATCTTTTCAGTCACCGGTGCGGCCACTCATGGCGGTTCGGTAATGGAGTCGCTGGATATTGACAAGGCCCTGGCACAATTGCGCGTCGCATCGGCCCAACCGGGCTATATCAGTGACCTGATCCATCGTCTATTACTCGATAACAGCCACAGTGTACGCCTTATTATGCGTCCGGATCCGCTCTACTCAGAGCGCCAAGCGGCCAATGAACGGGCTCGTTTGGATGCCATTCAAGCCCAGCTGAGTGACGCTGAGGCTCAGGCAATAGTCGATGCTTCCTTAGCCCTCAAGGCCCGCCAGGAACAGGATGACGATAGCGAAATCCTACCCAAGGTCACGCTCAGTGATGTCAAGCCGGCCGTGAAACGGCAAACCTCCGTGCAGGAGCGGCCGATGATTCAGTACGCCGCGGGCACCAACGGTTTGGTGTATCAGCAGTGGTACTGGCCTATTCCCGATCTGACCGACGCCGAACGCCGCCTATTACCGCTCTATACTGCGCTGCTGCCGGAACTCGGTGCCGGTAAACTCGATTACCTGGCCACCCAGCAACGTCAGGCCGCCAAAACCGGTAATGTTAATCTGTACTCCCTCTACAAGCCGGAAATAGGCGATGTCGATGCGATCAATGGCTATCTGGTTTTCACCGGCAAGGCGTTGGAGCGCAATGCCGGCGACCTGTCGCAGATTATGAAAAGTCATTGGCTCGAGGCGCGTTTTGATGAGCGCACTCGAATCGCCGATTATCTCAGTTTAATGAGTTCACGCCGCGTTCAGGGCATTACCGGTGGCGGCCACGGTTTGGCGATGCAAGCGGCATCCGCTTGTCATAGCCTGGGCAACTCCCTGACCTATGATGCGACCGGCTTGCCGGCGATTCGGCGGCTACAGAACTGGGTTAGCGACTGGAAGGCTGATCCGGCGCTGTTAGAGGTCTGGCTGGAGCAGTTGATCGCCTTGCATCACAAGTTTCAGGCCCAGCCGGCGCACGGGTTGTTGGTTGGCGAAGCCCCTCGTTTGGCTGGGTTGGAACAGGAATTATTGCGCCATGGCATCGAGCTGGGTGCGGAAAACCATTCCAAACGGCAGCAGATCGGCCAGTCGAGCGATCGGCAAATTGTCTGGAGCACGGAAACTCAGGTGAACTTCTGTTCGGCGGCCTATAAAACCGTCTCTGCCAGTCATCCGGATTCGGCGGCTCTGACAGTTCTGGGCGGGGTCTTACGCAATAATTATCTGCATCGCACGATTCGCGAGCAGGGGGGTGCCTATGGCGGCGGGGCCTCGCACGATAACAGCAATGGTGTGTTCCGCTTCTATTCCTATCGTGACCCGCGCTTAGAGGAAACGCTGCAGGACTTTAGTGGCAGTTTGGACTGGTTGAGCAGCGGTCAATTGACCGATGCCCAGGTAGAAGAATCGGTCTTGGGGGTGATGGGGTCGCTCGATAGACCGGGTTCACCCGCAGGCGAGGCGAAGGGTGCCTATCAAAACCGGCTCTTCAACCGCACCGATGCGTTCCGAGAAACCTATCGTGAACGGCTGCTTGCGGTCGATAAAAAGCAAATTCAGAGCGTTGCAGAACGCTATTTGGGCGCCGAGAACCGATCACAGGCGGTGGTGACCGATCTCAAAAATGCTCAAAAACTGGCGGACGCTGGCTTCGATTGGCAAAAAATCTAAGCCGTAGCTACTCATTCGGTGCCGGTTGTAACCTTCCGGCGCCGGATTTTTTTGTTAAACCAAGTCTAAATTCAATTCCAACCAAGCCGGCGCGTGATCGCTCGGTCGTTCCATGGCGCGGATGTCATAATCGATACCCGTCGCTCGGATCAATGGAATCAGCGGGGCAGAGATCATAAGTTGGTCGATGCGCAAACCCCGTTTGGGTTCATCAGCAAAGCCCTTCGAACGATAATCAAACCAACTGAACCGATCATTGACCTGCGGATGCTCAATTCGATAGGAGTCGGCCAAGCCCCACGCGCGAATCTTTTCAAACCAGACCCGTTCCTCAGGCAAAAAGGCTGATTTACCTTCCTTAAGCCAACGCTTGGCATTCTTCTCGCCGATACCGATATCTTCATCCACCGGGGCAATATTGAAATCGCCCAGGACGATTAACAGGTCATCGGGCTTGGCTTCGCTATTCAGCCAGTCCAGAAGGTCGGCGTAGAACTTGCGTTTTGCCGGCCATTTAGTTGGGTGGCTGTCGCCTTCGCCTTGCGGGAAGTAGCCATTGATCACCGTCAGAATACGGCCATCCTGCGTCGGATGGCGGCTGATAATGAGGCGCCGTTGATCGTCCTCGACATCCGTGGGGAAACCACACTGATGCTCTACGGCACTGCGGCTCAGCGTCGCCACGCCATGGTGCGCCTTCTGACCCCAAACCTGAGACACCAGGCCGGATGCGGCCTGGACATCCTCGTGCGGGTACATATCGCTGTGCACCTTAATCTCTTGGAGACCGAGTATATCGGGATCGTGGCGCGTTTTGAGTTCGGCCAATTGATGAAATCTGGCGCGGATACCATTGATATTAAAGGAAATAATTTTCATTAGACGCGATTACCATTGAGACCAACGAGGGAAGACCGTTATTATTGACGACTCGATCCCAAATTAATACCAACAGTGTGCATTCTTATGGCTCAACTTTATTTTTACTACTCGGCAATGAACGCTGGCAAGTCCACTGCGCTGCTGCAATCGGACTACAATTATCACGAACGGGGCATGACAACGCGCCTACTGACGGCCCAACTCGACAATAGATTTGGTGATGGCCGCATTGCGTCCCGGATCGGGCTGGAAAAGCCAGCTGACACCTTCAATAACGAAACCGATCTGATCGCCTGGTACAAAGACGGCAATCCGGTCGATTGTGTCTTTATCGATGAGGCCCAATTCTTGACCAAGAAGCAGGTCGATGATCTGGCCTTTATGGTGGATACCATGAAATTACCGGTGCTCTGTTATGGCATACGCACCGACTTTCGCGGCGAACTTTTCACCGGGTCTGAACGCCTATTGGCCATCGCCGACAAGCTCACCGAACTGAAGACGGTCTGTCACTGCGGACGCAAGGCTATCATGGTGATGCGGATGGATGAAAACGGCAAGGCCTTGACCGACGGAGCTCAAGTGGAGATTGGCGGCAATGAACGCTATGTATCGATGTGTCGGAAACACTACTATGAGGCGTTATATCAGTAAGGACAGCACGTAACCTGAAGCGAGTTAATCTTAATAAATAAGATTAACTATGTGTTATAAGTTATTGATTATTAACGGGCATCTATACCGTTAGGTGTTTGCGCTTGGCATTGATTAGGGTGGTCAACATGCCCTTGTTGAGGCCGAAAAATATCGAGACAATATAGCAGGCGCCCAGGCTGGTGATGATCATCGGGCTGGTCGGCACACTGATATAGTAGGAAAATAACAGGCCAGACACACAGGCCCCAAAGGCGAGCAACATCGACAGTAAGATCATCGACTCCAGTTGCCGTACCCAAAAGCGCGCGATCGAGGCGGGCAATATCATCAGGCCGACCGACATCAGGGTGCCCATAGCGTGAAAACCACTGACCAGGTTTAAGACCACGAGCATCAGAAAGCCATAGTGGGCGATGGAACTGAAGCGACTGATAGACTTGAGAAAATCTGGATCGACGCACTCCATCACCAAGGGCCTATAAATCAGGGTCAGCGCAATCAGAGTGATGGCACAGATGCTTAAGAGCAGAATCAAAGCGGTGTTATCCAAGGCCAGGGTCGAGCCAAATAGGACATGCATCAGGTCAACATTGCTGCCCGACATAGAAATAATCATCACCCCGATCGCCAGCGACGTCAGGTAAAAGGCCGCCAGGCTGCTATCCTCACCGGTGCCGGTTTTACGCGCGGTTAAACCCGAGAGTAGGGCGACCAGACTGCCGGCAATCAGCCCGCCGATGGTCATGGCCGTGACCGACAGGCCAGCAAACAAAAAACCAACGGCGGCGCCGGGTAGGATGGCATGAGACATGGCATCGCCGGTCAGACTCATCCGACGCAACATTAAAAACACCCCGATTGGCGCGGAGCTAACCGATAGAACCAGGGTGCCCAGCAGGGCGCGGCGCATAAAGGCAAATTCGATAAAGGGACCGATTAATAGATCAAGCATGGTCGTGTACCGCACAGATTTCAGGGTCTAACTCGTCCGCAAAGCCGAGGCTACTGGCGCGATTTAAATTATCGGGTGTTAGCACCTGCGCCGTGTCACCCATGGCGATCAGCTCGCGGGACAGGAGCAGGGCGCGGGGAAAGTAGCGTCTGACCAGACTCAAGTTATGAATCACCGCGACAATGGTCGCACCATTACTATGCAGGTCGGTGATGACCTGCATCAGATCCTCAACCGTCTGTTCATCGACACCACTGAAGGGTTCGTCTAACAGCAGCAAGCGCGCCTGCTGCATCAGCTTGCGGGCAAATAACAGGCGTTGAAACTGGCCGCCGGATAGGGCATCAAGGGTGCGATGCTCCAAGCCCGCCAAACCGACCTTAACCAAGGCCAGATGAATTCGCTCACGGTGATGTTTTTTGACCTGACCAAAGGCACCCAATTCCTGCCACAGCCCGGTCGCGACAAACTGTTCGGCGGTGATTGGAAAGGTGCGGTCGACCGCGCTAGCTTGGGGCAGATAGCTGATATCGTTTTTGCCGATGCCATTAAAGACCACCCGACCCTCAATAGGCGTCAATTGGCCTAAAATCGACTTAAGCAACGTCGACTTGCCAGCGCCATTGGGGCCGACCAAGGCGATGAAGTCACCCTCAACAATGGTGGCATTGAGATGATGGACCGCCGGATGACGATCGTAACCTAGGGTGAGGTTCTCAAAGGTCAACATTAGAGCGCGCCCCAAACCAATAGGCAGAGGATCGCGAGGCAGGACAAGACCAAGAGCAGTCGATATTTTAAGTCAGCGTAAAAAAACCGCACAGGGAAACACTCGGTTAGTAAGATGAATGAAATGATACATCATATCAATTTGTATTGGCACGTCTGCGCGGTCGAAGAGACTATATTTAAGCGATAAAGGATGTGGCGTGAACGATAATCATCGACAAGCCGAGGAATTATGCCGAAATCGACCAGGATCGAAGTATGACCCAGCCATGACCCAGAAGAGTACCAGCACCATATATCGCTATTTCCTGTAATCTTTATTACAGGAAATAGCAAAATGAACCGATTAATCAGCTTCTCTTACCCCTATATTAGGCGTACCTTATGTTGATACTAACCCAATCCACAGGCTGTAGACTATGTTTGGATTCTTAAAGAAGTTATTTGCCGACGACACCGATGCGCTCCTCGATGCACTGCGCCAAGGCGCCAGCATTATCGATGTTCGATCCGCGGCTGAATTCAGTTCCGGTTCTGTTACCGGCGCTATTAATATAGCCCACACCGACATTGGCAATGCTCAGATCCAGATTGCCACGCTCAGCGTGCCGATTATTGTCTGCTGTGCTTCGGGTATGCGCTCGTCGATGGCCCTGGAAGAACTGAAGCGAATGGGCTTTGATCCGGTAATCAATGGCAAAACGTGGAACCGTATAGAGCAACTCAAACAAAAGCTTTAACCGTCCGGCCTTAAGTTATGGCCGAGTGTCCCCAATGCCCGGCCCAGATCAGCGGTAAGGCCGCGCATCCTAGGGTAGCTTCGCTGAGGCGGTCAGAATGCGTGTCAAGACTGTTTCACTAGGGCGCCCAGACGGAAAAAATCTATCATCGCACGGCAGTATTAGCCTGAAACCGCCCTATTTCCATAGGATTCCGGACGTATAGGTATTTTTTTATCGATTACTCTAAAAATCGGCATCCGCCTTTTTTGTGACTTGGAGAAGAAATGACTACAACAGAACAGGGCCCGGTTATCAGCCCGGCCGAACGCAAAGGAGCGTTGGTCGGTGTTTTATTGGCTCTCTTTATGGCCGCACTGGACCAAACCATCGTTTCCACCGCGACCCCGATGATTATCAAAGATCTGGCCTTTCCAACCAATTGGATAACCTGGTTAACCACCTCTTATCTGGTAACCAGCACCGCGCTCTTGCCGATCTGGGGTAAGTTGTCCGACCTCTATGGTCGCCGACCGATGCTGATGTGGGGTTTGGGCATTTTTGTGGTGGCCTCGGTGCTCTGCGGCCTATCGCAAACCCCGCTGCAGTTAGTCATTTTTCGCGCGATGCAAGGCGCCGGCTCTGCGGCTATTTTTGCCAATGCCTTTGCCGTTGTCGGCGATCTCTTTGAACCGCGCGACCGGCCCAAATATCAAGGGCTGTTCGGTGCCATGTTTGGTTTGAGTTCGGTCATTGGCCCCTGGATTGGCGGACTCTTGACCGATTACATCAGTTGGCATTGGGTATTTTTGGTCAATGTGCCGGTCGGCGGCGTGGCCATGTGGTTTATCTATAAGAGGATGCCGCTGTTGCGCCATACCACCGGGCAACAGATCGATTTCTATGGTGCGGCCCTGCTCCTGTTGTCGGTTGTGCCACTGCTTATCGCGCTATCGTTGGCACCGGTCAGCTATGCCTGGAACTCGCTGGAGATCCTCTCGATGTTTGCCCTATCGTTCCTAGCCACCTTTGTCTTTATTCGCCATGAGCTGAAACACGACGGTGCCATACTGGACCTCGATCTCTTTAAGGATCGTGCCTTCAGCCTGACCGCATTGGCTTCTTTTTCCTTGGGTGCCGTCTTTTTAGGTTCGATCGTGTTCATTCCGCTCTATATGGTCAATGTCTTGGGCGTCAGCGCGACCAGTTCCGGTGCGACCCTGACGCCCCTAACCCTGGGTCTGGTGTTTGGTAATGTGGTCAGTGGTCAACTAGTCTCCCGCATTGGCTCCTATAAGCCGGTCTTGATTCCAAGCCTGGTGGTTCTGATGCTGAGCTATCTGTGGCTAGCCCTAACCCTCGACGCGGATCAGACCCAGCTCAATGTTATTATCAAACTGGTGGTCTTAGGCATGGCGTTAGGGCCGACCATTCCGCTCTATACCCAGATGATGATCAACACGGCACCGCGCAAGAAGATGGGGGTTGCCTCGTCATCGGCGACCTTTGTGCGCCAAATGGGCAGCAGCATGGGCTTAGCCTTTCTCGGTACGGTGTTCAGCGCGCATCTGGCCATGGGTTTTGCAACTCAGATTGAACCGCAGATCCCGGCCCAGTTTAAGGTGGCTTTGACCTCTGATATGAGTGCTGAGGAAGCCCAATCCCATACCAAGAGTCAGGCCGCATCGTTCGATTTTGATCAACTGAGGCGGTCGATACAGGAACAGGTGACCGAACCAACCGCTCAGGCTCAGGCCATGGCAAAGGTGGACACACTGCAACGCAGTTTCAGGGTGCTCTGGGCCGATGCGACCCGGCAGATATTCTGGTTTGGCTTCTTTATTATTGTTATTGGTCTACTGTTCACCGTCTTTATTCCGGAAGTCCCGATGGGGCCGGCGCAGAAAAAGCCTGCGAAAGAAAAGGTTGCCTAGCGCAGCCGCCGCGCAGATATTAAACCCAGCCTAGGCTGGGTTCTTTTATGCTCTGGCGCGCTTTAAGTCGAATGCCGTTACCCTGCCCCTTTGTCTATCCTAGACTATTTGGCCATGTATTTAGCCAGCCAGAGCCCGCTGATCAGACCCGAGAAATGTGCAGCAAAGGATATACCCTGGCGTATTTCGGTTAACGACAGCAGCAACGAACCGTAAATCAGAATCGTTACCGCCGCAAAGACGATTGATTTTAAATCCCTGCGATGCCACGCCGCTGCAATAAGGAAACCCCAATAAGCAAAAATGAGTCCCGATGCCCCGACCACATAGCCCGGACTGGCCAGCAGCCAAGTAAAGACGCCCGTTGTGACAATGAGACTGATGGTAATCGAATAGAAGCGACCGCGTTGACTGGCACTGACCATTATGGCCAATACCGCAAGTGGGCCAATATTACCCAAAAAATGCGCCAGGTTGCCGTGTAAAAACGGCATAGTAAGGATCCCGAGGAAACCGTGCAGGCTGCGAGGTTGTAGGCCAAAAGCGCGCAAATCGACCGGCGACAGCAGCTGCACCAGGGCCACTAGGCTGATAGTTACGACCAGCAGCAGGGGCCCAGCCATGATCTTAGGTTTTTCCATGCCCTGTTCCTCTTTCCTTTAAAGGTTATTTGTTCGCTTGGACCTCAGCGACCGCCGGATACATCGAGGAAGGCACCGGTGATCAAGGCCATTCGCTTCATAAACTGGTTTCGTTTGTGGTCCAGGGAGATACAGAATAACCATCGCGCGGCCCATTAGGAAGTTTTCCCAACCAGGCCCAGCAATCAAGTTGCGCGCTAGACGGGCCCAACAACTGGGGCCTGCTCGGCGATTTCAGGTACCGGGCTGGACTGCGGATCAACAATCAGGGGTTCCAGCGTTTGATAGGAGATTTTAAGGTGGACGCTGTTCCAGACCAGATCTTCGACAAAACGTTCCATCATCATTTCATAGGCGGTGCGATCTGGCCGGGTGAGGAACATCTTTTGGGCGATCTTGCAGGAATTAGCCAAGCTGCGCCGTGTCACTGCGAGGTTTAGATAGTTTTCGATGATTTTGACCAGATCGGAGGCCTTGAACTGATCCATTCGCTGCAACAGTTCGGCGAACAAGTCCTGTTCATGCTGTTGTTCGAGTTCCAGCATCCCCGGTTGCAGCCCTTGCTCAATCGCATCGCTGAGCGTCAAGGCGCCTGAAAGAAATTTATAATCGAGCAACAGCCTATGGGCCTCGGCACTCAGGGTGATATTGACCGGTTGGGTGTCGAGTCTTCGGTCCCGTCGGCGCCGTTTTTTGGCCGATAAGGCACGCCGCAATCGACCCCAATCGTCATCCTCGAGCGCCTCGATTAGGACCACTTGAGCCGTCTGATAGAGTTCGTCATCGGGCGGGTCAATGCTGCGCCAATGGCTCAGATGCGTTTTAAGACTGGCAATCCCGGTGCGATGAATAGGATGCTCCGGGTGGCCAAGCCAATCCGGCAGGGTCAACTGATAATCGAGCCAGTCGAGGCAATCGAGCCAGTCTCTGGCATTGAGTTGGTAACGTGGCCTGGCCATAACAATTCAACTATCCAGTAAAAAATGGGTTGGTAATAGGCCCGAGGGCCGACTGATATCAGAGTATATCGGTCATTTCGTCTACACTGTAGTCTTTTAGAGCGATATTTAAAGATCCAAGAGGAAAATGCTCTAATGCCTTACAACCTATATGATCCCGAGCTCTAACGCTTTTAGTACCGCCCGGGTCCGATCTCGGACGCCCAGCTTGGCCAAAATATTGGAGACATGGTTTTTAATGGTGCCTTCCGATTTGAAAATGGCGCGCGATATCTCTTTATTAGAGTAGCCTCCGGCCATCAGGCGTAAAATTTCAATTTCACGTTGGGTTAAGGGATCTTG
The DNA here is from genome assembly GCF_002795845.1 of Reinekea forsetii. Classification (GTDB taxonomy): domain Bacteria; phylum Pseudomonadota; class Gammaproteobacteria; order Pseudomonadales; family Natronospirillaceae; genus Reinekea; species Reinekea forsetii. The sequence goes on from NZ_CP011797.1 coordinate 1,735,983, forward strand.
CACCGGATCTTTCTCAACGCGACTGCCACCGTCTTTCTGCAATTCGGTAAAGCCTTTTATCACCCGTTCCGTTACCGCTGGCTGAATCATGGTTTCCCCGCGGTGGACGCAATCGATCGCCTCGACAAGAGACTCAAGTGACACATCCTTTAGCAGAAAGCCTCGCGCGCCGGCTCGTATGGCATTTAACACCAGCTCGTGATCATCGAAGGTGGTGAGAATAATCACGGGGATGTCGATGCCAGTATCTTTCATCTGCTTTAGGGTCGATACACCATCGAGTTTGGGCATTCGGATGTCCATCAGCACCACATCGGGCGCGAGCGGTGCAAACAGACTCAGGGCCTCTTCGCCATCACCCGCTTCGCCGACTATATCGATATGCCCCGCCAGATTGAGTAAGGATTTAATCCCTTCGCGCACGAGGTTTTGGTCGTCGACCAACATTACTCTAATCATTTTTTGCGCTGTAGCAGTCATAGTGCCTCCATGGTTGGGATGCGGATGTTCAGGCCAAAGCCCCTCGCGGTGTTAATATCGATGTGGCCGCGTAATTTCTCGATGCGTTCGCGCATCCCTTTTAGGCCGTTACCCTCGTGAATGCTCAGTTGGCAATGACCATTATCCTTGACCGCCAGTTCAACCTGATGGGGCTGCTGAGCCAGACTAATATGCATTTCACTGGCATTGCCATGCTTCAAGGTATTGGTGATTGCCTCCTGGACGCAGCGAAACAGAGTTTCGGCGGTTTTTGCATCGTTGAGCTTAAAATTGGGTGCCACGACGAGATCGATCTTCAAGCGTGGAATTTGCGCGACCAATGCATCCAATGCATCCTTAAGCCCGATATTGGAGCCTTCACGCATCTCGTGCACCGTTTCGCGCACATCGGTAAGCAATTGTTTGGCGACCCAATGGGCCTCAACGACATGGGCCTTGTTTTCACCTTCGGTGGTATAGGTTAAATACTGTAATTTTAGAATCAGAGCCGTTAAATGATGTCCCAAACCGTCGTGCAGGTCACGTGAGATGCGCAGTCGCTCACTTTGTTTGGTTGATTCCTGTAACAGCGCCTGGGTGGCAATCAGCTCGCGATTGAGCATGGTGATTTCATCGCGTGCTTCCTGTTCTTGGATAACCCGCTGACTCATGCGAAAGGCAAATAGGTTAAAAGCCCCACCTAGAGCGGTCCATACCAAGGCATCAGGCGTTTGCCAGTAGAACGCATTGTAAAAGTAGTCGATAGCAATCAGCGCTAACGCACCCATTAGCGCCGGCAAGTGATTAAACCGAATCGGTAACTGGGCCGCTAGGGCGACGGCCAATATCGACACCACCCCTGAGTTGGTTAGGGTGCGGATCAGTAAAATGGCAATCAATTGGCCCACCACCGACAGCTGACGAATTCGGCTGTCCATCCGTTTAAAGGGCTGTTCGCGTGTGGTGAAGTAAAAACCAAGAATAAACAGTAATAGGCAGAGTACGATGGTTAATAACTTGAGTTGGCCTGCCAAGGTATCGGCCGGCTCAGAACTGAGGGTTAAGTAGCAGACAATGGCCCAAGCCAAGTATCCGGTCATGCCTTCAACGTTCTGGGCTAAGGAGTTTTGGTACACGCTATCCACTATTTTTCTCAAACCAATTTCCTTTAGATTCTAATGCGCCTATTGCCGGCTGCCCAGTGACTAAGGTCACTGTTGCTATTCAAATGAAGCCATGATCATATGGTATGCATGGCAACAAATCTGCAACTATCCGTCTTTCGGACTCACAGGCACCAACCTGCCCTATTTTCCCATTACGAGGCTCATCCGTGACCGCACAGAAGCTGGTGCCCATTTTTGACAATCTGAACTACATGGCCAATCCGTTTCGGCAGGGCTTTAATGTCAGTGAACCTACTCTGGCACTGACCACCATCCCGGCCAATGCATTGAACGCCGACGCGCTATGCTGTGCGCAATTTCTTTATACCTATCGCGGCAGCCTAGACACCTTTGCCTCGTACCGGCGCGAGATCGAGCGTTTTGTGCAATGGTGTTGGTTTGTTGAAGGCCTGTGTCTGAGCGAGGTGCGCCGCCAGCATATAGAGGCCTTCGTCCATTTCTGCCAAGCACCGCCGCTCAGCTGGATCGGGGTTAAATCGGTGCAACGCTTTCAGAATGGCGACGGGTTGCGCATTGCCAATCCGGCCTGGCGCCCCTTTGTGGTCAAGGTCAGTAAACGCGACCATCGACTCGGCGCCGACCCAGATCCAAAGCAGTATGACCTCAGTCAATCGGCCCTCCAGGCCCTATTTTCGGTGCTCAGCACCTTCTTTAATTATCTGATACAAGAAGAAGCCGTGGCCTTGAACCCGGTGGCGCAAATCCGCCAAAAAGGAAAGTTTCTGCGCAAGCGTCAAGCCGTCAGTACCGTGCGCCGTCTTTCTGAAGCCCAATGGCATGAGGTGTTGATGGCCATCGAGGCGGTCTTACACGAGGACCCGGATAAATGGCAGCGGTCGCTCTTTATCGTCAGCTGTTTATTCGGCCTTTATCTGCGGATTTCAGAGTTAGCCGCCTCGGATCGCTGGCAGCCAGAGATGGAACACTTTTGGAAAGACGCGCAGGGCAACTGGTGGTTTACCACGGTCGGCAAGGGGAACAAGGAACGCGACATCTCGGTGTCCGATGCCATGTTGACCGCATTGCGGCGCTATCGTCAGTATTTAGGGCTCACCCCCCTGCCATTGATTGGCGACCACACGCCGCTGATTGCCAAAATTCGTGGCAAAGGCGGTATTGCCAGTACCCGGCAAATTCGCTTTATTGTTCAGGAATGCTTCGACTTGGCGACCTTAAGACTGAAGGCCCAGGGTGAATCTGAGGAGGCTGCGGCGCTGGAAACGGCGACAGTGCATTGGTTGCGCCATACTGGCATTTCTGAAGATGTCAAAACACGACCGCGTGAGCATGTGCGTGACGACGCCGGTCACGGTTCCAGCGCCATCACCGATCGCTACATCGATGTTGAACGCCAGGCCCGGCACGCCAGTGCGCGAGCCAAAAAAATCAATCCGACGTAACAGTCCGACCAATAAAGCGCGTTGGTGTGCGCATGGTGACAAACTCTTCGGCCGCCGTTGGGTGAATGCCCAAGGTGCTGTCGAAGTCTGCCTTAGTGGCGCCCGCTTGCAAGGCCACAGCCAAACCCTGGATGATTTCACCGGCCTCATGGCCGACCATATGACAACCGATTACCTTATCGGTTTCAGTGTCGACCAATACCTTCATCAGGGTCCGATGAGTACTGCCCGACAAGGTGTTTTTCATCGCTTTAAAACGGCTCACAAAGACTGCCACTCGATCGTACTGGAGTATGGCCTCGTTCTCGGACAAACCCACTGTGCCAAGGTTGGGCTGGCAAAAGACCGCGGTCGGAATCAAACCGTAGTTGACCTTACGCGGGGCATCTTGGGAAAACAGATGATGCGCAACGTACATGCCCTCGGCCAACGCCACCGGGGTGAGCTGCACTCGACCGATGACATCACCGACCGCGAAGATATGCGGGACATTGGTCTGGTAATGTTCATTGACCTCAAGATGGCCGCGGCTAGCCAATTCAACCCCTGCGGCCGCTAACTTGAGTGGTTCGACCAATGCTTTGCGGCCCAAGGCATTGATTACCGCGTCCGTTACCACGACCTGGTCATTATCAAAGGTGACGGCCAATCGGCCATCGGCCTGCTTTTCAACCTTCTCCACGGTACGGCCGTAATGGATATCAATACCCGCCTCGATCAGTTCTTCGGAGACAAATTGGCGAATATCATCGTCGAAGCCGCGCAATACCGGTGCGCCGCGATACACCAGATGGGTGTCCGAGCCTAAACCGTTCAAGATGCCGGCAAACTCTACCGCGATATAACCGCCGCCGACGACAATGGCGTGACGGGGAAACTCGTCCATATAAAAGAATTCATTCGAGGTCATTACCAGTTCATTACCAGGGATCGGAGTGGTCACCGGCCAGCTGCCTGTGGCAATCAAGATGTTGGCGGCGCTGTAGACCTGATCACCGACCCGGACACTGTGTTCGGTAACAAACTCACCGTGACCGTTGATGATGGTGACCCCACTATTTTCCAGCAGACCTTGATAGACCCCTTGCAATCGCTCGATCTCCGCGGTTTTATTATCTCGCAGTGTGGGCCAATCAAAGGTGGGTTTTTTGTCTACCGTGTAGCCAAAACCGGCCGAGTCTATAAAGCTCTGATTGAATTCCGAAGCATAGACGAACAGTTTTTTGGGCACACAACCGACATTGACACAGGTTCCGCCCAGATAGCGAGCTTCGATGACTGCCACCCGTACGCCCATTTGGGCGGCCATTCGGGCGGCGCGAACGCCTCCGGATCCGGCGCCGATGACGAGTAAGTCGAAGTCATAGTTCATGGTAGTTCCTCGGGTTGTGGTTATAAGCAAGCAAGCAAATGGATGGGCGCCGAACAAGGCACCCTATCCTTTCAGACATCTGATCGAGCGAATCAAGCGGTTCGATCAATGTAGTTTGGATTGGGACGGTAGAGCACGAATTCCTTGAGTTGCCCTAGGGGTAATTCGGTAAATACTTCATAACTGAGACTTTGGTAAAAATCCAAATAACGATTATTACCGGTGTCCAAAAACAAACCAATGGAGTTTTCGTCTTGGTCGGTTATAGCGTGGATCGATTCAAGCAACAGCTTGCCCAAGCCCTGCTTTTGAAAATCGGGATGGATGCCGATTAGGCTGACCATACGATGGTTCTTCGACGGCAGACTTTCCTGCACATCATTAAAATAGTCAACAAAGCGTCGAGTGCTTTCGAATCCGGCGGTTAGGATCATTTTTAGGCGCCAAAAGAGCTGTTTGGATATATCCATTTTCAACTGCAGATCGCTAAAAAAGGCGACCCCCAGCAGGCGATCGTCCGCTTTGTGCACCACGCCAAAGATAAACTCCCCTCGGTCCATGTGCAAACCGATTAGCTCGCGAATTGTCGCCCGAATGCGTTGTTTATAGCCGGGGCGCTGGGCATCAAGTAAATATTTAAAGGTCGGTTCGTCTTTGTAGGAATGATACAGCAACGACCGCGCCTGGCGATTAAAGCGGTCATCCAAGCGGACGACCGCTACGTCATCTAAGGCTATCAGTGGCATAAATCACCTTTATTGTTGTTTTTATTGGTTTTAGTACTGTCCGTTGCCGGCCGATGCCTCAGTTCAGAGTCCCTAGGGTCACTCTGACGGAGACAAAACCGGATTTGGGGCGATCTTCTAATGTTAACTCGGTATGGCCAATGCCCAGTGCCGTCAAACCGCCCAGCCATTGAATGACCGCCGGGTAGCGAACATCCTCTAGCCAGACCTTGAGTAGAGTGCCATCGGGCTCGAACCGTTGAATATCGACACCAAAGCGGGCCGCCTGGCGCCTCACTTCGCTGTTTAAACTACCGGTGTCGAAGGTTGGGTCTTCACGACTGTTGCCCAAGGCCTGTGGCGCTAAGCTCAGCAGTTCGCGGTAAACACCCTGGGCGTTCTCTAGATCTTTGTTTAGCTGTTTATTAGCCTTAAGCACCGGCAAGGTAATACCGAAAATTAGAATAGCCAACAGCAGTGCGACCATCAGCGCCAAAAGCGAGCGTTGGTCGCGTCGGCTATAGGCCGCCCACTTGAGTCGGAGCGGTTCGAATAGGTTTTCAAACATCAGACTTGCCCCCCATAAACCGACTTAAACCGCGCCCGAAATACGTCCTTGTCTTGATTGGCCGAGTATTCGACCGTGTAGCCTTTGTCGGTTAGACCGGTTTTGAGGGATTCGAATAAGGCAAAGGCATCGCCCGCGTCGGCAATATCCTGAACCAGGGTGAAATAGGCCTCTTTACGGTCATGATTGTAACGGAAATCTTCCAGTTTGAAGCTAGGGCTGGCAATCGTTAGATCGTTTAACACGGCCAAGGCATTCACTTGCACACTTCGATCGACAATGCCGGATTCAGTCGCCAAGGTGCGCATTTCCCGGGTCATCAACGACCGTTGGATGCGCTTATCCTGACCAAAGACCTGCAGAAAAACGTTATCGCTGGCCGCTAAGGTTTGCTCGATCCGAATCTGCAGCCGATGATTATCCAATAGGGTTAGGCTCACCCAGACGACAAAGGCGGCCAGACCGGCGACTGCGGCGGGTAGCCACAGCTGATATTGGGAATTGGAAGGCTGTTGACTGAATTCAGCGGTAATCAGGTTGCCAGGCTGCCTGTTACCCTCTGCCCGATCATGCCAATCGATGAGCTGTTTTATATCCTGAACGACCCACTGCACGGGGACACCGGTTGCTTCCAGTTGGTTGACAATCGACTTGGCCACACCATCGGCATGGGCACTGATGATCAGGATCGGCGCCTCAGGGTCGAGTTGATTTTGCTGCGACCACATATCAAACCATTGCGAGAAGCCCTTGGGATGTATCTTGAATATCTGGTCTCGGGCACTCAGGGTGACGATCTGCTCGGAGATCTGTAATAGGGTTTCGTTGGTCTGATTTTCTGGGATCGAGAAATCTTGGCAATTAAAGGCCTCCAAGACGATCAAGCCGCGCACGCGCAGGGTCTGTAAGACCCGACTAAAGCGCTCCAGCCCGGTGACCAAGACGGTGGCTGCCCCGCCCAGTGGCTTGTTTTTCAATACCAGATGCACGCTATCGATGTCTTGGGCGAGGAATTCTTCGGCGGCAAACTTCAGGGCTTGGCCAGACAGGCGTCGCGTCTTGGCCGGTAAGTTCAGCTCAAGGGTCGAGAACCAGTATTCGGGTAAAAACAACCTGACCGAACAGACGGTTAGATTATGCGCTTGTTTTTGATCCAGCAATTCCTCGAACGAACCCTCAAAAACACTCGGGTCGCCTGGCCAATACCACTCTAGGCGATCGGCGGTGTCCCAAAACAGGCTTAATTGAATACTCATTGACACTCCATTTTAACTATTCGACTCGTTGGTATCATCTAAGTCTGCCGATGCCGCGGGCCCTTTAATCGGGTCACCCGGTATCGGATTGGCTTCCTTCACCGATCGATCTCTTAAGGTTAAGGTCATCCCCGACGAACCACGATGTAACATGCTGCGTTGAGTCAGGGTTCTGTCCTGTAACGTCACTGAAGTATATAACTCGAACCAATTGGACGTAACACTTAGTTGCGCCAGCAATACCGATGAATCCTGATTTTCTTTAAAAACTTCGCCACTTAAGAAGTCACTCAGAGACGTAAAGCCGGTTTCCCCGCGGCTGGCTACGACCTGTTGGGCGGTACTTTCATCGATATAGACCGCAATTGACTGGATGATTTCGGCCGGCGCAGTATTGATATTCAATTTGCTATCGGCCGGTAACGCACTCAGATAGGGCGCAATCTTCTGATACTCAGCATAATCGACCGATTTTAACAGCAACAGTTCCGATAGATCGGCCATGCTGGTGTATGCCGGCGCATAGCTGGGCCGTTCATCGGCATAGAAATAGTCAATGCCGCTGTCTCGATCAAACCATTGCAACAGTTCGTCAGCAATTTCTGGCTTAGAGCCGAGAATGGTTAATAAGCGCATCAAGCCCTGTTGTGCCGAATCCCGATAACCGCTTTCCAGAGTCAGCCAGTTTAGGTTGAAGCGGCCCTGTAAATCGTTTAATTCCAGTTGAATCATGCCCTGATCGACGGGGAATAGGCCATCTGCGGTGTTCCACAGTTCGTAGAGATGATCGGTTTGACTGTTGCGCAGGTCGATTATCAGACCGACCTTGGCGATGGCCTCGGCACTCTCTGCATAGGTCTGTGCTTGGCCGAGAAACAGACTCTGAGCTGTCCGATCGATTTGAATACGTTGCTCATATTGTAATTTGGCGGCCACCACGATCAGGATAGCGAAGACCAACATAACCTGAATCAACACAAAGCCACTCTGCTGACGTCTCATGGCAAGGCCCCCTGATCCAGAGGCGGTAGGCTGGGTACGGCAAAGAGGCGTTGATGAATCGGGCCTGTGCCAAGGGTAAGGCTAATTTCGACGCCGATTAGGCGAGTCAGTAGCAACCCGGTACGTGGGTCGGAAGTGGGCGGCTCGGACTGGTACTCGGTGCTCTTGGTTTCCGGATCGTAGGTTAAAAAACGCCAATCGATGGCTTTGAGCGGGCGCAACAGTCGTTGGTGATACCAGCGCAGGGAACCGTCATCGTCTAGATGGGCCTTATAACTGCGAATCAAGCAACCGCCCTGATCGTTGATGAGATCATCCTCCAAGAGGTCACACAGCTCACTACCGGGTTCTGCCAAGCGATAGACAACCCGCTGCTCTGTGGAACGCTCATAAGCGATGAAGGGACTCCAGGCCCAACCATTGTGGGTCAGCGCCAAGCCATCGGCATCCATTAGCATCGCGGGCGCAAAATCACCAAAGGCGTCTTTGACCGGTCGCTGGGGGCTGAATTGGATGAAATCCTGTTCCAGTAAGCGCATGGCTCGACTCAACTGCGAGGTTGACTCGGCTTGGGCACCCAAGGTGTCGCGAGTATTGATGCTGGTACGCAACAGATTAAAGGTGCCGATGGCGATAACCGCACTCAATGCCAGGGCAACCAATAGTTCGATCAGGGTCATGCCCTGTACCCTGTTCATGCCCTGGAACGACTTCATGGCGAGCCCGCCTCACCGAGCACGGCAATGAGGATGTCGGCCGGAGTGTCATCAGTTTTGAGTCGAGTGCGCAGTTTTATGTGCCGTAAAAAGGGTCCAAGCAGGTCCATCTCGACATTGCTGACTTCAATCTCGACGATCCAGTCTTGATTATTATAAGAATAGTTTTGTCGGGTGGTGCCGCCATCGGGTAGCGCTTTGTCTAAGCGCATTTGGGTGAGGACATTTTGATTGATCCAGCGCGCTTGGACCTGCTCCTCTATCTGTCGAGCACTGTTCAAGGCCTGAATGTTGGAGGTGGCGATCGTCGACGCCAGGAGCGCAAAAATAGCCAAGGCCACCATGACTTCAACGAGGGTAAAACCCCGGTTAGGGTGCTTCACGGCTTAACTCCAGACGATTAAAGCCATCACCGACGATCCTTATCAGCTGCTCTGACATGGCATCGAGCCGCATAGTCATGACAAAGGACGGGGTATATTCCTCCGAGGGCAAGAGAATCACCTGGGGCTGAATCAGCGCAGGGTCCTCCGGTAACGCCTCAGACAGCGCGACCCACTGTTGGGATTCCAAATCGAGCATCAGCTCGACGATCAAATCGTCGTTTTCATTAACATAGGGGCTCTCACTGATCACGGTCCAAACCACGTCCGCTTCGCCGGCATCCGGGTCACCGGCCTGCCAACTCAGGGTCGCCACAGAGCCAGTCATAAAATAGAGCCCTGTTTCGCTCAGGGTTACTAGGCTTTGATCTTGCGCTCGGGTAAACCAATGGACCAGGATATCACCGGTGCGCTGCAGATCATCAAGCGGGTCATTGCGCACCACACCGAGCCGTATCGCAGCGGCACCGATCCCTATGATCAGAATTACCACCATGAGTTCGATCAGCGAAAACCCGGCGTCACGCCGATGTCCGCGAGGCATCATCAGTTCAGATTAACTGAAGAGATATCCTGGTAGATACCCTCACCGCCATCGCTGCCGTCGGCTCCCAGAGAGATGATTTCCGGTACATTGTTCTCGTTAATATAGCCATAGGCATTGCCCCAAGGATCCAGAGGGGTCTTTTTCAAATAGGGCCCGCGCCAGTTTTTCGCTTCCGGATCGCCACTGGGTTTAGCCACTAAGGCTTCCAAACCCTGATTGGTCGATGGATAGTGCGAGTTGTGTAGGCGATACATTTCTAACGACTGGCCGATGGTGCTCATATCGGCATGCGCCGCGGTCACACGAGCCTCATCGCCCCGCCCCACTACATTGGGTACCACCAGGCCAAAGATGATGCCCAGGATCACTAGCACAACCATGAGTTCGATCAGGGTAAAACCCGTTTGTTTTTTCATTGCTTTAAAACTCCAGCCCGGCAACCTCTGAGGTCAACCGGCCATATTATTCATTTGCATTATAGGTAGCACAATGGCCAGGACAATCACCAAAACGATGGCACCCATGATCAGAATCATCAGCGGTTCGAATAGGCTTAAGATGGTGGTAATCAGCTCCTGCACAGAGCGATTTTCAGCATCGGCGGTTTTCTGTAACATGGCATCGAGCTCTCCACTGGCCTCTCCGCTGCCTATCATATGCAACATCATCGGCCGGAAGTAACCGGCCTCGGTCAAAGCTTTGTGTAAAGACGAACCTTCACTCACGGCCACCGCGGCGCGGCTAACCCGTTGTTTTATCTCTAAATTTGCAATCACCTGAGCCGAAATTCTCATCGCTTCCACCAAGGGCACTCCGCTCCCAGACAACATCGCCACGGTGCCAATAAAACGTGAGGTGTTGAAGCCTTTAGAAATCCGCCCGATCAGGGGTAAGCGCAGCAACAGACGGTGGGTCTTGGTACGCCGCTCGATGGGCCGGTTATAGAGATGAAAGAGCAGCGCGAGCGCGATACAAAAGACTAAAAAGTGCCCCCAATAGCGCATCACCATATCGCTAGAGGCCAGTAAAACCCGGGTGGGTGTCGGTAATACTTGACCGGTGGAGGAAATCACCCCGACGATTTCGGGTACCACCGAATAGAGCAGAAAGACAATGATCAGTAGCGCCACACCGGTGAGAATGGCGGGATAAATACTGGCCATCTGGATTTGCTTACCAATGCGCTGCTGTTCTTCCATATGATCGGCCAGGCGGTTCATCACCCGATCCAGATGGCCGCTGTGTTCCCCGGCATTGACGGTGGCCTGATAGAGCACCGGAAACGCTCGCGGGTACTCGGATAAGGCATTGGCCAGACTAAAGCCCTCTAGCACCTTTGAGCGCACGCTCAACACCAGGCTACGCACCTTGGCCTTTTCCGATTGATCGGCGGCGGCCTTAAGGCATTCTTCCAACGGCATTCCAGAACCGACCAACGTGGCCAATTGGCGGGTCACCAGAGCCAGATCGGCTACCGATAGGCCGGGTGAAAACAATCCCTGGGATTGATTTTTGCTGCGCTGTTTCTGGGCCTGCTGTACTTCTTGGACAAACCAGCCCTTATCGCGCAACTGCTGGCGAATCTGACGGGCACTGTCGGCCTCTAAGATGCCTTTTTTCTTTTTGCCCCGGCCATCGAGAGCGACATATTCAAATGCTGCCATCAGTAGCTCCGATTCACGCGCAGAACCTCTTCGATGGTGGTCACACCTGCCAACACCTTGACCTTGCCATCGTCGAGAATCGAATGAGCTGATTTACGGGCGTAGAGATCCAACTCCAGATCGCCAACCTGCTTATGAATCAGCTGACGCATACCGTCGTCGACCCTAAGCAATTCATAAACCCCGATCCGGCCTTTAAATCCCGTGCTTTTGCAAGCGGAACAACCATTGGCGCGGAATATCTCATAGGGTTCGTCTGCGCTCAGGCCCAAGAGTTCGCGTTCGCTGCTATCGGGATTATGCGCCACCTTACAGTCATTACAGAGGGTGCGCACCAGGCGCTGAGATACTAGGCCGATAAGGCTCGATGCCAATAAAAAGGGTTCAATGCCCATATCTTGGAGTCGGGTAACGGCACCAACCGCCGAGTTGGTGTGCAAGGTGCTGAGCACTAAATGGCCGGTCAAACTGGCTTGTACGGCAATTTCAGCGGTTTCAAGATCGCGGATTTCACCGATCATCACGACATCGGGGTCTTGCCGGAGAATCGCGCGTAAACCGCGTGCAAAGGTCATCTCGACCTTGCTGTTCACCTGAGTTTGACCAATACCCGGTAGGCTATACTCAATCGGATCTTCGACCGTCATAATATTACGGAACTGGCTGTTTAGGGTCTGCAAGGCGGCATAGAGACTCGTAGTCTTGCCCGAGCCGGTCGGGCCGGTGACCAAAATAATGCCGTGCGGTCGAGAAATCAGGTCTTTCAACTTAGCATGATCATCCGGACTCAGACCCAGGTGAGCCAAATCGAGTCGACCGGCCTGCTTGTCTAGTATGCGCAAGACCACGCGCTCGCCATGGTTGGCCGGTATGGTCGAGACGCGCAAATCTACCTCTCGACCGGCCACACGCAGCGATATACGGCCATCCTGAGGTAGGCGTTTCTCGGCTATATCCATACGCGCCATCACCTTAATCCGCGACACCAAGAGTGGTGCTAAGGCGCGGCGCGGCTGCACGACCTCGCGCAGGACACCATCGACTCTAAAACGGATCGATAGGCGTTTCTCAAAGGTTTCGATATGGATGTCGGAGGACCCTTCACGCACCGCCTCGGTCAGAATGGCGTTGATCAGGCGAATGATCGGCGCCTCATCGACTTGATCCATCAAATCTTCGGTCTCAGGAAAGGATTCAGCTAAGCTGCTCAAATCCATCGATTCGCCCAGCCCCTCAACCATCTGCATGGTTTCATCGGAGTCGGTCTGATAGGCGCGATTAAGCGCCTCGGCAAACTCGTTATCATTGATCAGTTCAAGCGGGACCACGGCTTCGATCAAGCGCTGTGCTTCTTGCATGGCGACTAGGTTAGCGTCGGGTCGATATAGCAAGCGCAGACCGTCGGCATGATGATAATCGATGACGACACCGTGTCTTTTTGCATATGCAAAGGGTAACTGTTTGTCCATGTTTTAATAAAACCAGTTAGAAATCGTAGAAAGAGTTTAACAGTAACGCCTAAGTAGTGAATTCTCCAGGGGATTCACGCCAACCTTACAACTGTTCTGGATTGCTTAGGCGGTCCAACGTTGAATCAATTCGATCAACTCCTCATGTTTGAGCGGTTTGGTAATGAAATCGTCCATGCCGGCGGTTAAACATTCGCGCTCAATCAGCGGCGTTTGTTCCGATGTCATCGCCACGATCGGGATATGCCGGCCGCTCGTGAGTTCGGCGCGACGAATCAGCCGAGTGGCCTCCATACCGTCCATCCGCGGCATGTAACAGTCCATTAACAATAGATCAAAATTATCCGTATTGGCCAACTCGATGGCTTCTAGGCCATTACTGCAGGTCGTGGCACTGACACCCATGGGCTCAAGCATCTTCAGGATCATTTTTTGATTTAATAGCTTGTCTTCGGCAATCAGGATCCGGGTGTTGTCAAACCGCGTGCTGCTTTGGGTATGCTCATCGATCTGTTCGAGCGCGTTTCTGAGTGCCGATAAGAGTTGATCGCGGGCGACGGGCTTCTCAATGAAGGTATAGGGGATCTCGATATCGTTGAACAATCTGTGCTGCAATTCTGATGCATATAGAATGAGGTGGCTTTGCTGTCCGAAACGGCCCGCTAAGTGCTGGATTTTCTCCAACTGTGCCTGAGCAAACTGATCGTCAACCGATAGATTAAACAATACAAAGTCTGAATCGATACTATCCGTCTGCTCAAAAAGGCGATCGAGGGTCCAGACCGCCACTTCCATATTCCAGCTCATAAACTCCGCGGCCAGGGAACGCTCAGTTTGAGGGCTCAGATCCACGAGCAACATGGATTTACCGGCCATAAACTTGGTCGGTCGAAACGAGCTGGCCTGCTGGGTGGTAGTGGTTATCGGCAAACGAACCGATATTTTCTGCAAATCCCCCTTCTGCTGCGCGCTTAAGGTCGCATTCATCGCCTTAAATTGCGCCGCGGCGACCATCAGAGTTAGTTGATCGGCGACATCCTCATTTTCTGGCAATATATCCATTTGCCGGTCCAATGCTGAGGTTAGGTCGCCCTGTTCCAGATCACTGTTGATAAAATAGAAGCTTATCAGCAGGCAGTCTTGGCCAAACTCCGAGCCGACAGCAATCTTAACGGTTATTTCACCGGCATCGGCCATATCCAAGGTGAAATCGAGCAAGCGGCGAAAGGCATTGGACAGCCACTGGGGGTCCGCCTCGATGCGTTCGGGCACGTCCGGGTGGTACAGGTAGGACAGCTCGCGGCCGTTTTCATGGGCTTTAGGGCCCATATCTGCGAGCGCATGCTCGAGCGTTTTGCGCAAATTAAAAACCATCGATTCAGGCACGCGAGTCTGATCGCGTTGTTCAATAAAGGCTTCAAAATCGGTAATTAGATCAAGCATCGAAAAACCGGAGCGGCGGGCAATGCCAAGCATGCCTTGGTTTTCAATATCAGTATCCTTAACCGACAGCATTCCCAAGACCCCGACCAGTCCGCTCATAGGGGTTTTCACCCGCTGCAACAACTGTTGGATAAAGCGGCGGTTGCTGGAGTTTTGCACGGTGGTGGCTTCGCGTGACTGCTCCAGGGCTGTTAAGCGTAATTTCAACTCGTGATTGCTGGTCAGAAAGCTCCAGACCAGTTCTGACACCCGCCTAGCCGTACTGACCAAATAGAGGTACATGGCAATAAAACCCAAACCTATGATCAGATTCACGACATTTTTTTCGAGAAATAGAAAGTAGATACTTAACGGAGCTAAAAGCATCAGTAGGTAAATGCTGACCGTGCGACCGTAGAGTGAATAGACGAAGGTTCCGCCCGCGGCAATCGCCGAGGTATAGAGAATGCCCAGCATCATAATGGGGTCATCATGGCTCTGCGTCAGGCGATAGACCAGATAGACAGACCAAGTGCCGGCATGCAAAAAACCGGACAGAATAAATACATCACGCCAGTGCGCAGGTCCCTTAGCATACCAACTTTCAAATTGGGCGATCATCACGAAGCGCCAGGCCGCCATTACTACCAGTAATAAACCGAAAATATACACCAGCTTCGGCGCGGGTCCGTTTTGCAGCAGATGCCACTCAATGATGATAAACAAAACGAAGTGCAACAACGCGCTGGGAAGTCCCTGACGGCTGAGGGTTTGATCGATACGTTTTAAATTAGCTCGATCTTTTTGGGCTTTGTGACGGGGGCGAAAAAAGAAACTCATACGGACGTCATCTGACAGAGAAAACAGCGCAACTATACCCGTATCTTGGGCCATACCCAAGGCATTCGCGGGTTGTTTTTAAACTGATAAGGCGGAGTTAGGCGTCGGTCTTGCTGAACGATTCAAAATGCAGCGAATAGGTAAGGATCTTGAGGTCTTGAACCGCTTAGGGGTTGGTTTACTGCCCTGCCCTTTTTACCTTTGCGTTTCTAATCTACGCTTAGTTAATAAGACGCACTATACGGACAGCTTTGTTATGCGGTATCTATCTTCAGATTTAAATCTTTTTCGCGTCCTGCTGACCATCTACTTGCAGGGCAATTTGACTCGCGCCGGCAAGGTGCTGGGCGTTACGCAACCAGCCATTAGCAACGCCTTAGCGCGCTTGCGAACAATGTATGACGATCCGCTGTTTGTGCGCTCGGGCAGTCGGATGCGGCCCACCCAAAAAACCGAACAAATCATCCAGCAGGTCAGCATTGCCTTGGAATTGCTGACTTCAACGTTGAGTCCGGACCAGCCCATGCCCCAAGCCAAAGATTAGAGGTTGGCGCTTAAGACCAATTAACCGCCACGCCCGTTTGGGCTTGGCGGGCCCGAACAAGATTCAGCCGGCCTGTCATCCCATAGCGATCCAGGCCTAAGTCGTGCTGAATTAGAGCTGTTCGGTCAGTTCTGGGAGTGCATCGAACAGATCGGCCACCAAACCGTAGTCGGCTACTTGGAAAATTGGGGCATCTGCATCCTTATTGATCGCAACGATGACCTTACTGTCCTTCATGCCGGCAAGGTGTTGAATTTGTCCTGAGATACCCACGGCGATATAGAGCTCCGGGGCAACGATCTTACCCGTTTGGCCGACCTGCATGTCATTGGGCACAAAGCCTTCATCGACCGCGGCACGAGACGCTCCAACTCCGGCACCGAGCTTATCGGCGACCTTGTAAAGCAGTTCGAAGTTCTCGCCGTTCTGCATGCCGCGACCACCTGAGATCACCACGCGGGCCGCGGTGAGCTCGGGGCGTTCGGAAACAACCAAATCCTCGGAGATAAAACGACTGATACCCTGGTCGGAAGCCGCAGGCAGGTCTTCGATCGGGGCCTGGCCATCATTCGGGCATGGATCAAAGGCGGTACCGCGCACACTAATAACCTTGATTCGGTCCGTCGATTGCACCGTGGCTATGGCATTGCCAGCATAGATCGGGCGCTTAAAGGTATCCGGACTGTCGACCGTGATGATCTCCGAAATCTGTTCTACGTCGAGTTTTGCGGCAACCCGAGGGAGGAAGTTCTTGCCCGTGGTTGTGGCGGCGGTCAGGATATGGCTGTATTGATCGGCCACCGATAGCACCAATTCGGCCAAGTTTTCGGCCAAGCCGTGGGCGTAGTGCGCTGCGTCGCAGTTGAGCACTCGCTCAATGCCACTCAATTGCGCTGCCGCGTCGGCGACGCTCCGACAGTCGTGGCCGGCAACCAATAGATGGACCGGCGCACCGAGCTTGAGCGCCGCGGCAACAACATTGGCGGTCACGGGCGTGAGTTCACTATTATTGTGGTCAGCTATAACTAAAATGCTCATGACACCACCTTCGCTTCGTTTTTAAGTTTGTCGACCAGCTCTTGAATCGAGTTGACCTTAATACCGGCTGGGCGTTCCGCTGGCGGTTCAACCTTTAAGGTGTTGACCGTTCGGCTTAGTTCAACGCCGAAATCCTCAGGGGTCTTTTTCTCCAGCGGTTTGCGCTTGGCTTTCATAATGTCGGGCAATTTAATGTAACGCGGCTCATTGAGGCGTAAATCGGTGGTGATGATGGCCGGCATCTTAAGCGAGACGGTTTGCGCGCCGCCGTCTATATCGCGCGTGACGGTAACCCAATCACCGTCAATCAAGACCTTGCTGGCGAAGGTCGCCTGAGCCAAGCCGGCGAGCGCGGCGAGCATTTGCCCGGTCTGATTGTTATCGGTGTCGATGGCCTGTTTCCCCAAGATCACCAGTCCAGGTTGCTCAAGGGCGACAATCTGCGCCAATATTTTCGCCACCACCAATGAACTGGCGGCCTCTTGCGTGACCACCAAAATGGCCCGATCCGCACCGATGGCCAGCGATCGGCGCAGCTGCTCTTCGGCTTTGGCTTCACCGATCGACACGACGATCACTTCAGAGGCGAGACCCTGTTCTTTGAGGCGCACGGCCTCTTCAACGGCGATATCACAGAAGGGATTGATGTCCATTTTAACATTAGCGAGTTCCACATCGGAATGATCCGCCTTGACTCGAACTTTGACGTTGTAATCTACAACGCGTTTAACCGGAACGATGATTTTCATACAGTCCTCATTAACTCATTGGTGCTTCAATATCGGTGAATAATCGACGACTACCTGAACCGAGACGACCGGCTAACGCTCACCTGCGCACAAACACAGGGTGAGCTCAAAACAGAGTGGGTCACATTTAGAATAGAGCGCGACAGCTGATCGTCAACCCAGTTTAATTTAAGTCTTCATTTAATCCGCTTTGGCGGCAAATTTCAAACAGTTGTTTTAATTTTTTCACGGTTAAGGTTAAACTCGTTACTGTTATAGAGTTATTGTCATTTAAGCGCCGCTGAGACACAGCATATTCTTAACGCTAACCGGGTCCTTGGGCTTTGTTAGTCATTGCAGCGGCCAACCGGAGGTGTTTATGGAACGCGAAGCCATGGAATTTGACGTGGTAATAGTCGGTGCTGGACCTGCGGGTCTGTCTGCTGCCATCAAGTTGATGCAAGGCGCACAGGCTCTGGAGCAGGAATTGAGCGTCTGCGTGGTTGAAAAAGGCTCCGAAGTCGGCGCCCATATACTATCGGGCGCGGTATTCGAAACCAGCGCCCTCAATGAATTGCTACCCAATTGGTCCGAGCTTGGGGCTCCCCTGCACACCCCTGTCACGCGCGATGAGATCTATGTGCTGCGCTCGGCGACCAGCCAAGTCAAGGTGCCGCATTTTGCCGTACCCACTCCGATGAAGAACGACGGCAATTACATTATCAGCCTGGGCAATTTTTGCCGCTGGTTGGCCGAACAGGCCGAGGCCTTGGGCGTGGAAATATTTCCCGGCTTTGCTGCCGCGGAAGTGCTCTATGACGCCAAGGGTGCCGTTAAGGGCATCATTACCGGCGATATGGGCCGTGCCGCCGATGGCACGGAGAAAGACGGCTTTGCCGCCGGAATGGAATTGCACGGCAAAACCACCCTGTTTGCCGAAGGTGCCCGCGGGCACTTGGGCAAGGCGCTGATCGAACAATTCCAGCTTGCCCGGGGACAGGGTACCCAGCATTTTGGCTTGGGTATTAAAGAGCTCTGGGAAGTGCCAGCCGATATGCACGAACCGGGCCTAGTCGTGCACACGGCCGGTTGGCCGCTGGCCGAACAGGGTGCCTCCGGTGGTGCTTTTATGTACCACTTGGAAAACCAACAGGTCGCATTGGGTCTGATCACCGATCTAGGCTATGACAATCCCTATTTGTCGCCGTTCGATGAATTTCAACGCATGAAGCACCACCCGCTCTTTGCCAAATATCTGACAAACGGCAAACGCCTGTCTTATGGCGCGCGGGCGTTGAATAAGGGCGGCTCGCAATGTCTGCCTAAAATGCACTTTCCGGGTGGGTTTTTAATTGGCTGTGATGCCGGCACGCTCAACGGCGCTAAGATCAAGGGCACGCATACGGCTATGCAATCGGGCATGTTGGCGGCGCAAACCATTCTGGATCAGCTGGCAATTGGCCTTGAAGCCGGCCAGGATTTGGTGCATTTCGAAGCGCATTATAAAAATAGCAGCCTCTTTAAGGAATTGCATTTTCAGCGCAATTTTGGCCCGGCCCAGCACAAGTTCGGCAATATCCTCGGCTCAGCCTACGCCTTTATCGATATGAATGTGTTTCGCGGCACCCTGCCCTGGACTCTGCAGGACTCGGTGCCCGACTACGCCACGCTCAAGCCGGCCGCGCAGTCTAAGATGCTTGAATACGGCAAGGCAGATGGCATCCTGTCCTTTGACAAGCTTAGTTCGGTATTTCTCTCCAATACCAATCACGAAGACAACCAACCGGTTCACCTCAGGCTGACCGACCCAGATTTGCCCATCCGAGACAATCTGCCGCTCTATGCGGAACCGGCCCAGCGCTATTGTCCGGCCGGCGTGTATGAGGTAATTCAAGGGGCCGATGGCGCAGCCAAGTTTCAAATCAATGCGCAAAACTGCGTGCATTGCAAAACCTGCGATATCAAGGATCCGGCTCAAAATATCACCTGGGTGACCCCCGAAGGCGCGGGTGGGCCCAACTATCCCAATATGTGACGGGCGCAGTCATTGACCGGATCTCGGACTTCGAGGTCAGGTCAACTCGCTACGATCGAGCGTGAATTCCGTTCCGGCGCTGTCCAACCACAGCACCCCTTGGCGCAGTCCCTGATGGTCCAAGGCATGGATCTGCCACTGATACATTACACTGGGGCTGATTCGAGCGCTTAAGTTAGCGCGCCAAAGCATCTCTGGTTCGGCTGGGTAGTCTACCTTAAGCGGGTGATCCCGATCCAAACAGGCCTGATCGCCCAGATTGTTGGTCACGATCCAGGTGTCACCGATCAATTGGGCGGAGACCACCACAAAGGGTGTGGCGGCGACTCGAATGCCCACCTTCTCCACCGGTGTGACCAAGAAATAACGTTCATCTTCCTTTTTCAGTACACTGGCAAACAGCTTAACCATCCGTTCCCGAGCTATCAGGCTGCCCTGATAGTACCACCGGCCATCGCGGCGAATTTCCAAATCAATATCACCACAGAAGTCAGGGTCCCATAACTCCACGGGCGCAACCGTTTGATTATTAATGTGTCGATAGATATCAGTCAGTTCGATCATTTAGGGCCACCCAGTGTGCGCACGGAATCGAGCAGAAAGCGGCTAAAGCCACGGCGATCACGAATCAGTTCAGGGAATAGATCGGATTCGGTAATATGCGCCATGCCACTGGCCAATGACCAGAGCAAACCATAATGAAAGCGCGCCTTGTCCCGCTCTAACGGCTTCAGGTGCGCTAGGTCCAGTTCAATTATGGCGGCGAACTCATCGACATGCTGGCGGCGTAACAGTTGCCACTGCACAAACCGCTCCAATGTGCAGTCGGTCGCCTGCAAGTGTTTTTCCAGACGCATCAGAACTCGGTATTTCTTAACGAATTGGATTCGATATTTCAAATACTGCTCAAGTAGGTCCGCAGCCCCGCCTGAGGCCCCGATGTTAGTGAGTAAGGGCGTCACTGCGAGCTCATCGGTGAGTAGAATGGCGGCATAGACATCATCTTTGTTGGCGAAGTGTTTATAAAAAACCGATCGACTGATGCCCGCAGCCTTGATCAATTGGGTTACCGTTATGCTGTTTTCATTGTGAATGGTAAATAGATTCAGGGCCGAACTAATCAAGGCTGTTTCAGCGGGGCTTTGTGGCTGAATCGCAATACTCGAAGTTAACATGCCAAGGTGTCCAGAGTGGTTAGGCCACCCAAACGGATGACATTATTAGCCGGAAGATTCGCTTGGGCCCAGTTACATAGTGTGGGTAGGTTTGTCCGAATTCAACGCGCCGGCCAGATAGGTTTCGATCTTGTCTTTTGCCAATTCGTTTTTCTTCGAAAATTGCACACCGATGCCGGTTGCCCTGTTGCCCTGGGCCCCTCGTGGGGTCAACCAGATAACGCGGCCAGCAACCGGAATCTTTTCTGGTTCATCCATCAGGGTGAGTAATAAAAAAACATCATCGCCCACGCTGAAGCGTTTGTTAGTCGCGATAAACAAACCGCCATTCTTTACGAAGGGCATAAAGGCGGCATAGAGAACCGCCTTGTCTTTCATGGTTATGGACAGTATTCCGCTGCGAGTGCCAGCTAATTTTGGGTTCATTCTGTACCTCTTAGATCAAGCCAGCGAGATGCGAGCTCTTCGCCCATCAGCTGAGGGTTTAGATTCGATTGACGGTTAATAGCCCCTAATAAGACAACCAGATAATCCCGAAAATTGAACAGCGACCGAGCCGTTTGGTTGGCCAGCAGTTCGATCAAGTCATCGGCGATGGGCGCCAGCGCGCCTCGCCGGCTCAACTGCTGGCGCAGTGCCGTGTCGATCCACAACATCAGTTGCTTGAGGGTCGGTTCAAGCGGCGCCTTGTGAATAAATTGACTCAACTGACTAAAGCCTAAATCCTGTAAAAAATGCCTTTCACACTCGGACCATTGGTTAAGTTGGTCCGCAGTGACCGCCAAGGCGGTATAGGGTTTGCCTTGCGCAATGCCCAGGGCGATATGGGGATTGAGCGGATAGGCAGCGCTATGCAACACAGCCAAGGCCTGCTCAGGAGTCGGTTCTGGCAGCGTGACCAGCCGACAACGAGACCGAACGGTCGGTAGGGTGCGCCCCAACGAGCGACTTTCGAGCACAATAAAGGTTCGATCGCTCGGTTCTTCTAAGACCTTCAATAAGGCATTTGCGGCATTGCTATTCATCTTCTCGGCGTTTTCCAGGCGAATCACCTTGTTGCCACCTTGTTGAGCGGTTTCGGCCACTTTTCGATTGATGGCGCGCACGGCATCGACCCGTATGGTCAAACTCTTGCCTTCCGGCTGCACCCGAATAAAGTCTGGATGGTTGCCGGCCTGGTGCAATCGACAGGCTTTGCAGTCGCCACAGGCGTGCGCCAAATCGGACCGGCAGAGTAATTTTGCCACCAAGGCATCGGTCATTAACCCGCCACCATCACCTGGATCACCCAATATCAATAGGCCATGCGGCAAGGTATTGGCTCGGTATTGGCTAATCAAGTCCACTAGCGTGGCATTCAACCAAGGCGGTAAATCAGGCAAAGTAGACCTCCAGGGCCGTAATTAACTGCTCGGAGACGGCGGCCTGTGACGGAGCCGCATCGATTTTTATAAAACGCTCAGGTTGTTGATCATAGCGTAGTTGATATTGTGCGCGGCAGCGGTTAAAAAACGCTATATCTTCGCCTTCAATGCGGTCCAGCGCGCCACGAGCCTGGGCCCGCGCCAAGCCGGTGGCCGCGTCGCAATCGAACCAGATGGTTAGATCGGGTTGGAAATTGGCCAAAACCGTCTCCTCCAGTGATGCGATCAGGCTTCGGTCGAGCCCGCGCCCGCCACCCTGATAGGCGTAAGTCGCATCGGTAAAGCGATCGCTGATCACCCACTGACCCGCCGCTAAGGCCGGCTGAATAAGGCTGGCCACATGCTGCTTGCGGGCTGCAAATACCAGGAGCAACTCGGTAACCGGATCCATTTTTTCACTGTGATGACTCAAAACCAGGTCCCGGATCGCTTCTGCGATCTCGGTGCCACCCGGCTCCCGGGTGCGGACAATATCGTGGCCGCGCGCTGCGAGCCAAGCCATCAGCACCTCGGCCTGAGTAGTTTTACCGGCGCCTTCTAAGCCTTCTATGCTGATAAACAAGGCGCTCATTGGACCTCGTCCGTTGTCGTTGCCGGTGCCGACTTATAGTCTTGGCGCCGGGAAAAACGCTGATAGCGCCGCACGGCGGCGTTGTGTTCTTTGAAGGTGATCGAAAAATGATGGCTGCCATCGCCCTTGGCGACGAAAAATAGACTCTCACCGGCGGCCGGATTTAAGGCCGCAAAGATCGCTTCGCGGCCCGGGTTGGCAATCGGAGTCGGCGGCAAGCCGTTGCGGGTATAGGTATTATAGGGCGTGTCGGTGCGCAAATGGCCGCGCGTCAGATTGCCGGTATACGCCGCACCCGCGCCATAAATAACGGTTGGGTCGGTCTGCAGGCGCATATTGATACTGAGTCGACGGCTGAAAACACCTGAGATCATCGGTCGTTCAAAGGCGGCGCCGGTTTCTTTTTCGATGATGGACGCCAAAATCAACGCCTCATAGGGTGTCTCAACAACAGCTGTGGGGGATTTTTGCGCCCATTCCTCCGCCAAGATCGACACCATACGCTGGTGAGCTAATTTAAGTATATCCAGATCACTGGTGCCAGCGTCAAATAAATAGGTATCGGGGAAAAACCAGCCCTCGTAAAAGCTCATATCGGCGGCTACAAGCTGCATAATAGCATCTTGATCCAATCCGGTTAGGCTATGCTCTAGGTCGGGACTATCCGCCAGGACCTGCAAGAATTCACTGAAGGTTTGGCCTTCAATGAATTGCACTGAACGCAGGATTTTTTTGCCAGACACCATCATGCGAATCACATCGGTACTGGTTTGGCCCGGCTGCAAAGCATATTCACCGCGTTGGATTACCGTGAGTTCATTATAGCGCAACCACAATTCGTGGATCCGGGGGTAGTCGATCCAGCCGTTGGCGCTAAAGTCTGCCAAGACACGCTTTACCGAAGCGCCGTCGGTCACCCTATAGGTTGTGCCTTCGGCGCTCAGTGAGAGCGGTTTTTGCAGCCGTAGTTGGGCCAAGTTGACGATCGCCAAGGCCGAAACGATGCCTAATAGCAGAGTGATGAAGACTAGTTTTTTTAACACGTTTGGGCTAACTCACTGTGAAAGAGATGGATGTCGGCATGGCGCGGTAACGGCCGCGCCATTAAGGATTCAATCGGGACTAGACCCATTAGACTATTGGACAAAAAAGCCGCATCGACCTGGTCCAGCTCATCCACCGCCAGTGCGCTGATCTGAATGTCAGGGAAACGGGTCAGCAGCTGCTGACGTATTACACCGGCGACACCGGCCTGATCAACCGGTGGTGTAGACCAGTACCCATGCCGAAAAAAGAATAGATTGGCAGAGCTGGCTTCGACAATAGAGCCGCTGTCGGTGGCCATCAAGACCTCATCGACACCTTGTCGCCGCGCGCTCTGACGAGCCAAAACCGAATCCAGCCGATTGAGGTGCTTCATGCCGGCCAGAGTCGAGTTGACGCTGACGTGGGTCTCGGACAGGGCAACCGAAGCGCCCTGCGCCGCCCAGTCGGGACGATGATAGGGACTGCATTGCACGAGAACATCGGTCTGTTGTAACAGGGGGTCGAAATCATAGCCGCGCCCGGGGTTGCTTCTCAACAACATGACTTTAATCAGATGGGGTGCATCCAGATGGGCACAGAGCGCGGTCAATTGTCCGCGCAGCGCAAGCCTCTGCGCGCTGGACCATGCCATACCCAAACGATGGGTGCCGGCGCTGAGGCGATCAAGATGCGGCCCGAGAAAGTGAGGCCCATGTTGATCGGCTAACAGCGTCTCAAACAGGCCATCGCCATAAGCTAAACCTCGGTGGGATAATGGAATGGCGCCACTGACGCCATTTAACAGACTGATATGCATGGTTTCCGGGCTAACAGAGTTCAGAGGTAAGGCACGATAGTATCAAACTTTGCTGAAGATAAGAGAGCCGTTTGTACCGCCAAAACCAAATGAATTGCTGAGCGCATGATTGATCACCATATTACGCGCCGTGTGAGGAACGTAGTCAAGATCACAGGCCGGATCCGGGTTATCCAGGTTGATGGTCGGGGGAGCAACCTGATCTTTGATCGCCAAGATACAGAAAATCGCCTCCACTGCACCGGCAGCGCCGAGCAAGTGGCCAATCATCGATTTGGTCGAGCTGACCACGATTTTGTCCGCATCGCCACCATAGAGACGTTTAACCGCTTGCGATTCAGCCAAATCACCGGCCAGTGTCGAGGTGCCATGGGCATTAATGTAGTTAACGTCTAACGGATTTAAACCGGCATCCCGTAAGGCGTTGTCCATAGCGGCCGCGGCACCAGCGCCATCGGCAGGCGGTGAGGTCATATGATAGGCATCGCCACTCATACCAAAACCGGTTAATTCGGCATATATCTTCGCACCGCGGGCCTTGGCGCTCTCATATTCTTCGAGCACGACCACACCGGCACCATCACCGAGCACGAAACCGTCTCGATCTCGATCCCACGGACGACTGGCGCGCGTTGGATCATCGTTGCGCGTGGATAAGGCCCGCGCCGCGCCGAAACCGCCCATGCCCAACTGGCCGGACGCCATTTCGGCACCGCCTGCTACCATCGCATCGGCATCGCCGTAGGCGATCGTGCGCGCGGCATAACCAATATTGTGTGTGCCCGTGGTGCAGGCAGTTGTAATGGCAATATTTGGGCCTTTAAAACCATACTCGATGGATAGGTTGCCCGAAATCATGTTGATAATGGCAGCGGGGACAAAAAAGGGTGAAATACGGCGTGGGCCACCCTTTTGCAGAGCAAGATGATTCTTCTCGATAGTATCGAGCCCCCCGATGCCTGAACCGATGGCAATGCCAATTCGACCGGCGGTGGCTTCAGTCGCTTCAATACCGGAGTCCTGGATCGCTTCAACAGCGGCCGCATAGCCGTATTGAATAAAACCATCCATCTTTTTGGTATCTTTAGGATTCATATAGTCGGCTGGATTGAAATCTTTCACCTGAGCCGCAAATTTGGTGGTGAATTTTTCAGCATCGAACAGCTCGATGCGATTCACGCCGCTTTTTCCGGCCAAAATACCCGCCCACGTTGATGCGACTGAATTCCCTAATGGACTAATACAACCCAGCCCAGTTACCACCACACGTCGTTTTGACATCTTAATTTCTCCAAGACTGCCTTGCTTCTTCATTATGCAGAATAGCACTCAAAAAAAAGCCGTATTGCCCGGAGGTCAATACGGCTCCTATTGTTGACTAAATCGCTTAACCCACGTGGGTGTTTACGTAATCGATCGCGTCCTGAACAGTCTGTAATTTCTCAGATTCTTCATCTGGAATTTCAGTTTCGAATTCTTCTTCCAAAGCCATCACCAAGTTAACCGTATCCAGAGAATCGGCACCCAGATCATCGATAAAAGATGATTTTGCGTTGACGTCTTCTTCTTTAGCGCCTAACTGTTCACAAACTATTTTTTTAACTCGATCTTCGATGCTGCTCATTATAAGAACTCCTAAAAGGTATTTAGCACAGTTATACGTGCTGGCTAGTTTATATAAACGTTATCCTATTGAGCAAGTTAAATGACGACCAACTTGCCAAAATTAACCCATATACATGCCGCCATTGACATGCAAAGTTTCTCCAGTGATGTATGACGCACCATCACTGGCCAAAAACGCAACCGCATGTGCGATTTCATCCGGTGTACCCAGGCGCGCTAACGGCACCTGTTTCAGTAGAGTTTCTTTTACATTTTCCGCCAGATCATGGGTCATGTCGGTTTGAATAAAGCCTGGCGCAACCGAGTTGACGGTAATGTTGCGGCTACCGATTTCACGCGCTAAGGACCGCGTAAAACCCTCCACGCCGGCCTTGGCGGCACAGTAGTTGGCTTGCCCGGCATTACCGGCGGAGGCGACAACCGATGAAATATTGATGATTCGGCCAAAACGGGTGCGCGTCATGGCTTTGATGACCGCCTTACTCATGCGGAACACCGAATTCAGGTTGGTGTCGATCACCGCATTCCATTCAGTCTCTTTCATGCGTAAAAAAAGATTATCCTGGGTAATGCCGGCATTGTTGACTAATACCGCTGGGGCACCGAATTCGGCCTGAATATCGGCCATCACAGCATCGATGGAGGCGCCATCGGTGACGTTCAGACAGTAACCCTTGCCGCTAATGCCCAACTCGGCAAACCGTTGGCTAATTTTTTCCGCGCCACTTTCTGAGGTCGCGGTGCCCAACACAATAAAGCCGTCATGGCCGAGTTTGTCAGCAACCGCCGCGCCGATGCCGCGACTGGCGCCGGTCACAAGGGCAACTTTTTTGGCATCTGTCATAACTATTATCCTAATCGTTTTTGAAACGAAGCTAGATTGCCGATGGCGGTATGAATCACATCGCCGGCAATTCGTTTGTTCAAGCCACTCAAGACCTTACCCGGGCCACATTCGATAATCTCGGTAACCCCAGCGCTGGCCATAAATTGCACCGACTTTGTCCATTGAACCGGCTTATAGAGCTGTTCCAATAGGTTTTTGCGAATTTCGCTAATATCGGTCACGCCGAGCGCAACGCGATTTTGCACAATCGGCGCCGACGGACTGTTAAAGTGGATCGCCTGCAACCGCTGCGCGAGTGTATCAGCCGCTGGTTTCATTAACACGCAATGCGACGGCACACTGACCGACAGGGGTAATACCCGTTTCGCGCCCATAGTCTTTAAAATCACCATGGCCCGTTCAACAGCGGCGGTATTGCCGGCAATTACCACCTGGCCCGGGGTGTTGAAATTAACCGCCGACACGACAGCGCCCTGCTCCGCTGCCAGACACCCGTCGATTACAGCCTGATCGTCCAAGCCCAAAACAGCCGCCATCAAGCCTTCACCAGCCGGAACGGCCAATTGCATAAGCTGGCCGCGCAATTCAACCAGCTTTATGGCATCAGCAAAGCTAACGGCACCGCTGGCAACCAACGCACTATATTCACCCAGGCTGTGCCCTGCAAATAAAATGGGCTTCAAGGGTGACTGTGCCGACCAGAGTCGATATAGCGCTATGCTGGCAGTCAATAGCGCAGGCTGGGTCTTCTCAGTTCGATTTAACTCTTCAATCGGGCCGTTTAGGGCCAGATCGGTAACATCATATCCCAGCAATTCGGACGCTTCGGCGAACGTATCGCGCACGATTGGGTAGGTTTCCAGCATTTCTGCCAGCATACCGACTTGCTGTGACCCCTGACCTGGAAACACGAATGCGAGTTTATTCATACTGAGATGGATCCTGTTTTTGCCAATAGAGTGGCATTATCCGAGTAATCTCAACGCTTTAAAGGCAAGCCCCGTTGAAACATTTATGAATTCTAGGACATTAAGCGGCCCAACGCTGACTCAAAAGCCGAGTAATGACCCCCCCGCTTGAAGCTAAGATTAATCCAGAGGCCACTTTTCAACTAATTTGTCCAATTCTCGCCGAATCTTCCCGGTCGAGTCCAGAGCTAGCGCGCTTACCGCGCGTTCGATGGCGCTGGCGAAGGCCCTGTCGTTGGCATTGCCATGACTCTTCACCACGAGCAGGTTACTGCCGGCAACAAGGGCCCCATTGGCCAAGCGTGGATCGAGTTTTTTTAGTACGGTCGTTAATTGTCGTTTTAGCCACCAGGCCAGTAGCGGTTTTAAGAGGCCATGCTCGAGTCGTGCTTTGAGTAAGGCAAAGGTTAGGTCCAGCGCGCCAGCGGAGGCTTTAATAATGGAATTGCCGGTAAATCCGTCGCAGACAATTACATCCGCCTGGCCGCTGAAGATGTCAGACGCCTCAATAAAGCCTCGATAGTCAATATCCGACCAGCCTTGCAAGGTCGCATGCGCTAGGCGCAATGCCTCCGGTCCTTTGTAATACTCAGCGCCAACATTGAGTAGGCTTAGGCGGGGATTGGCCTCGCCGGTAGACGCCAATGCCTTGCCCACGGCGGCATAGGTTAAGAGTTGTTGCTGGTTGGCGGTAAAGGAGGCGCCCAGGTCGAGCATCATCGCCGTGCCCGTCAGAGTCGGCAACCAGGCGGCCAGCACGGGGCGATTCAGGGCCGGATGCAGTGCGCCATATTTGCCGACCAACACCAATAACACGCCGGTATGTTCGGCCGACACCAACGCATCGACCTGCCCATCGCGTAGCGCTTTGAAGGCGGTTTCTATTGAACTAAAGCCGTCACGACGCATCAATTGAGCCGGCTTATGGGCCAGGTCAGAAATGTCATTGGTATCGATCCATTCAATATTGGCGGGGCAGGAATGTTTGAAGGCTTGGCGTGCATTCAGGTTGCCAAATAAGACACCATGATGCTGGGGATTAGCGCGAAAGTAGCGGAAACAGGCAGGGATAAGAATAGAGGGGCCGAAGTCCCCTCCATGTAAATCAATGGCAATGCGAGCCATTAATCTATTTAGTCATCACGACCTGCAACGACCTTGTGGCCTTTGTAGAAGCCATCTGCAGTAACATGGTGACGACGGTGAGTTTCACCGCTGGTGCCATCAACTGTCAGAGTGGGTGCCGAAAGGGCATCATGTGAACGACGCATACCGCGACGTGAACGGGTCACTTTACTTTTTTGAACTGCCATGGCTAAAAGCCTCCTACTAACTGATTTGTTTGAAGATCACTTCAAAACTTTTAAAACATCGAACGGATTAGGAGCTTTTTCAGGAGATCCCTTTGACTCATCCGTCCCAAATTGGGTTTCAATACGACATTCGCTGTCTGGGTGCATTGCGTGCATGGGGAGGCTCAATAATAGCTCTTCCTCCACGATGTCCGCGACATCCAGTAACGCATCTGGAAGCAATAATAACGCATCCAGGTGAGCCGGTAGTGCTTTAGCCATTTCATCGTTATAAACCAGGGTAAGTGTAAAATCACCGTCCAGTTTAGAACCATAAACTTGCAAACACCGTTGGCACTGCAAATTCACAATAGCTGTTACATGACCAAAAATTAGCCGCCGGCCGGATTCGTCACGATCAAATCTCAAACTTACCTGAGCTGATTCGTCGATTCCCGCGGTGGTTTCATCCAGGCGTTTTAACCGTTTCGCACTAATAACACCTTCCAGTAGAGTGAGCTTGTCAGCCAACTGGTAGGGATTCACACGATCTGGTAATTCGAAATTTGACATAGGCGCGGTATCATACTTATGCAAAAATGTAAGTCAAAGGCTTTTTAGAGATCAAAGCTGTAATGAGTGTAAATTGGACCTTATGGAGATAAACAATGAGTCAGCGACTGGTTTTGGCCAGCACCTCGCAATACAAGCGTGCTCAATTGCGACTACTGGGTGTGCCCTTTACCTGCGTCGATCCGGGTGTCCATGAAGATCATGCGCAGTATAGTGGCGATCCGGAGTCTTATGCAATCGACCTTAGCCAGCAAAAAGCCATCGCCAGTGCGAAACGAAACCCAACGGCCTGGGTGCTTGGCTCCGATCAGGTGGCTGTGGCGGCCGATGGCACCCTACTCACCAAAGCCGGCACCCCAGAGAAGGCCGTTGTACAGCTCCAGCAATGCCAGAACCAGACGGCAACTTTTTACAGTGCCGCCTGCCTGCTGCGCGGCGATGTCAGCTACCGTTGGTCGGTTCGTACGCGGGTCACCTTTCGGCAGCTGGATTACGCCGAGATCTGTCGCTACGTCGAGGCAGATCGGCCAGAGCACTGCGCCGGCAGCTTTAAGGTGGAAGCCTTAGGGATAAGCCTGTTTCGTCAAATACAATCAAACGACCCGAGCGCACTGGTCGGTCTGCCCCTGATGACGTTGGCCGAGCACCTGCGGCAGGTCGGCTTTCAGGTGCCCTAGGCCGGCCCGCCACTTGAATTGAGGCGGGCTGGGCGCCTCAATTGAGCGTAACGCCCTGACTGACGCCGAGCTTGACCAGTGCCTGAGCTAAACTGACACCCAGGTTGCGAGCGAAGGCCTCGAGTGGCGAGGGTCGCAGCGAAAAGTCCACCGTCTGCGGATAGCCCAGCTCGCGCGCCAGTTCGGCGGTTGATTTAAGGCCGTCAATCAAGCCCAATTCCAAAGCCTGACTGCCGGTCCAGAACAACCCACTGAACAACTTGGGACTGTCGACCAAACGATCACCGCGACCGAGCTTAACATCCCGAATAAATTGCTCATGAACATCATTGAGCAGGATTTCAAAGAGTGCCTGTTCGTCCGGATTCAGCACCGAAAAGGGGTCTAAAAAGGCCTTATGGTCACCCGAGGTGAATTGCCGACGCTCGATACCCACCTTGTCCATCAGATCCTGATAGCCAAAACCGGCCGCCGTTACCCCGATAGATCCGACGATACTGGCACCGCTGGCATAAATTTCCTGGGTCGCAGCGGCAATATAATAAGCGCCACTGGCCCCGGAATCGACGATGACCGAATAGATCGGTACGTGCTCATTGAGCGCCCGTTGACGTTGAATTTCATTAAAAATATAGGCCGACTGCACCGGGCTGCCGCCCGGGCTGTTGATGCGGAGGATTACCGCTTTGGTGTCTGGGTGTTGCAGTGCCGCGCTTAGGCTGCCGATAACGGCATCTGCGCCAGCTAATTCGCCACTGGCGATGGTTCCCTCTATATCGATCACGGCAACATGGCCACCGGTTTTGCCAATACTGGTTGAGCCAGCGCTATTGGTGATAAAAAGCACCAGAACAGCCAGGATATAGATAAAGGTCAGTAACTTAAAAAAGATACCCCAGCGGCGGCTGCGGCGCAGCTCGGTAGTATTCGCCATCACGACGCGTTCGATTAAGCGCCATTCTTTCTTGTCACCCTCAACAGGACCTAGGGCATCTGAGTTATTTGACCCGTATCCAAACATTTATGACTCCTTAGCAGTTAAACCGGTTAACAAAGACTGAAGCCGGGGATCGAGTTCGGCATTGATGGTCAGTTCTGTGCGCTCGATCGGGTGCGGTAGGCGTATCTGTACCGCGTGCAAAAACAATCTCTTTAAGCCTAGACCATGGGCGATGGCCTGGGTGGCTGCATCTTGATACTTGTCGTCACCCAGAATGGGGCATCCGGCATATTGACAATGCACACGAATTTGATGCGTTCTGCCGGTGACCGGCTGAGCCTCAACCCAAGCACAGTCTGCAAACTGCTTTAACAGTCTGAATCGAGTTAAGGATGGCTTGCCATCCTTATGGACTGATACGCGTCTTTCACCGGTTTGGCTTTCTTCATGGCGTAACAGAGGCGCATCAACGCTGTTAATATCGCTTGGCCAGATGCCGCTGACCAGGCACCAATAGGTTTTCTGCAGGTTCTTTTTTAGTCGAAATTCATCCTGCATTAGCACCAGGCTTTTACGCTTCTTGGCGATCAATAAGATGCCCGAGGTGTCTCGATCGATGCGATGGACCAATTCGAGGAACTTCTCCTCCGGTCGGTCGGCACGCAAGGCTTCGATCAGGCCCAGCTTTAAGCCCGAACCGCCATGCACTGCCAGGCCGCTCGGCTTATTGATGGCGAGCATTAGCTCATCTTCATAGACCACAGCAGCTTTGAGATCTTGGCGTAGCTTCTGGCCCGGCTCAACCGTTGCCACGGCCTTTATCGCATCGGAAACGGGCGGAATACGCACCATATCGCCTTCGTTTAATTTGGTGTCGGGCTTGGCCCGCTTGCCATTAATGCGCACCTCACCCTTACGAATCAAGCGATAGACGCGACTCTTAGGAACGTTATTTAGGACGTAGGTGAGGAAGTTGTCCAGACGCTGATCGACGCGATCTTCTTCAATTTCGATAAATTGAACTTTTGACACACAAAATCCTTTATATAGGATGAAAACAACGATGATAACAGCTCGCATAGCATTGAAGCAGCCCTACTTTACTGCTATATTTAAAAGTGCTTGGTATATTAAGTCTGCCACCCAGAGATCACACAGGTGCCCAGGCTTAAGTGCTCAACGTAAACATTTATATTGGTTGGGCAGCAAGAACAGTTTGAAACAGATTTAGTGATGCACCCATAAGGCAGAAAATATTCCTTTTCCATGTGAATATTTCTAAATAGAGCTGGTATCTCCGTTAGACTCTTACCTAAATGATGTCTCGCTTGGACAAAACATCGCCGGTTTTTGCGCGCGTTTAATAACGTTATTTGTATCTTGTTAGTCGATTCCTATCGATGTTTGCCTCTGTGCTCCTGTTTTGCTGCTCTGAAATGTATATAAAAATCAGAGTGTTAGATCTTAATGAAAAGAATGTTAATTAACGCCACTCAAGCCGAAGAGCTTAGAGTCGCCCTGGTCGATGGCCAGCAACTGTACGATCTCGACATAGAAGCCGGTTTTCGCGAGCAAAAGAAAGCCAACATCTATAAGGGACGTATCACCCGCATTGAACCCAGCCTTGAAGCCGCCTTTGTTGAATTTGGCGCTGAACGGCATGGTTTCCTCCCGCTGAAAGAAATCGCTAAAGAGTATTTTATCGATTCCAATATGTCTTCGCGTTCCAGCATCAAGGAACTGATCAAAGAAGGCACCGAAGTTATCGTCCAGGTCGACAAAGAAGAACGTGGTAATAAGGGTGCTGCCCTGACGACTATGGTCAGCTTAGCCGGTCGTTACCTAGTGTTGATGCCCAATAACGCTCGAGCCGGTGGTATTTCACGCCGTATCGAGGGTGATGAGCGTGCACAAATCCGCGAAGCGCTCCAGGGTGTCGTCATTCCCAATGGTATGGGTATCATAGTCCGCACCGCGGGCATCGGTCGCTCGACCGAAGAGCTACAGTGGGATTTAGATTACTTGCTGCAATTGTGGACCTCCATTACCGCCGCATCTGTTACCCGCCCTGCACCCTTCCTGATCCTGCAAGAAAGCAACGTGATCTTACGTGCGATTCGGGATTACCTGCGACAGGATATCGATACCGTACTGATCGACACTAAGGATGCGTATAACTACGCACTCGATTTCGTGCAAAAAGTGATGCCCGGTTATCAGAATAAGATCAAGCTGTATGAAGATACGGTACCGTTGTTCAATCGCTATCAAATTGAAACGCAAATCGAGACCGCATTTCAACGCGAAGTTAAATTGCCCAGCGGCGGTTCTATTGTTATTGATCCGACCGAAGCCTTGGTTTCGATCGACATCAACTCCAGCCGCGCGACCAAGGGTGGCGACATAGAAGAGACGGCCTTCAATACCAATATGGAAGCTGCCGAAGAAATTGCCCGCCAATTGCGCCTGCGCGATATGGGTGGTTTGATTGTGATCGATTTTATCGATATGAATCAGGCCAAGCACCAGCGTGAAGTAGAGTCCCGCATGAAAGATTCCACGGACTCTGATCGTGCTCGTGTCCAGATCGGGCGTTTGTCCCGTTTTGGCTTGTTGGAAATGTCCCGTCAGCGTTTGCGCCCATCACTTGGAGAGACCAGCGGCATTGTATGTCCTCGCTGTAACGGCCACGGAACCATTCGCGACGTCAAATCCCTTTCTTTGGCTATCCTTCGTCTGATCGAAGAAGAGTCATTGAAAGAGCGTACAGCGCAGATTCGCACTATTGTGCCATTATCGGTTGCGACCTATCTGTTGAATGAAAAACGTGATGCCATAACGGATATCGAAAAACGCCACAAGGTCCATGTCCTGGTCGTGCCGAATCCAAATATGGAAACACCGCACTATGAAGTAGTGCGCATGCGCGATGACGACGAGACCTTGGTCACGGACGAGCCGAGCTACGCCATCAAGTTTGACGAGCCACCGCTTGAAACCGAAGTGGTCCTCGAAGCAATGGTTAAGCCACAAGAAGCGGCCATTACCTCGATACAGGCTTCTCGAACGGCAGCACCGATTCCAGAATCCACCGCAGAAGCTAAGCCAAAAGCCCCTGCTGCCAAGGTTGCCGCTGGACCGTCAGTTGCGGCGAAGATTGGCAAGTGGTTCAGTGGCATCTTCAAGTCTGAAGAAAAGCCTGTCGTGCCTACGTTTAAAGCGACCAAACCGGCGACGAGCAACTCCAGAAATGGTCGAGATCGTGATCGTGATCGTGATCGATCTAAAAACTCGAACAATCGTAATCGCAATTCGCGCAATCAGAACAGCGATCGCAAGCCGAATCCTGCGCGAACCGAAGTACGCGCCGACGTCCAAGAATCCAAAAAGGTTGAAGAGCAGGTCGCAGTCGCCCTGGCGAAACCCGAAACGGAAACAGACAACGAGCCGGGCACTGATGCTGAGCCACGTCGCACTACCGTGCGTCGTCCGAGCCGAGACGCCCAAAGCGGTCGCGTGATCGTCGATGAGATCGGACAAAATCGTCAAACCCGCGGTGACAGCAAGAATGCCGCCAAACGAGTGCGACCTGAAAAGCCGACCGAAATCGTCTCTGAGATTGATTTCGACCTAGTCGGTAAGAAGCCGGTCGACGCAGCTGCCGCTGACGCAACAGAACAGGCGGTTACCAATGCAGTAGCGGGCACGCCAGAAGTATCGGTATCCGCAGAGCCGATTACTGTTGAGACCCGCGCTGAGGTAACGGCCGTCGCAGAGGTTGCTGTAGCCGCTGCCGTTGAGCCCGAAGCAGAGGTTGAAATAGCCGCTGCTGTTGAGCCCGAAGCAGAGGTTGAAATAGCCGCTGCCGTTGAGCCCGAAGCAGAGGTTGAAGTAACTGCTGCCGTTGAGCCTGAAGTGGAAGCTGAAGCTGAAGTGGCCCCTGCTGCTGAACCTGAGGTTACTGTTGAAGTGGCTGCTGCTGAGCCCGAGGTTGTTGTCGAAGAGGCGGCCGTTGCTGAGCCCGAGGCCGCTGTTGCAGTGTCGACCTCTGCTGAGCTTGAAGCCGTTGCGGCAGAAATTGAGGTGGTCGCCGAGGTTGCTAGCACTCCTGAGGCCATTATCGAAGCCCCAGTTGCGGCCATACCTGCCAGCCCATCGGCAACGGTCGAGCAAGAGACGCCTGCTGCGTCTATCCTGACCGAGTCGCCAACGCCCGAAGTTGCGCATGAGACCATAGCGGCCGAGCCGGTTGCGCAAGCCACTGTTAGTGACGTTGCGCCGGTAACTGCCGATGCTGAAGCTGAGACATCGGAAGATGCCGCTGTGCCGGGTGCACGAGCCGCCAATGATCCGCGCGAAGTTCGTCGTCGCAAAGTTGCTGCCGAAAAGACCGATCAAGACTAGGTTGTTCTGTACTAATAGAAAAGGGGCTCAATGAGCCCCTTTTTTTTTCCTTTTTTAAGGCGCTCTTATGACCAAAATCGCGGCTCAACCTCCAGCGCCAAACCGAATAAACCCTCAACCTGCTGCTGCACCCAGCCTGACCAGGCCAAGACGTCGGTCGATGAGGCGCGCCGCGGGTTGATCAGCACCAACGCCTGTTCGCTGTAACACCCTACCCCAGCGGCACTGGATTGGCCGCGTAACGCCGCCCTATCGATCAGCCACCCCGCCGCAATCTTGTAGTCAGCACCGGACTGAAAAGACACCAAGTCGGGGAACTGCTGCTGCAGTCGTTGAAAAACATCAGCACCGACCAGAGGATTCTTGAAAAAGCTGCCGGCATTCGGAATAAGCCTAGGATCGGGCAATTTCGCTTGCCGAATGGCCACTACCCGATCGAATACATCTGCGGCGCACAGGTCTGGTTGTGCCTTGAGGCTTTGCAAGGGTCCATATTCGAGCGTGGGGACAAAATCTTGCTCGACAGTGAGGCGAATCGAGCAGATCAAATAACGATTTTCATCGCTTTTAAAGATGCTGTTGCGATATTCAAAGAGACACTCGGCATTACTGAAGATTCTAAATTCGCTGTTGAATAGATCATAGGCGCGCACGCTTACGAGACGATCGGCAAGCTCTACACCGTAGGCACCAATATTTTGCACTGGTGCTGCGCCCACCGTACCGGGTATCAGCGCCAGGTTTTCCAAGCCCGACCAACCCTGAGCAATGGTCCAGGCGACCAGGTCGTGCCAGTTCTCGCCGCCGGCTATATCGATCTCCACCCGATCGATCGTTTGCCCGACAATCTCGCGGCCGAGCAGTGCATTGTGAACCACGCAGGCATCGATACGGTCGGACAGCACCAGGTTACTGCCGCCACCGAGCACCCGCATTGGCAGCTGGTGAGCGTTGCAATAGGTGATAATGGCGGGCAGATCCTGTTCCTGCGTTAATTCGACAAAATGACTGGCAAGCGATGGAATGGCCAGGCTGTTTAAGGCCTGCAAGCTGATGTTCTGTTTAATATCAACCATGATGACGGGCATCCTGTACTCGTTGAGGTGTGGAGTCGATCATGACTTAGTGTTCAAAAAGGCCAGTTTGACCTGTTCCAAATCCTCGGCCGTATCCACACCGATCGGGATCGGCAGCAAGGACTTTTGAGCGACTATGCGATGGCCATGTTCCATAAATCTCAACTGCTCGAGCTTTTCCAAGCGTTCCAGCTGACCTTCGCCATAGGTAACAAATAGGTCCAGCGCCGATTTTCGATAGGCGTACAGGCCGACATGGCGTTTTAAGAAATGCTCCGGCCCAGCCAGGCCGTCTCGATCGAAGGGGATAGCCGATCGGCTAAAGTAGAGCACCGCATCGTTTTCAGCTTGAACCAGCTTGACCATATTGGGGTTGTCACGCCCCAATTCGACGGCAATCAGTTCGTAGAGAGTCGCAACTGAGGCCTCAGGGTGTCGCACTAACAGTTGCGCCACCTGGTTGAGATTATCGGCGGGCATTAGCGGTTCATCGCCTTGCAAGTTGATAATCAGGTCGTCGGCGGCCAAACCCAGGATTTGAGCGGCCTCTTGCAATCGGTCGGTTCCGCTAACGTGATCGGCTCGCGTCATAATCGCCTCAAAGCCATGTTCACGGACAATCGCCTGAATGCGCGCATCATCGGTGGCGACCACGATCTGATCGACCGGCGCGGCGCTGGCCGTCTCGCACACCCGAACGATCATCGGCTTGCCCGCAATGTCCAACATGGGCTTGCCCGGCAGGCGAGTAGAACTAAAGCGTGCCGGTATGATGATGACTTTTTGCATGGATTTGCTCCCTGAGGCTGGCTAACACTCGGCGCTCGAATTCGGTATCGAAATCGAAAGCGATAGTGAGTACATAAATGTGGGGGTAACGCGTTAGATCCAATTTAATGGCATCTTTCTCAGTAATTATAATCGGCCATTGATTATTGGCCAGTGCTTCCGGGCTAATCAGCTGGTGATCGGCAAAGGACAGGGTCTCAATCACCTCATAGCCGAGGTCGACCACCGAGCGTTGAAACGAGTTAAAATTACCAATGCCAGAGCAGATCTTAACCGGCCCTTGCACCAAGGCTTTGCCTAGGCTGTTGAGCGGAATGGCCGCCGTTAATCGGGCCAGTTCATAGGGCATGGGCAGCGCCAATGGGTGCTGCTTGACGACAATAAAATCGACACTCTTGAGCCGTCCGGCCGTCTCACGCAGAGGTCCGGCAGGCAAGAGGCAGCCATTGCCCAAGCCGCGCAAGCCATCGAGCATGAGGATCTCTAGATCCCGGTGCATGGCATAATGTTGTAGGCCATCATCACTGATGATCAAATCGACCGAGTGATGGGCCAAGACAAAGTTAACCGCCCGATGCCGTTGCGGATCCACAACCACAGGAATATTCAGCCGTTGCGCCAGCATCTTGGGCTCATCACCACAGTGTTTTGCGCTAATCTGCTCGGTTATCTGAAATGGAAACGCCCTATCCGGTTTGGCGCCATAGCCGCGACTGACCACCGCGACGCGAATGCCATGACGCTGACAAAGTTCTGCCAACCAGATAATCATCGGCGTCTTGCCGGTGCCGCCAACGGTTAGGTTGCCCACGACCAAAACCGGCCGCGTATAGGGCCGAGTTGAGCGGCGCAGGCGCTTACCTTGGCTAATCAGTAAAACCAGAGCGGTCAAGGGCAAGAGCAACAAGGCCTGCCAACTTAAGGTGGGGTTAAACCAGAACTTCATTGTTATCTGACCTCATTGCGCCATTGAATGGACCGGGCCGGTCAGGCTAGTTGGCTTCGGCCTGGGTCGTAATGCTGACCTTGCTAAATCCCAATTGCGCCACAGCATCGAGCGCCACAATAAAGGATTGGTGCGGTGCCTGGGCATCGGCCGTGATGACAATGGGTTTGGTCTTCGAGGTGTCGGATAGCTCGGCCAAGGCACGCTTTAGGGAGCCGATGTCCTGTTTTAAGAGCACCCTATCGTTCAACGCATAGGTACCACTTCGATCGATTAGGATTTCGATCGGTAGTTCGTCTTCGGCCGCGACTTGGCTTTGACTCTCCGGCAGATCTATCTGTAGTTGGGTCTCCCGGCTGAAGGTGGTCGTCACCATAAAAAATATCAATAGCAAAAACACCACATCGATCAGTGGTGTGACATTTACCGATACCTCTTCTTGACGACCGCGACGGAATCTCATTTTTTGTTACTGGACCCGTCGTTATAGATGGCCTCGACCAGTTTGGCACTGTCCTGTTCCATCAGCACCAGCAGTTCATCGATCTTACGCGCCAGAGCACGATGAAAGATCACTGCGGGAATGGCCACGGATAGGCCCGCTGCCGTGGTAATGAGGGCTTTGGAGATGCCGCCGGCCAATACCGCGGTATTGCCGGTGCCTTGCAACATGATGTCAGAAAACACATCCACCATACCGAGCACGGTACCAAGTAGGCCCAACAACGGCGATATCGCCGCTATCGTGCCCAAGGTATTGAGGAATTTCTCCATTTCATGGGCGACATGGTCACCGGCCTCTTGAATGGCATCCTTCATCGCTTCGCGACCGTGCCGGGAGGTGGTTAAGCCTGCCGCCAAGACAAAACCGAACAAACTGCTCTGCTTGAGTTCCTTAATTTTATTGGCGTCCAGCTCCTGATTTTTAATCCACAGCCAAACCTGAGGCAATTGCTCCTTTGGTCGGACTTTGGCAACCCGCAGGGTCCAATATCGTTCCACGGTAATGGCCAAGGCGATTACCGAACTGAACACGATCGGTAACATCAACCAACCGCCTGACTTAATAATCTCAAACACAGCTATCCTCCTCTGAGGGGTGTTACTTTATCATAAGCACTTTTTAAAATCGTATAAAAATCAATAAATAAGGCGTTTTCGAAAGGCCGAATCCCAACTTCTGTAGCGCATGCCCTGCGCCCCGAAGGTGACTTGGATCGTACCAACCTTGGCGGTACTCAGGAGCCGCCGCTGTGGCTGGTTAAACCAGCTTAGCAGCATAGGCGATGGCCAACGCGGTCTGGCACGATCTGCGCTGCTAAGGATAAATAGCGCCGAGCGATTGGCCGTAAGCCAATCTTGTGCCGAGCTGCTGGCGGAGCCATGATGGCCCAAAACAATCATATCAAAGGGGAACAGCTCGGGGTGTTGCTGCAGTATAAAATACTCAATCCGCTTGCTGGCATCACCGGTGATGAGAACTC
Source organism: Reinekea forsetii (assembly GCF_002795845.1). Lineage (GTDB taxonomy): Bacteria > Pseudomonadota > Gammaproteobacteria > Pseudomonadales > Natronospirillaceae > Reinekea > Reinekea forsetii. Next base: position 1,775,994 of record NZ_CP011797.1, read on the forward strand.
GCCCGAAGCCTGAGTCATAGACCAAAATACAGGAATGATTATTGTCCGTATCCATCAGAACGGATGGGATGGGAATAAAACGCAGAAAGTCGTTCAATTGCCCAGCCCGATGGCAATTGCGCCAAGCCGATCGCGCGGCCGGAACGGTTGTGAGGGTGCGCGGTTGCCCCGCCCAAGTTACCAACTGCGGGTCTCGGGTTAAGATGAAATCCGCACCCGCGGCATGGTCTATGTCTGAATGGCTGACCACCAAGCCGGAAAGTGATCGGACCCTGCGGGCTAAATTGCGTTCGAACAGGCTGGTTACACCGCTCTGCCCGCCCGTATCATAGAGCCAACGATCGTCATTGTGTTCAATTAACACCGCTTGACCGTGACCGACATCGAATACCGTCACCCGCCGGGTCGCCCTAGGCTCCGATGCCAAGTGAAAGGTCATAAAGCCCAGGCCGAACAGCAATCCGAGCACCAACTTAAAGCGCCGATCCGGCAGCCACGCGAAGAGCATCAGTAAACTGGTTGCGAGCACCACCGTTAGCAGCGGCCACCAGGGTAACAATGTGCCGAAGTCACCGGCCCAAGCCATCACCCGAATGAGCATCTCGACGCCCCATTCAAAGGGCGGCACCAGTTCACTGCGGCCAAGTAGCAAAATGGCGAGGGCTAAGGGCAACAGCAGCAAAGCCAGACACGGAGTGACTAGGAGGTTAACCAGAGCCGCCAGCGGATTGAGGTAAAAGCCGAAGACCAGCGCCCAAGGCAGAATGGACAGGGACATAAACACCTGAAACAGCACCAGCTTCAGTAACCAATGGCGCGTGGCGATGAGTCGCCAACGCCAGAGCAACAGAATGATCAACACCGAGCTGAAGCTCAACCAGGCCCCCAGTCCGAGCCACGCCTCGGGCCTCATGAGCGTGAGGCCGATGGCCGCAACAGTGAGTCCACTGTACCAAGGCACCTGCCAACCGACCTGAACCAGCACAACCGGCAGCAGGGCCATTAACAGCGCCCGGGTAGCCGGTACCGGCCAGCCGAGCAAGGCGACATAGGCCGCGACTATGGTCAATACCACCAGATAGCGATGGGTCTGCGGGATCATTAGACGCCCGGCGCATAGCCAGGCCACGCCGTTCACCAGAGCCAAGACCATCAGGCTAACGAAGCCGATGTGCATGCCACTGACCACCAATAGATGGACCAATTGATTCTGTGCCAGGTCGGTGCGCAATTCAGATGACAGCGCAGCGGACCACCCGAGCGCCAGCGCACGCCACAATTCCAAACTGGCGGCGTCATCGAACAAGCCCTGACGTTGGTGATACAGACTTTGCGCTAGGGTGGGCCGATAGTCTTGCTGGTGCAGCGTCTTCAGGCTGGCCTTGGCATCAATTCGGGTCGCAAAATTGAAACTGTCGGCGTTAAAGGCGCCCGGAATGATATACCCGAACGGCTGGCGCACTTGGAAGTCTCCGCGCAGGCAGTGACCGGCAAGCAAGGTCGATGGCTCCAGTGCGATCGGCAAGGTCAGGCGTACCCGACGTAGGGAAAGTGCCTCGGGCTGTTCGACAACTCGAGCCATGGCGCTGCTGTAATCAAGGTAAGGCTTAGGGGGCTGTTCGAGACAGACGGTCAGAGGCACCCGTTGATGCACCCAAGAACGGGGTAAAACATGCGCACTGGTGCGCTCCAGTTGGCCGAGCACCAAGATGCCGAGGCCCACAGACGCAAAAAAAAGCCCTCTACGCCGACGTATCGGTACTAAACTGCCGACCGCCAGCAAAGCTAGCGCGGGCCAGAACCCCAAGTAATACCAAGTCGAAATGAGGCTTAAGAGTAGCGCGGTGATGAACATCCATGTCCTTGCCGAGGCGGGTTAGGAAATCAGCATTAATTGGCCTTTGGTTAAGCGGAACTGGATCGGGACGTTTTTCGCCCATTCCTGATTGTGCGTCACGATCACGAAGCTGGACGCCAGGTGGTGATTTAAGGATTCAATCAGTCTATGGACCTGTTCCGACGTGTCTTCATCGAGATTACCGGTAGGTTCATCCATTAAAACCACATCGGGTTGCTTCACTAAGGCCCGCGCGATCGCGACCCGCTGCCGCTCGCCGCCAGACAATTCGGCGGGTCGATGGCTCATCCGGTCTTGCAGGCCGACCTCGGTCAACAGGTGATGCGCATAGGCAATGGCATCCGGCCCAGCACGACCCTTAATACGCCAAGGCATCAGGACATTGTCGAGCGCTGAAAACTCCGGTAATAGGTGGTGAAACTGGAACACAAAGCCCATATGAGTATTGCGCGCGGCGGCGCGCTGACGATCATTCTGCTGGCCGATCACCTGGCCGGCCATGGTTACCGTGCCCGAGGTTGGATCGTCCAGGCCGGCCAATAGATTCAAGAGCGTGGTTTTACCCGAACCGCTGGTTCCGACAATACTGGCCATTTCGCCTCTGTGGATCTCGAAACTGATCTCCTTGAGCACATCGACCCGATCAGGACCCATCTGAAAGCTGCGGGTCACTGCCTGGCAGCCTAAAACCGAATTAAGATTCATAACGTAAGACCTCCGCCGGGGATATCTTGGACGCCTTCCAAGCCGGATAGATTGTCGACAGAACCGAAATAATAAAGGTGGCCGAGGAGATGATGAGCACATCACGCCAGTCCAGTTCGGACGGGATATAGTTGATAAAGTAGACATCGGAATTAAGAAACTGCATATCGAAGGCCGTTTCAACCCAGGCAATGATGTCGGCAATCGTTAGGGCGCCGATCACTCCAAGCAATACGCCCATGGCGATCCCAATTAAGCCAATGGCGGTGCCCTGAACCATAAAGACGCCGAGTATTTGTCGACTGGTCGCACCCAAGGTGCGCAATACGGCGATCTCGCCCTGCTTGTCGGTAACCAACATCACTAGGCTGGACACTATATTAAAGACCGCAACGGCGACAATCATAAAGAGCAGTAGACCGACCAAGCGTTTCTCCAATTGGATCGCCTGGAATAAATTGCCCTGGGTACGGGTCCAATCGGAGACAAAGTAGACATCGGGCAGTTCCCGCCCGATATCGAAGGCAATCTGACGGGCTTGAAACAGATCCGTGGTGCGCAACTGCAGGCCATCGATGGCATCGCCATATAGCATCAGCTTGGCCAAATCATCGATATGGGTGATAACCAGGCTCGAATCGAGTTCCGCGCCGACCTTAAAGATGCCAACCAGGGTAAAGCGTTTAAAACGCGGTTGGATACTGGCGATCGTCACCGACATCTCCGGTACGATCAGGGTCAGCTTGTCTCCAAGGGAGACACCCAGCACGCGCGCCAGCGACGCGCCGATGATCACCCCGAAAGATTGATCGTCTAAGGCCGCAATCGAACCGGCGATCATATGGTCAGGTAAGATAGACACGGTGCCAACGGTCGATGGCTCAACGCCGCTGAGCAAGGCCCCCCGGGTGCGATCGTTGGCAATGACCATACCCTGGCTTTCAATATAGCCAGAAGCGCCTAAAACCATGGGATGCTGTAAGGCAATTTGCCGAATGGTTTCGGAATTTTTGAATTCTCCGGGTAGGGAGATGGTCGCATGAGGTACCATGCCGAGAATGCGGGTGCGCATTTCGCGGTCAAAACCGTTCATAACCGACAAGACTATAATCAATACCATGACGCCCAGAGTCAGGCCGACCATGGAGATTCCGGAGATGAATGAGATAAAATGATTACGCCGTTTGGCGCGTAAATACCGAAGACCTATATAGAGTGGTAGGCTGTGAAACATATAAGGCAAAATCCATAAATAGCAGCGAACGGCAACTATATTGACTACAATTCACCATGAGATCTATTTTACACAACAATGACAACAGGCGAACAGATGAAACCCTCTATACCCGATGATCGGCGTGACTCTTTTCGAGTTGAAATGAATGCAATGGTGAGCGCCGTGAAGGTCGATGGTAGCCGGATTGTTGACGCCAGTGACTGTTTCCCCGAATTGCATGTCATGGCATTGCAATCCCAGTCGGCGGTGATCGAACAGGAAATGAACCTCATCAGTGACCGGATTAAAGACATTGCGGTGCGCAAAATACTCGACCTGTTGCAGCAAAAAATCAGTCTGATGGCCAAACTGATCGACATCCAAACGGCCCAAGCGAACAACCTAAAGACGCAACTGATCGATATCAGCACCGGGGGCTGCTCAATTGTCTTACCCGATACCCTTGAAGTGGGTGATCGTATGGCCTTGGCGCTAATTTTCACCCCAAGTTATTTCTCCCTATTTACCCTCGCGACCCTGACCGAACAGAGCGACCGCGATGGGCTGCGAAAATATCATTTCCGCTTTGAAAATCTTTTAGAATCGCAGCAACAGACGCTGTTAAAGTTGATGTTTAAAGCACAAACCAATCTTCATAACACCTAAACGAGACTCCCCCAACGGATGACTGACCACCTAGTACTCCCAGCCGAATGGCATCAGCAAGATGCAATACTCATTACCTGGCCGCATGCCTTGAGTGCATGGGCCGCGAACCTAAGCTTTGTTGAACTAAGCTATATAGATCTGACGACGACCCTGTCCCACTATCAGGATATGATTATTCAATTGCACCCGAGTGTCGATCTGGAAAAACTATTGCGCAAGTTGACTCAGTCTGAAGCCAATTTGAGCAAATGCCACTTCGTGGTCCTAGCCAGCAATGACACCTGGGCCCGCGACCACGGCCCTATTGGCGTTTTAGACCAGGGTATGACCAAGCTGTTGGACTTTACCTTTAACGGCTGGGGCAATAAGTTCGAAGCGCAATTGGATAACCAGTTGAATCGCGCTATGGCCGATCTGGGCCTTGTGGTGGCCACCACATCGATTGACTGGGTGCTTGAAGGCGGTAGTTTGGAATCCGACGGCCAAGGCACCCTGTTGACCACCAGTGCCTGTCTATTGAACACCAATCGAAACGGCAAGGTATCTAGGGCTCAGGTCGAAGAGCGCATGGCAAGCTGCCTAGGCGCAAACAGAATGCTTTGGCTGGAATCCGGTGCGTTAGAGGGCGACGACACCGATGCCCATATCGACACCCTGGCCCGCTTTGCATCCGTCTCAACGATAATTTATCAGGGTTGTACCGATCCGTTGGACAGCCATTATGCCAGCCTGGTTCAGATGAAAGCTGAGTTGGCGGCTTTTCGCACCAACGATGGTGTGGCCTATGACCTGATTGAATTGCCTTGGCCGTCGGCCAAGTTTGCCGCTGATGGGCACCGACTGCCGGCCACCTACGCTAACTTTTTGATCACCAATAAGCTGGTTCTGGTACCGACCTATGATGACCCGATGGATATATTGGCTATAGAGCTAGTGCAACGGGCCTTTCCGAATCATTTTATTAGGGGGATCAATGCCCTGCCACTGATCGAGGAGCACGGTTCGCTGCACTGCATCACCATGCAGCTCATCGAGGGGTCGGTCAATTTCAAAGGCCGCTTCGAGAGCCTGCCCGGCACCATGGGCTGACCCGCGGCCTGCCCGGCCGCGTTAGTATTCCCAGCGAAAATTGGGCAGTGATTTAATAATGCTGCGGCCATAGCGCCGCTCCACGATGCGCCGATCCATAAACCAGATGGTGCCACTGTCGGTTTCATGCCGAATCAGCCGCCCACAAGCCTGTACTAGTCGGATCGTTGCCGATGGCAAGGTCACCAGGCTAAAGGGGTTTAGCCCCTTTTGTTCGAGCCAACCGGACAGGGTCGAATTAATGGGATCATCCGGTACGCCAAAAGGGATTTTGGCAATCACCAAGTGGGTCAGATAGTTACCCGGCAGATCAACACCCTCCGACAGACTGGCCAAACCAAAGAGTGTCGAGCCGCTGCCGCGCTCCAAGCGTTCCCGATGGTGGGCCAAGAGCGCCGTTTTCGGTAAATCGTCCTGCAGGGTAATCAGTTCACGCCAATCCGGCCCCAACAGCGAATAGACCTCTTGCATCTGAGCGCGCGATGAAAACAGCACCAGATTCCCGGTTTCCTTGGGCAACAGGGTATTTACCAGTTCGACAATGGATTGGGTGTGGATTTCGCGTTTGCCGCCATCGACGGCAAATTCTGGGATCTTAACCACTACCCTGTTGGGGTAATCGAAAGGACTGTCTAGGCGTAACAAGTCCGCCGAAGGCCCCAGGCCGGCTTGATTCATAAAGCGATCGAATTTACCTTCGATGGTCAAGGTCGCCGATGTCACGATGGCCCCAGCGCAACGATTCCAGAGGAAAGCGCGCAACACCTGGTTGGCCGACACCGGACTGGTGTTGAGCACCAGATCCTGATTTTCCGGTGTGTCGATGCGATCGAGCCAGCGCGCGGTGGGTGGATATTGCTCTGGATCGGGGCGCAGCCAACTGGCGATCAGATCGCGCGCCGGTTCAATGCGCGATAGCCAACGGCCGATAACCGGCAGTGCCAATTGTAGGCGGTCCTTTTCGTCGACATCGGTGGTGCCAGACAAGCGCTTACGGATACTCTCTTCAATCGCAGCCAGGGTCGTGTAAAGCGCCACAAAGGGCGACTGGAGAGGAATTAGAATTTCATTCAGGGGCTCGCGTTGTTCCGGTTGCATCAAGGTCAGGGTGCGATCGTCGGAATTCAAGCGTTCAAACCAGGGTTGCAACGTTGTCCAGGCCATGGCCAGATGCTGGTGACATTGAATCAGCCCATCGGATAGATCGTCCATTAAACGCTCGGAGTGATCCCCATAGGCCAGTTCCAGGCGCACCTTGGGTACCTGCTTGCGCCAGCTCTCGAGCTGATTGAGCATAAACTTGACCGTCAGCTGATTGGCAAAATGCATCAGGGCCTTATCCGGCAGATGGTGACCCTCATCGAAGATATAGATGGTGTCTTCCGGGGCCGGCAAGATCGCACCGCCGCCCAAGGCCAGATCGGCCATCACCAAGTCGTGATTGGCGATAATCACATCGGCGTCTTCCAGTGCCTTACGGGCCTCGAAGAACGGACAGTTCTGATAGTGCGGACAGCGCCGATTGAGGCATTCCCGATGCGTTGAGGTCACGGTGAACCAGGTCGAGTCGGGTAATTTATCGGGCCACTGGTCGCGGTCGCCGCTCCACTGTCCGGACCCAAAGGTGCCCATTAGCTCATTGTATTGCAGCAAGGTGGCTTCATCGGCGGCCATGGTCTCCTCAAACAGAGACATAGCGACCACCGTGCCGCTGTAAAATTGAATCAGCTGTTCCAGTTTATGGGTACAGAGATACCGGCCCCGGCCCTTGGCTAAGACCGCCTTAAACTCTAGATTGGTATGCTTCAGGATGTCGGGGATATCCTTGGTCACGACCTGTTCTTGCAGCGCAACCGTCGCGGTCGAGATGACCAATTTTTTTTCCTTGGCCATCGCCACCGGTATCGCGCTGAGCACATAACCAACGGTTTTGCCGGTCCCGGTGCCGGCCTCAATCACTGCAATGGCGGCATCGCCCAGCCTATGGCCCTCGGCATCGCATTCCAGGCCCCCTAACGTTCGCGCCACCTGTGCCAACATACTGCGTTGACCGACGCGCGCGGTAAGCGCTTTGCAGGTGAGGTATTGGGAATAGGCTGTTTGTATGGTGGTTTTGACTGAATCGGATAACATTAGAATTTGGTTTACAGGAAAAGATCGCTACAATAGCCTACTTTCGATATTTGAGGAAACACCAATGCACCAACGCGTCGTATCAATCGGTCAGGTCCAATGTGGCAACGATCAACCCTTTACCCTGTTTGGGGGCATCAATGTCCTAGAAAGTCGCGATCTGGCGATGCAAGCGGCCGAAGCCTATGTCACGGTGACCGAGGCGTTGAATATACCCTATGTCTTTAAGGCCAGCTTCGATAAGGCCAACCGTAGCTCGGTAAACAGCTATCGAGGCCCGGGTCTGGAAGAGGGTTTGCGGATATTACAGGATATTAAGGACACCTTCAGAGTACCGATTATCACCGATATTCACGAGCCCTTCCAGGCCGCACCGGTGGCCGAGGTTGCCGACGTGATTCAATTGCCAGCTTTCTTATCGCGCCAAACCGATCTGGTAATGGCCATGGCCAAAACCCAGGCCGTGATCAATATCAAGAAGGCTCAATTCTTGGCGCCCCATGAGATGGCCCATATTTTAACGAAATTTCAGGAAGCGGGTAACGATCGATTGATTCTCTGTGAGCGGGGTAGCTGTTTTGGTTACAACAACCTAGTTGTCGATATGCTTGGCTTTGGCATTATGAAGGAAACCGGCTTTCCGTTGATCTTTGATGTGACCCACTCGTTGCAAAAACCGGGCGGTCGCAGTGACTCAGCCGACGGTCGACGCGGCCAGGTAACCGATTTAGCGCGCGCCGGTATCTCGCAGAAGATCGCCGGGCTCTTCCTTGAAGCCCATCCGGACCCAAGTCAGGCACGCTGTGACGGACCCTCTGCCCTGCCCCTCGCCTTACTGCGTCCGTTTCTCGAGCAGATGAAGGCGCTCGACGAGCTGGTTAAGTCACAACCTGACCTGATCACTGGCTAAGCGGGTGCTCTATTGTGGCGTTCCGGTGCGGTTTTTCTCGAACTGGGGCGTCATGGACTGTGCATAGGCGTGATCATATTTCCCCTGGGCCATCAGAATCAGGTCACAAACAAAGCGCGCCACACCCTGCCCACCATCCATCGGCGTGACCAGATCGGCGGCCTGGCGGACCAGGCTGTAGGCATCCGCCGGGCAGATACCCACGCCAGCCAGAGACATGGCTGGCAAATCGACCATATCGTCTCCGACAAAGCACAGTTGCGCCGGGGCCAAAGCCTCTTGCGTCGCCAAGGCATCGAGCTGAAAGCGCTTATCCTTCACGCCGGCAAAGTAGTGTTTGATGCCCAGATCGGCCATCCGCTGAGCCACCATGGGCGAGTCTTTCGCCGTCATGATTGCAACCTGCACCTGACAGTCGTGCAGGAGTTTAATACCCACCCCATCTTTAACATTAAAGACCTTTAAAGCCTCGCCTTGTGCTGAGTAATAAAGTCGGCCGTCGGTCAACACCCCGTCGACATCGAAGACCACCAACTTGATGGCCTTTAGTCGGAGGTTGAGTGCATCGCGCGCGCCGGTAGCGTTATCCGAAGAGGTCATAGTGGGGTCCGCCATCCGGAAGATCATTATCAAGCCAGCGATCGGGCTTGCTGAAGGTTTGTTCTATCTGTCTGGCGAAGCTCGTCGAGATCACGCGGGTTCCCTTGCACAGGGATCCGGCCTGTTTCACCGAGATACCCATACAGTTGGCAAATTCTTCCACGCTGAGCGCGTTTTCAGCCAGCAAAGCGGCCAATTTTTCAACCTGAACTGTCATACCTGCCCTACCCAAAATAAAAAGGCTGCCGAAGCAGCCTATCATAAACCCATCAAGCTCCGATCAAACTAAGGACGGATGCTAATATCGGCGGCTTCACGCACCTGGTTAAACAAAACCTGGTACTGAGCACTGCCGGCAAAGGTTGTAGCGAACTTCTTTGCGGCCAGCTGTTGAGTCTCGCTTGGAGATGTATCGACCACCTCAGTGACGGCGATAACATAGGCCAGATCACCATCTTCCAATGTTGCTACACTGAGACCATTAACCGGTGCTGGCAAGGTAAAGGCTTTCTCAACCACGTTGTCAGGCAGGCCGGTCGCGTTGCGATCGATAAGCTCCGGGTCGGTCCAATTATCATCTAAAGCAACTGTGCTGGCTAATATATCGGCCAATGCGGCTGACATCAGTTCAGTCGCCATACGATCGGCTACCAAGGTACGGATATCGGTCTCAACCTCAACAAAAGGCTTAACGGCTTCGCCTTGATAATCCAATTTCTGGACCACAATCAGGTCGCCGGCAGCGGTTTTAACAACAGAACTGATCATGCCGTCATCGACCACTGTGGGCGAGAACACCGCGGCGGCAAAACCATCTTCGGCCATCAGCTCATCGTCCGAGCTGCGTGTTAGCCAGTCGGTTTCGATCACGTCGGTCTGAAAGTTAAGCGCCACATCGGCAATATCATCGGAGGCAAAGGCATCGTCAGCCAAATCGGCGGCCACTAGGATCATTTCATCCCGTGCTTTACGCTCTTTCAATACTGCCGTTAACTCGGCAGTCTGATCGGCCAATGAAGCGGCCTGGGCCGTGGATAAGGAATCCAGCTGAATCAGGTGAACACCATATTCAGTAGTGACCAAGTCAGATACATCGCCTTCCTGAGTCAATTCCATCGCCGCGTTATAAAACTCCGCGACATAGACATCTGGAATGAGCTCACCCAATGAACCACCAAATTCGGCACTGCCCGGATCATCAGACAACTCGGTGGCAAGATCGGCAAAGGCTTCACCCGCAGCCAGTCGCGCCAATGCACTTTGAGCTTCGGCAGCATTGTCGGCGCCATCGGCAAACAGGATATGCGAAACGGTGCGTTGCTCATTACTTGCCAATGCTGCCAGGTAGGACTGGTAGGCGCTGTCGATTTCGTCGTCAGTGACCAATGCATCGGCGATCATATCTGCCATAGCAACACGCACGACCTTGACCTTGACCCGCTCCTCACTGAGAAACTGATCCTGATTTTCGTCATAATAGGCCTGCAGGTCGTCAGTACTGGGCGCTACTGAGGCCAGATAATCGGCCGCAGACAGGGTTCGATAGGCTACTTTTCGCTGCTGTGCATCCAAGGAGGCATAGCGAGCAACAGACTTTTCATTGACAAAAGCGCTGTTCACCAAACCCGATTGCATCTGCGTTAACGCGGCCTGTGCCCGTTGGGACGCTATAAAGGACTTGTGATTAAAGCCATTGGCCGACAGCAGGTTCAGATACATGTCTTGATCGAATTTGCCATTCAATTGAAAGGCAGGCACTTCGGTTAAGGTTTTCAAAACCTGGTCATCCGATACTTCGAATTTTAGGTCCTGAGTTAACTGCGCCTGCAATTTTTGATTAATGAGGATGTTCAGAACTTCTTGGCGTAGGAATGGTGAGTTTGCCAGTTGAGAACCGATTTCCGCGCCATACTGACTGGTCAACTCTTGTTGACGGCTGTTTAGCAATCGCTGGTAATCATTCTCGGAGATGTCGTCACCATTAACCGTTGCCGGTGCCGAGTTGCCGGCAATTGAAATTATGGATTCGGCGCCAAAGAATACGAAGGTAATAACGATCAAACCAACGATGGTTTTACCTACCTTACCCTTTGCTGAATTTCGAAAGGCCTGGAGCATTGAATTTTCAACCCCGCTTTATAAGCTCTTATTAAATAAAAAAAAAGCGCATCAATTGACACGCTACTATCCAAAACATCTGGAGCGACGGATGTTAATCCGCCTGACTGACTCAGTTTACCGCGTCTTTCAAAGCTTTACCGGCTTTGAAACTCGGTACACGAGCGGCCTTGATTTCAATGGGTGCACCTGTTTGAGGATTGCGGCCTGTACGAGCGGCGCGATCTTTAACAGAGAAGGTACCAAAACCCACTAATACGACTTGGTCGCCGTCTTTCAAAGCGCCCGTCACGGAATCGACCATTGCATCCAATGCTCGACCTGCGGCCGCTTTTGATAAGTCAGCCGCAGCCGCAACCGCATCAATCAATTCAGATTTATTCACACTATTCCCCTTCACTTAGTTTTATAGATATAAGATTACTGTTGAAAAGCTAATTAAGTATCAGCAGACCACCCAGCACCTTGTTAATTAATTCTTCGTAGCTTTTTTATCATTCCGGAGACAACTTATACCAGTCTCAAAAAACCCCTGTCAAGCTGCTTAGTGCGTACTAATGCTGCTTTCGGTGCTGTTTTTTGATTTCTGCTTCGAAATTGCCGCAGCGACCTCTTCATCGGACAAGGGTTTAGGAACAGTTTCTAAGGCTATTTCTAATACCTCGTCGATCCAAGAGACCGGACGAATGTCTATTTCATTTTTTATATTATCAGGTATCTCTTTTAGATCACCGATATTTTCGCGCGGAATAATCACTATTTTTATACCACCACGATGAGCGGCTAGTAATTTTTCCTTAAGTCCGCCAATTGGCAGAACCTGTCCGCGTAGCGCAATCTCGCCAGTCATGGCAACGTCTGCCCGTACTGGAATCTTAGTAAGTACCGATACTAATGCGGTACACATCCCAACGCCAGCAGAAGGTCCATCTTTTGGCGTTGCGCCTTCTGGAACATGTATATGGATATCTTTAGTCTCGTGAAAATTAGGTACTATACCCAATTTTTGCGCCCTACTGCGCACTACGGTCATGGCCGCTTGTATCGACTCTTTCATTACATCGCCGAGCGAGCCGGTGCGTAACACTACGCCCTTGCCGTCCACACACGTGGCTTCCAGATTGAGCAGTTCCCCGCCCACGGACGTCCAAGCGAGTCCTGTGACCATGCCGACCTGATTTTCCTTGTCGGCAATGCCGTACTTGAACTTCTCAGCCCCAGAATACAGTTCAATATTGGTATTATCAATGGTGGTCAATGTTTTGCTGTCACCCAACACATTAGCCATAACCACTTTTCGGCATATTTTGGCTATTTCTCGTTCTAAGCCACGTACGCCGGCCTCTCGAGTATAATGCCGAATCAGCGAAATAATAGCGCTATCTGAAAAGAGTACCTCGTCTTTTTTCAAGCCATTGGCAGAAACCTGCTTCGGCGTGAGGTAGCGCTGTGCAATATTTAATTTTTCGTCTTCGGTATAGCCCGGGATTCGAATGACTTCCATTCGATCAAGCAACGGTACCGGTATATTCATGCTGTTGGAGGTGCAAACAAACATTACGTCGGATAAGTCGAAGTCTACCTCAAGATAATGGTCGTTGAAGGTATGGTTTTGTTCCGGATCCAAGACCTCGAGTAAGGCCGAGGCTGGATCACCGCGATGATCCATACCCATCTTGTCAATTTCATCGAGCAAGAACAGCGGATTACGAACCCCAGCTTTGCTGAGCTTTTGCACCACCTTACCCGGCATTGAACCAATATAGGTTCGCCGATGGCCGCGGATTTCCGACTCATCGCGCACACCACCCAGTGCCATGCGCACAAACGAGCGATTGGTGGCATTGGCAATGGATTGCCCCAGAGAGGTCTTACCCACCCCTGGCGGCCCAACCAGGCACAGTACCGGCCCTTTGACTTTCTTGACGCGCTGTTGAACGGCAAGATATTCCAAGATCCGGGCCTTGACCTCATCGAGACCGTAGTGATCGGCTTCCAGTACCGCTTTAGCCTTGGCCAGATCGTGGCGAACACGCGATCGTTTGGCCCACGGGACGCCGAGCATCCAATCGAGGTAATTACGCACCACCGAGGCTTCCGCTGACATCGGCGACATCATCTTGAGTTTATTTAACTCTGCCAATGCTTTGTCTTTAGCGTCTTTCGGCATGCCGGCTTCGCCGATCCGACGCGCCAGGTCTTCGACCTCGGTGGCATTATTTTCGTCGAGATCACCCAGTTCTTTCTGGATGGCCTTGATCTGTTCATTGAGATAATACTCGCGCTGCGATTTCTCCATCTGTTTTTTTACGCGTCCACGGATGCGTTTTTCAACTTCCAACAGATCTATCTCGGACTCCAGCAGCGTCAGCAGATGTTCAATTCGATCTCGCTCCCCCGCTACTTCAAGAACCTTTTGTTTCTCATCAACCTTTAGTGAGAGGTGCGATGCAATGGTATCGGCTAAGCGCCCAGGGTTTTCGATGCTGTTCAAAGAGGTAATAACCTCCGATGGCACTTTTTTGCTAAGCTGAACATATTTGTCGAATTGCGCCATTAGAATGCGCACCAACGACTCCTGCTCGCGCTCTGTCAAAACATTGCTGCTTAGGACAACGGCTTTGCCGGTTAGGAAATCTTCTTGCTCGACAATTTCCTCCAAAGCGACACGGTCAATTCCCTCAACCAATACCTTGACCGTACCATCGGGCAACCTGAGCAGTTGAAGGACAGTAGCCAGGGTGCCGACTTGATAGAGATCTTGGTGATTGGGTTCATCGTCTTTGGCGTTCTTCTGCGCCACAAGCAAGATTTTCTTGTCGTGATCCATCGCATGTTGCAGCGCCGCAATAGACTTTGGGCGACCGACAAATAATGGGATAACCATGTGTGGATAGACCACAACATCTCTTAATGGTAACAGGGGTAAGTCCAACGACAGACTTTCGGTTAGGTCCGGATGCGCCATGTAAACCTCAGAATAATAGAAAACACTTTCATCAACTATGGCGGCAAATTGAAGGATATCAATAGCTTAGCAAAAAAAAACGGGCCGAAGCCCGCTTAGTCAGTCTGCGTTACCGCTTGCGACCCGTTGAGACTCGGTGCTTTGGTAAATTAATAAGGGCTCAGACTCGCCGTTAATCACCGACTCATCAATCACCACCTTAGTGACATTAGCCTCTGATGGCACTCGATACATGGTATCGAGCAACACATTTTCCAAGATCGAGCGCAACCCCCGTGCCCCGGTGTTGCGCTGCATCGCCTTTTGAGCGATCGCTTTGAGGGCGCTTTCGCGGATGTCGAGCTCAACCGATTCCATATCAAACAGCTTTTGATACTGCTTCACTAAGGAGTTCTTCGGTTGGGTCAAGATTTGCATCAAGGCCTCCTCGTCGAGCTCTCTTAACGTTGCAACGACCGGCAAGCGGCCAATAAATTCAGGTATTAGGCCATATTTAACCAAGTCCTCAGGTTCAACCTCGGAGATGATGGAACCGATCAGACGCTCGTCTTTTTTGATCACCTCGGCATTAAAGCCGATACCGCCCTTTTCAGTTCGATGCTGAATAACCTTCTCCAGACCTGAAAAAGCGCCGCCACAAATAAAGAGGATGTTGGCGGTATCGACCTGTAAAAACTCCTGCTGCGGATGCTTGCGGCCGCCCTGCGGCGGCACGGAGGCTACCGTGCCCTCGATCAGTTTGAGCAGGGCTTGCTGCACACCCTCGCCGGAGACATCACGTGTGATCGATGGGTTGTCCGATTTACGTGAGATTTTGTCGATTTCATCAATATAGACTATGCCACGTTGGGCCTTTTCGACATCATAATCACACTTCTGCAGCAGCTTTTGAATGATGTTTTCGACATCTTCCCCGACATAACCGGCCTCGGTTAGCGTCGTTGCGTCGGCGATGGTGAACGGGACATTTAATAGCCGCGCCATCGTTTCGGCGAGCAATGTCTTACCGCTTCCCGTCGGGCCGATAAGCAAGATATTGGACTTACTCAGCTCAACATCGCTATTCGTTTCAGCATACTGCAAACGCTTGTAATGATTGTATACCGCGACCGACAACACCATCTTGGCGCGTTCTTGGCCAATAACATATTCGTCCAGTGTTTCGCGTATTTCAGCGGGCACTGGTAACTTGGCACTGTCACTCTTAGGGGCAATTTCCTGTAACTCTTCGCGAATAATGTCGTTACATAGATCGACACATTCGTCACAGACAAATACCGACGGGCCGGCAATCAGCTTTCTGACTTCATGCTGGCTCTTCCCACAGAAAGAACAATAGAGCAGTTTGCCGTCGTCGCCCTTTCTGGTTTTATCGTCAGCCATGTAAATACTCCAATACCTTTCTATCTAACAAAGATGCAACCGACTGGCCCAAAAGGCAAGCCCTGTACCCGTCAATTCCTGTTTTTTGTGCGGAAATCACGGGCAGGCTGCGACATATCTTAACTAAGAGCGAGTCGCAATGACCTTATCGATCAATCCATATTCCACGGCTTGTTCCGCGGTGAGGAAATTATCTCGATCGGTATCCTTTTCGACTTCATCGAATGGTCTACCGGTATGATAGGCCATAATTTCATTCAAACGCTGTTTCATTGAGAGTATTTCTCGCGCATGAATCTCAATATCGGTCGCTTGGCCCTGATATCCACCAAGTGGTTGGTGAATCATCATACGGGAATTGGGCAGACAATAACGTTTGTCTTTAGCGCCGCCCGCTAACAGCAACGCGCCCATACTGGCGGCTTGACCGATACACATGGTACTTACATCAGGCTTAATAAACTGCATGGTGTCGTATATGGCCATGCCCGCGGTGACCGAGCCCCCGGGTGAATTGATATAGAGGTGAATATCCTTATCTGGATTTTCGCTTTCTAGAAACAGCAATTGAGCTACGACCAGATTGGCTGTGTAATCCTCGATCGGGCCGATCAAAAAGATGACATTTTCCTTCAATAATCGGGAATATATGTCGAATGAGCGCTCGCCTCGGGAGGTCTGCTCTATGACCATTGGAACCAAGCCACCTGCATTGACTATCTCGCTGGCGAAACCCGGTTGGCGATCTGATGACATATAAAGACTCCTACTTAAAAGTAATGAAACAAAAAAAAGCTGGCTTCCAAAATGAAGAGCCAACTTTTATTGTAGTCGTTTAAACCAATTGCCTTGCTGCGGGTTAGTGGTGCTTAACCCTGCGCTGCGGTCTTTGATTTAATGGCTTCTTCATAGCTGACAGCCGTGTCAACAATTTTACATTTTGATAAGATATGGTCAACTGCGGCGTTTTCAACCACTACGGCCTTAACTTGATCTAACATTTCAGCATTATTACTATAATAATCAATAACCTGTTGCGGATCCTGATATACCGACGCTTGGTCTGCGATATAGCTCTTAACCGCGGCTTCATCAGCCTTAATCTCGGCAGACGTTACCACTTCATTCATAATCAGGCCGATTTTGACCCGTCGAGCAGCCTGTTCGCTGAACAAATCGTCCGGCAATGCACTAGGATCTATCTGGGATTGCTCGCCGAACTGCTTAACGGCTTGCTGCTTCAGACGTTGAATCTCTTCTTGCACCAATGCTTTCGGGACATCAAATTCATTGGCCGCAACCAGTTGGTCGATAACGGCGTTTTTCAGCTGTCCATCTAACGCGGTACGGGCCTCACGCTCCATGTTCTGGCGGACTTCAACCTTAAACGTCTCTACGTCCTTGCCTTCTGCGCCAAAGGCGGTAAAAAACTCGGCGTTCAACTCAGGCAATTCAGCTTCAGCAACTTCCAACACCTTAATGTCAAAAACAGCGAGCTTACCGGCCAATTCTTTGTTGCCGTAATCTTCTGGAAAGGTTACGTCGATAGCCTTCTCGCTGCCAACAGCCATGCCTTCGATGCCCGATTCGAATCCTGGAATCATCTGGCCAGAACCTAGGGTGACCGACTGCCCTTCAGCGCTGCCGCCGTCGAACAGTTCGCCGTCAATCTTGCCGGCAAAGTCAATCTTAACCCGATCGGTCAACTGAGCGACCCGATCCACGGCCACAAAGTTGGCGCGCTGCTTTTGCAGATTTTCGAGCATCGTATCGATATCAGCATCGGTAACAGTGGCAGTCATTTTCTCAAGTTCAATGCCGTCAAAACTGGCCAAGGTGACATCCGGAAAGACTTCAAAGGTCGCAGTAAACTCTACGTCCTGGCCCGTGATGTCTTTGGTGAACTCGATGCGCGGTGCGCCGGCTGGAATGATTTTTTCAGCGGAGATCGCTTGGACGTAGTGGTTACGCACAACATCTTCAAGAACTTCAGCGCGAATACCTTCGCCAAAACGTTGCTTGACGACAGACATAGGAACCTTGCCGGGACGAAAGCCGTCGATCTTAACTCGTCGGGCGGTGTCCTTTAATTTTTGACTAACAGCATTATCAATTTCATTTGCTGGTACGCCGACAGTCATGCGGCGTTCAAGACCAGCGGTTGTCTCGACAGAAACTTGCATGAGGCTTCCTCTTAATTATAAAAATACGGAAAAAATTTGGGCTGTTACTCTAAGGAGGCAGCAGCCCATAATCAAGGCCTAAAGTACCGTTAATTTAGTTTTTAACCGATTTAGGCAAAAAAAAAGGCCGTATAAACGGCCTTTTCAAATATTGGGGTGGACGATGGGGCTCGAACCCACGACCACCGGAATCACAATCCGGGGCTCTACCAACTGAGCTACGCCCACCATATCTGTACGTTGTGTTTTGGTGCGCCCGGCAGGACTCGAACCTGCAACCACTCCCTTAGAAGGGGAGTGCTCTATCCGGTTGAGCTACGAGCGCATTCCAGCCCGTTCTGCCGTTCACCTATCGATTTTGGTCGGAGCAGAGGGATTCGAACCCCCGACCCTCTGGTCCCAAACCAGATGCGCTACCAAGCTGCGCTATGCTCCGATCGATCCGTGTCCGTCAACGTGGGGCGCATATTAATGATGGACTCACCTTGCGTCAAACGTTATTTAAAAAAAATCTTAAAAAACAACGCGGTAGCCTATTTTGCGTACACAAAACGCGCCTCAGGAATGACGCACAAGCGGGTTGCCGTCTGGTCAGTCGCGTGAGAAAATAGCGGATTGACTTCTAACCCTAGCCGACAAGGTGATTGAGTGACTGCGAAAATAATTGACGGCAAGGCCATTGCGGCCGAGCTGGTTGCTAAGATATCCCTCGAAGTAAAGGCTTTAACTAGCCAAGGCCACCGCCCGCCGGGCTTGGCGGTTATATTAGTGGGGTCTGATTTTGCCTCGCAAAAATACGTTGGCAGTAAGATGAAGGCCTGTAACGACGTTGGCTTTAAGTCAAAAACCTATGAATTCCCCACAACAGCGCGGGAAAAGGAAATCCTTGATCTGATCGACACCCTAAATGAGGACGCCTCTATAGACGGTATCCTGGTGCAGATGCCGTTACCCGAGCACATTAACGCCGATACCATCGTTGAACGGATAAAGGTCGATAAGGATGTTGATGGCTTTCATCCATTCAATATCGGTCGCTTGGCGCAGCGCCGACCTCTGCTCGAGAGCTGCACTCCGAAAGGTATTATGGCGCTGTTACAGAGTACCGGCGAAGCCGTGCGCGGCAAGGAGGCGGTTGTGGTCGGCGCATCCAATCACGTTGGAAGGCCCATGTCCCTGGAACTGCTCTTGGCCGGTGCGACGGTGACTACGACCCATCGCTTCACCCAGAATCTGGAAAAACATGTCCGCGACGCCGATATAGTCGTTGTTGCGGCCGGCAAACCTGGCCTGGTAAAAGGCGAATGGATCAAACCTGGTGCTATCGTTATCGATGTTGGCATCAACCGCAATGAACACAACCAGATTGTCGGCGATGTCGAATTTGAGGCCGCCTACGATCGTGCCGGCTGGATAACGCCGGTTCCCGGTGGTGTCGGCCCAATGACAGTGGCCACCCTAATGGAAAACACCCTAATTGCTGCAAAACAATTGCATCTTGGCATTACCAATTAATAAAAGGATAGACGATGAACGTTTTACTTAAGACCTCTATGGGCGATATCAAGATTCAACTGGATTTTGACAAAGCCCCTAAATCGGCGGCGAATTTTCAGCAATACGTGGAAGATGGTTATTTCAACGGTCTGATCTTTCACCGGGTGATCAATGGCTTTATGGTTCAGGGTGGCGGCTTTGAGCCGGGCATGACCCAACGCGCCAGCGGTGCGGCGATTAAAAATGAAGCCAACAATGGTGTCAAAAACACTAAATATAGCTTGGCTATGGCCCGCACCATGGATCCGCACTCAGCAACCGGTCAGTTTTTTATCAATGTCGCCGATAACAGCTTTCTCGATTTTAAGTCTGAAACTGCAGATGGTTGGGGTTATGCCGTATTTGGTGCAGTCATTGACGGCACCGAAGTGGTTGACCGCATCAAAGCGGTGCCCACTACCTCTAAGGCCGGCCATCAAGACGTGCCGACCGACGATGTAATCATCGAATCCGCCACAATGGTCGATTAATGATCCAGTCTTTTGAGAATGCGCTGTTCATCTCGGACATCCATTTGACCGAAGATCGCCCGGACGTCGTTCGGGCTTTTTTTGACTTTTTACGCTGGATTCCAGAATCAACCGAGGCACTCTTTATACTCGGAGACTTTTTTGAATATTGGGTCGGTGATGATGCAACCAGCGATCTAGCCAACCAAGTCGCCATCGCGCTAGCCCATATTGCCAATAGCGCGCAAATACAGATCTTTTTTGTCGCGGGGAATCGAGATTTTGCACTTGGCAAGCGCTATGCCAGCCGTTGTCAGATGACTGTGCTCGCAGATGAAAGTCACTTCAAGATAGCCAATCGGCAGGTCGTCGTGACTCATGGTGATCAATATTGCAGCGACGATGTGAGTTACCAGCGCTTCCGCGCAGTGATTCGCCATCCTCTCGTGCTCTCCGCCCTACTCGGCTTACCGAAAAAATACCGGGTCCGGCTGGCAGAAAGCTTGCGGGCACGATCCAAATTCCGCTTTCAGACCAACCCGGTCTATATCGATGTTAACGAGCAAACCATTGCGGCCGCTTTCGCTCGCCTGGGCTGCCAACTGATGATTCACGGTCACACCCATCGGGCCGACATCCACACTTATGAGCACGACAAGGCTATGCATACCCGGTTGGTATTGGGCGATTGGCATCATCTTGGCTGGTATGCCCAGTTAAACGCAACGGGGCACTCGTTACACCAGTTCGCGATAGCCCAACCGGTATTTTAAGCCGCTAGTGGCGGGCCACTGTGAAAACGAAATTCATTATCGGGACGGGTAATCAGTTCTTGTTCGGCCGCGAGGAAGAGTTCGACGCGAGGAGTAATCGGCTCGACGCTGTATTGCTGGGCCAAACCCAGATAGTCACCATAGTGCCGACATTCACTGCGCAAGAGCGAAAAATAGAACTTGGCCAAATCATCGTCTAAAAAGGGTATCAATCGGGCGAAACGCTCACAGGAGCGAGCTTCGACGATAGCACCGATAATACATTTATCGACCAGCAAATAAGGCTCTTGCCGATTCGCCAATTTAAACAGCCCGGCCGCATAGCGTGAAGCCGATACCTCGATGTAGTCAATGCCACGCAACAGCATTATTTTATGCACCTGATCAAAGTGCACCAACTCCTCACGCGCCAACTTACTCATCTTCGCCAACAACTCGGGTCGGTCGATATATTTAAACATCAGTGACATGGCGGTTGAGGCCGCCTTTTTTTCACAGTTGGCGTGATCAATCAGCAAGGTTGGCAGCTGAGTCACCGCCATATCAAGCCACTCCTGAGGTGTTTCACAGGTTAAAAAGCTCCGAATCTCAACTAACAGATCGTCTATAACCGCCGGTTCCATTGCACCACCCTTCTATTTTGTTGGTTCTTGCTGTGAGGCACCCCGTGCTAATAAAGGACCTTAATGGGCGCGAATTATAAGAACTGGTCAAAAAAATGCTACGTTTGTTGATTAATTTGACCTATTTACCGCTAAAAGTGGATATCACGGCAAATATTCATACAATTTGCGTTTTCACCTAGACTTGAGTTGTTTAATGCCGTTTCCGTTTGCTCCTGATCAATACCAAAGCCAATTGGCCGCCAAAGAAGCTATCCTAACCGAACTATTAGCCGACTGGACGCGACCAGCGCTAAGCGTTTGCGCTTCGCAACCGAGCCATTACCGGATGCGTGCGGAGTTTCGCATTTGGCATGATGGTGCACGCTCTTATTACGCCATGTTCGACCCCAAAAACCCGACCGTACCGCTCGAGGTGACCGAGTTTCCGGTGGCCTCAAAGTTATTGAACCGGTTAATGGATGAGGTTATGGCAGGTGTGATGAGCGATCCGGAACTGCGCCATAAGCTATTCCAGGTGAACTTTCTCACGACCCAGTCCGGCGATGCACTCATAACTCTGATATATCATCGGCAATTGGCCGAGGACTGGCTCGAACGTGGCAACCATTGGCAGAGTGTGTGGGGCTTCCCGGTGATCGGTCGGGCACGCAAGCAACGGCATGTGTTAAGCCGAGACTTTGTCACCGAACAGCTCAGTATCGCCGGCCAGAGCTACGATTTTCACCAGTATGAGAGCAGCTTTACTCAGCCCAATGCCGGCGTCTGTGAACAGATGGTCAGCTGGGCCGTCGCACAAACACTGGGTTCGCAACAGGGCGACCTGATGGAGATGTATTGCGGCAATGGTAATTTCTCCATTCCCCTGTCGCACAACTTTCGCTTGGCCCTTGGCACAGAGATTTCACGCACCGCGGTTAAGAGCGCCCAAGAAAATATCAGCCTGAATCGACGTGACAACTTAAAAATCGCTCGCATGGCCAGTGAAGACCTGTCCAAAGCCTGGGTTAAAAATGAACCCAGTCGGCGCTTTAATGAGTTTGACATGGCCTCCTATGACTTTGATACCGTGTTGGTTGACCCGCCTCGAGCGGGTTTGGATGAGGACACCATCAGCCTTATTCAGCGCTTTCGACGCATCGTCTATGTGTCGTGTAACCCAGAATCAATGGTCGCCAATATAGCCGCCTTGCAAGGTGACTATAGGATGACCGCCTGCGCCCTATTCGATCAATTTCCCTACACCCATCATATGGAAGCCGGGGTCATCTTAGAGCGTTGTTAAGCCAGCGCCAGGACATGCGCCACTCAGGCATAGATCTGAATATGACACCCTTTTAGCGTACAATCTAACCGTTATAACCGCGGCCTGACCCCCGGCCGCCGCCCCTCAAATTTGGAGTAACAGATGTTTTCAGCCTTTCGCTTGGTTCGGATTCCACAAGACAGTCAATTGCAGGCGTGGAACGCCGCCGATGAACTGCTCTTGGAGCGCCTTAATACCAGTACCGCCGGCAAAATAGTGGTCGTCAACGACGACTTTGCCGCCCTTGCCGTGGCGCTGCACGAAAGCGATCTGGACTGGTGGCACGACTCGGCCATGGCCCAAGAAGCACTGCAGCTGAACTGCAGCAAGAATGCCGTTCGATTGCCCCAGATAATCGATCAGCTGGCCACGGTGGCCACCTATCAAACGGTGATCATCCACATTCCCAAATCAATTAAATTGTTTCAATGGCAATTGGAGCAGCTTATTGCGGCCAGCTCGGCTGAGACCCAGTTTTATGTTCTGGGCATGGTCAAACATGTTGGCAAGGGTCACATAAAGGTCATGGAACAGCTCTTTGCCGAGGTTGAACCCGGTCGAGCGGAGAAAAAAGCTCGGGTAATTCGTCTGCAGAAACCGATCACATCGGCCCAATCGGTTGGCAACAGCCAATATCAGGTACCCGAGCTATCGGCCGAATTCACCAACCTGCCCGGCTGTTATGCGGAAAATACCATTGATCCCGGGGCGCGCACCTTTATTGGCTTTTTTAACCTAATGCCTCAGGTCAACAAGGCGCTGGATCTGGGCTGTGGCAATGGACTTTTGGCAGTTGCCCTGCTGCAGCGGCAGCCGGAGCTCGAACTGTGCTTGGTAGATGACAGTCAACAGGGCTTGGCGTCGGCGCAACTCAGCCTGGCGGCAAACGGTTGGACCGAGAAACTCAGTTATCGGCACAGTAATGGCCTGAACCAGTTGGCTCACGATGAGCAATTTGAGCTAATTATCTGCAATCCGCCCTTTCATCAGAGCACGACCCTAACTGAAAACATCGCCGTCAAGATGATCCGTGATGCCGGCCAACACCTAACTGAGGGTGGACAGCTGTGGTTGGTTGCCAACCGCCATTTGGATTATCGCACCGCCTGCAAACGCCATTTTCAGGCGGTCAAGCTGCGCTCCAATAACGCCCGGTTCAATATTATTCAGTGTATTAAATAGGGCGCGGGTGTCGGCCGGCGATATAAAGATATAAGCATGGAGGGCGACTTGATGCAAAATGCGCTAATCTGCCCACTCTGTCTGGCGGATAACCGGTGCGCTTCCGCCGCTTCTACTAATAGAAGTAGCGCCGATAAGGCTGCCGACTGCTGGTGTATGGCGCTAGAGATTCCGCCTACCCTGCTCGCACAGGTGCCGACTGCGCAGCGCAACCGAGTGTGCATCTGCGCAACCTGTATTGCCGCTTTCTGGTCTAATGCAGGCTCGGAGGTAGGCGATGCTTAGCCCGAGCACAGGGCTTCATCGACTCCTACCGACCGCCTAAGGCTGACCACCGGTTGGCCTTAGGCAAAGCGATGGCGGATTTCGAAGCACTGGTGCGGCAAGCCGCGTTTGAAATCGTTCGGTACCGAGCGCAGCGTGACATCCTTGACTTGGAAACGGGCCTTCAGTTCCTCGGCAAGGACAAACTTCCTGGCGTTGTTGGAAAACACCAGCACCCCTTCTGCGGTGAGCAACTGCATGGCATCATTGATCATCGACTCATGATCGCGCTGAACATCAAGTGTGTCGGTCATGCGCGCAGAGTTACTGAAGGTTGGCGGATCGAGAATAATCAGATCAAAGGCATCCTTGCAATCCTTTAGCCAGGTTAAACAATCGGCGTGCACAAACTGATGGTTTGGCCCTTCTTTACCGCCGTTCATCTCAAGATTATCGCGCGCCCACTTCAGATAGGTCTTGGACAAATCCACGCTAACCGTCTTGATCGCCCCGCCCAGCAAGGCGTGGGACGAAAAACTGCCGGTATAGCAGAATAGGTTCAGAACGCGTTGCCCTTGGGCATTTTTCTGCACCCACTGGCGGGTATTGCGATGATCGAGAAACAGGCCGGTATCCAAATAGTCGAGCAAATTGACGCGCAACTTGACGCCGTATTCGGTGACATCAAAGAATTGGCCCGAGGGTGCATTCTTTTCGTACTGCTTGGTGCCCTTCTGCTTCTCGCGGCGCTTCACCGCGATTTGCGCGACGGGAATGGTGAAGATCTGAGATAACAGATCGACCGCCGTTAACAGGCGCTGCTGGGCCTTATGCTCCGGTACCGATTTGGGCGCGGCGTATTCCTGCACATGCAGCCAATCGCCATAATGGTCGACGGCAATGGCAAAGTCGGGCAGATCGGCATCGTAGACACGATAGGCTTCGATGCCCTCTTTAGCGCGCCATTTTTTAAGCTGCTTGAGGTTTTTCTCAACCCTATTTTTAAAGGCCAAAGCCTGTTCTGAGGCTCCCGCGGAGAGCGTGCTTTCACGTGGTTGATCGGCTGGAGTGGCCTGATAACGATACAGCGTCGTTTCAATAGCGCCGTTGTAAAAGGTCCGTTTCTGCGTCGGCCGGAGGCCGATTTCACGCGCGAGGATATCTTCTGAGGTCAACATAGCCATCGACCAACCCTCTAACTCACCGCGCGCGATCTCACCGATACGGCGGTAGGTCTTTAGCAGCGTTGGCTTATCACCCAAGCGCTCACCATAGGGTGGGTTCGACAACCATAGGCCTGGCTTTAACGGCCAATGGGTTGGCAGAGTCCAGTCATCTAGGTCTTTGTAATAACAACGCACCTGTTCGGCCAGACCCAATTTCTCTAGGGTCTCATTGGCCTGCGCAATCACGCCAGCATCGCTGTCGTAGCCCAGAATCGGTGGCATCTGCTCAATACCGACCAAGCGTCGTGCGCGGGCATCCTGCTGTACCGTCTGCCAATCCTCATGCGCATGTTGTAGCCAGCCTTCAAAGCCGAAACGTGCGCGGCCCAAACCGGGTGCGTAGTCGGCGGCAATCATCGCCGCCTCAATGACCAGCGTACCGGAACCGCACATCAGATCTAAGAAGGACTGTTTCTCGCGTGCCATGGCGGGCCAATCGGCGGCACACAGCAGTGCCGCAGCGAGATTTTCTTTGATCGGGGCCGGCCCGGTCGATTGGCGGTAACCACGGCGATGCAAGGAATCACCGGTTAGCTCGATGCCGAGGAACATTTTCTTTTTAGCGACCTGAGCATAGATGGTTAAATCTGGATCTTGAGCTACATCTGGACGGGTGCCGTGTCGGGCACGGAACTGATCGACCACCCAGTCCTTAACCTTTTGCGCGCCGAAGCGGGTATCGCGAATTTCTGGCAAATAGCCGGAAAAATTGACCTTGAGAGAACCCGTTGGCCTGACATGCTGATCCCAATCGACCGACGTCACCATGCGCTCTAGGGCCACAAAGGAGACATCACTGGTTTCATCCAGCGCGAGAAAGACGCGGTTGGCCAAACGACTCCATAAACACACTCGATAGGCATCGATCAAGGGCCCCTCAAAGGTTACACCCTTGTGCCAATCCCCGGTTTTAACCGCGCAAATGCCTTCAATTTCTTGCCTGAGTAGCCCGGTTACACCCTGTGGGCAAGTGACCCAGAATCGAAATGTTTGTGTGTTAGTCATTTTTAGACAGATTCTCTATAAAAAATATATTAATTAGTGTTTATTCGTATATGTAAGCTTTTGTAAGGGTCGGGAATCGTCCTAAGCAGCCCGCTAAATGGGCGTGCCAGTATTCGATTTCTTCTTATATATACTATTCATATAAAAATCGATGTTTAGATTATATTGTTCATCGACACGTACGTCCTTAATTAGTTACAACAGTAGCACATCTTTAGCTTTCACTTGGAACGTGTTTCCTTTGCGTTCCAGACTTTAGAAGCAACAATGTACGAGGCACACCTATGAAACGACAAAAAAGAGACATGATGGAAAGAGCTTTTCAAAAGGGATATATGGCCGGAGTAGAAGGCAGATCTAAAGAGTTATGCCCTAAAGAAGAAGGGCCGGAGCATCAACAATGGATCAACGGCTGGCGTGAAGGACGCAGCGACCATTGGGACGGCTACACCGGCGTTAGCGGTATCCATCGCGTCAATGAAGTTGTCATTCATCATTAAAGAGAACGAAGCTCGATAAAAAAAGCCAGCAAATGCTGGCTTTTTTTATGGCGCTAAGATCGTTGTTTTAAGATTAGAGCCGAGCCACGCGCTCGATGGCCTGTCTGACCAAGGTCGGACCATGGTAAATAAAGCCGGTATAGAGCTGCACCAAATCGGCCCCGACTCTGAGCTTTTCTTCCGCC
Source organism: Reinekea forsetii (assembly GCF_002795845.1). Taxonomy (GTDB): domain Bacteria; phylum Pseudomonadota; class Gammaproteobacteria; order Pseudomonadales; family Natronospirillaceae; genus Reinekea; species Reinekea forsetii. Next base: position 1,802,896 of record NZ_CP011797.1, read on the forward strand.
TCATGGGGCGACATAATCCCGCCGACCCCTATTAGGGGTATTTTGCTGTCGAGTCGTTCGCGAAACAGCTTCAAAACATGATTCGCTTGCTCTCGCACCGGCGCACCGGACAAGCCCCCGGCCTCATCGGCATATTGAAAACCGCCGACCTCTTCGCGTGACACAGTGGTATTGGTGGCAATAACCCCCTCAACCTCAAGTTCATTGAAGGTGCTGGCCAATGTCTGCACCTCCTCATCGGTTAAGTCTGGCGCGATCTTGATCAAGATAGGGGTGTGCCTAAGGGTTTGATCCAGCGCCTGTTGGCGCTGCTTGAGGGCGCTAAGCAGTTGACTCAAATTATCGCCAAATTGCAGGTTCCGCAGCCCCGGGGTATTGGGCGAGGACAGGTTGATCACTATATAGTCTGCCACCTCATAGACCCGATCCAAGCAATAGAGATAGTCATCCACGGCCTGGTCCTCGGGGGTGTCCTTGTTTTTACCGATATTAATACCGACAACGCCCTTATAGGTCGTTCGTTTGACGCGCTCAACCAGGTAGTCGACCCCCTTATTGTTGAAGCCCATGCGATTGATAATGGCTTCTTTTTCGGGGATGCGAAAAATACGCGGTAAGGCATTGCCCGGTTGAGCCTTCGGCGTCACGGTGCCGACCTCAATAAAACCAAAGCCCAAGGCCCCCAAGGCATCGATATAATCGCCGTTCTTGTCCAAGCCGGCGGCAAGACCGACCGCGTTAGGGAATTCCAGGCCAAATACAGTGACGGCTTTCTGCTGCGTGGGCTTGGGTAAGAGGCCCGTCAAACGCAACCGCGACAGGGCTCCCAGGCTATCCATGGAGAGTTCGTGTGCCGTTTCACCAGATAACAAAAATAGTGCTTTTCGTAAGACGGAATACATGTGTTTCTCCCAGGCTAAGTGAGCCGGATTATACTGACTTTGACGGCGGTTGACAGAACGGGATCAACCGACCTTCACAATGTTAACGAACTTGTGTTCGGCATCGAAATGAATGGCAAAGCTGCCCCGAATGCCTTCACGCGTTACAAAGGGTTGCAAAATTGCGGTAGGAAAACGTACCCGACGGCCATCTTGTGAAAAGGCTGAAACCTGGGTAACTGAGCCCTTATAGTGCTTTAGGTATTCATCGGCGCTGATCACCAGATCAACAATTAGGGTACTTTTAGAGGCTGGTATGGCGGGCATGGTTAGGGTTCTGTCGAGTAGCGCTATTAGGCTTGATGGTTCTATTATCTAATAAAAGTTACGCAAAAAACAAGGGCACTTTTGCTCGACCGAGGGTCAGCGCCAGTACCCTAACTTGGCCCGGACTTAGAGTTCCGGCATGGTGGCCTGAGACAGATCCAGCAGTTCTCGAATCGCGACGCTGTACATGCTGAATTCCGGTTCGCTTACGGCACGAATCTCGTTCATCATCCGCAACCAGCGATCGACCAGAATCTTATTGTCCTCCAACCACCGGTCTACGGTGGTCTCGAGCTGATCGGTCTCGGTCATCTGGATAAATAAACCCTGGGTGATGCGACGTTGTTGCCATTCTAGGTCATCGCGGAACGATTCGCGGGCCATGGCCTGCCAATGGGTCATCACCTTGAGAGAATTGACCTGTCGGGAAAAGAGTTCCAGACCAAGCGATTCACCGACGCGGAAATATCCGTTAGCGACCGCCAACGAGTCGCGCTTCAGGCTTTGCGCGACAGCGACCACACCCAGAGAGGTATACATCAGATCGGCGGCGGCGATGCGCTTGGCCAGGCTCTCGGGTACGCCGACGTCGATCATTTTCTGAGCATCGGCCAACCAGACATCGTTTTGTTCAGGCGACAATACCTGCTCTAAGCTGCCCGCCATTTCCTGTAACGGTTGTTTGAAAAGCGCAATCACATTGGCGATGTCGATGCCAGAACGGAAGTTTTTAATCAACCAGCGCGAACTGCGACGCACCATCCGCATAGTGATGAGCATCATTTTCGACTGTAAATCGGCCGAGATCTGGTGGTCCAAGGCTTCAATTTCAGCCCACAGGTCGTGCAAACCGAAGATCTCGCGACTCGCGACATAGGCTTTCGCGGCCTCGATCGGCGATGCGCCGGTACTCTCATGCAAACGACTGAAAAAGGTAATGCCCATATAGTTGATCATATCGTTCGCCACCTGGGTGGCGATGATCTCCTTACGCAGGCGATGTTCGTTCATCATCTTGCCGAACTTCTTTTGCATCGCCGTTGGGAATTCGGTTACTACGATGCCGCGAATGAAGTCGTCATTAGCCAGCTCTTTCTTTGCCAAGACTTCTTTCAGGTCGCCTTTGACGTAGGATATCAACACGGCCAATTCGGGACGAGTCAGACCGAAGCCATTGGCTTTACGTTCGGAAATTAGATCGTCGCTGGGTAAGAATTCCAGTTCGCGGTTAAGTTTACCGGCGTCTTCAAGGTTGTGAATCAAGCGTCTATATTCTTCAACACGCGGAAAGGACTCAGTGAAGGCTATGCCTAAGGCCTGGGTCTGGCGGTAGTTATTCGTCAGGACCAGCTCAGAGACGTCTTCGGTCAGCTTTTCCAAGGTTGAGTTGCGTTGTTTAACGGTCATGTCGCCATTGGCGACCATTTCGTCCAACAAGATCTTCATATTCACTTCATGGTCCGAGCAATCAACCCCGCCGGCATTATCGATAAAGTCGGTAAAACTGCGCCCGCCATTGAGATTGTATTCGATGCGTCCGAGCTGGCTAAAGCCTAAGTTACCGCCCTCGCCAATCACCTTGCAGCGCAATTCATTGCCATTGATGCGTAAGGCATCGTTGGCCTTATCGCCGATGTCCAAGTGATTTTCCGATGTGGCCTTAACATAGGTGCCAATACCGCCATTCCAGAGCAGATCAACCGGCGCTTTAAGCATGGCGATCATCAGGTCGGTAGGCGATATTTTGCTTACCGTCAGTTCAAAGAGGGCCGTCATTTCCTTACTAACCGGAATCGATTTCGAACTGCGACTGAAGATGCCGCCGCCTTTCGACATCAGCTTAGCGTTATAGTCCTCCCAGCTGGAACGGGGCAAGTCAAAAAGTCGCTGACGTTCCTTGAAACTGACGGCCGCATCCGGGTTGGGGTCTATAAAAATATGCATATGGTTAAAGGCACCGACCAACTTAACCGTCTGCGAGCGCAGTAGACCATTGCCAAAGACATCCCCCGCCATATCGCCGATACCGACGACGGTAATGGGGTCATCTTGGACATTGATATCCATTTCGCGGAAATGACGTTGTACGCTAACCCAAGCGCCTCGGGCCGTGATCGCCATTTTCTTGTGGTCGTAGCCAAACGAACCACCCGATGCAAAGGCGTCTCCGAGCCAGAAGTTGTATTCTTTTGCCACGCTGTTGGCAATATCGGAAAAGGTCGCCGTGCCCTTGTCGGCCGCGACGACCATATAGGGGTCGTCCTTATCGTAGCGGACGACCTGTTTTGGCGGGCTGACCGCATTGTCCACCAAGTTATCGGTGATATCGAGCAGACCCCGAATAAAGGTTTTATAACAGGCAATGCCCTCTTTAAAAAAGGCATCCCGATCCGATGGTGGTGGTAATTGCTTAGCAACAAAGCCACCTTTGGCACCAACCGGCACGATAACCGCATTCTTGACCTGCTGGGCCTTGACCAGTCCGAGCACTTCGGTTCGGAAATCCTCGTTTCGATCGGACCAGCGCAGGCCGCCTCGAGCAACACTGCCGCCGCGTAAATGCACCCCTTCGATGCGCGGCGAATAGACGAAGATTTCAAACTTGGGTTTGGGCAGGGGAATATCGCTGATTTGGCTGGAATTGAGTTTAAAACTGATATATTCCTTGCGCAGCCCGGCCGCATCTTCCTGATAGAAGTTGGTCCGAACGGTGGCCAAGATCAATTCAATATAACGCCGAATAATGCGATCTTCGTTGATATTGTTGACATCTTCGAGCAACAGTTCAATCTTTTCGACCCAACGCTCGACCATGCCGACATCGCTTTGCTTGTCGGGATTGAAGCGGGCAGAAAACAATTCCGACAGGTGGTCAGTCAGTTCCGAATAACGAATCAAGGTCTCCGCTATATATTCCAGACTAAGACCGAAGCGAATCTGTTTCATATATTTGGCGTAGCCGCGCAACATGGCCACTTCACGCCAGGTTAATTTGGCGCGCAAAATAAGTCGGTTAAACTGATCGTTTTCGGCGCGACCCTTCCAAACGTTCAAGAACGCCTTGGAAAATTCTTCTCGATATTGGGCCGGATCTAGGTTGGCATCGGGCTCATAGAGCAGATTAAAGTCATAGATCCAGGTGCAGCCATTTTCCGGGTGATTGATATCAAAAGGAAATTCATCGATAACCTTTAAACCCAGATTTTCTAAGATAGGTATTAAATCCGACAACAGGAGCGCTTGGCCCTTGTTAAATATTTTCATCTTGAGTATCGAACCGTTGGGTTCGATGGAGCTGAAAAAACTCAGCGTAATCTGTTCATCCGGATTAGTGTGCAAGCTCTCAATCCGTTGTATATCCGCCACCGCAACGCGCGCGCTGTACTCTTCGGTATAACCAGATGGAAAGGCATACTCGTAAGAATGATAGAGACGGATGCCCTTCTCTTCGCCAAAGGACTCTACCAATGCATGTTGCAGGTCATCGGTCCAGCGCTTGGCAATCTGCACGATCCGGCTCTCCAACAGCTCTACCGGCGGTAACACATCAAGTGGTGCGGCTAATTTAAAGACAAAGCGGGATCGAGCCAGCACCGACTCACTGAAAATGGTGGTGTAATCTGACCCTTCGACGGAAAAATATTCCGCCAACATGTCATGAACCTTAATCCGAATTTGGGTATTGAAAATATCTCTGGGCATATAAACGACCGCATTGAGAAATTTTCCGTAAGCATCTTTACGCAAAAACAAGCGAATCTGTTTCCGTTCCTGAATCGATTGCACGTCGCTGGACACCCGCAACAGGGTATCTTCATCGCTTTGAATCAACTCGTCACGTGGGAAATTATAGAGGATTGCGGCAAGCTCTTTGTAAGCATGACCGCCGGCGGTGAAGCCGCTGTTAACCAAGACTTTAAGTATTTTACGGCGCACAACGGGGATGTTTTGCGGTGTTTCATTGTAAACCGATGAGGTATAGAGCCCTAAAAATCGACGCCCACCCACAACTTCGCCCTGATCATTGAATTCTTTCACCAATATATAGTCTGAATAAGCCGAGCGATGCACGGTGGATCGGCGCCCGGACTTAGTAAAGATCAATAATTCCTGCTTAAACACATGATCTCGACGTTCCTGAGACATGGCATCAATCGACTCACTGCGCCGATTGTGGTTCTTCTTAAAGAGGCCCAATTCAGTCCCGGGGACCTGCTTTACCATGCCGTCCTCGATAACATACTCATCATAGGCTAGAAAGCTGAAGTGATTGTTAGCGATCCACTGCATAAACACGCTGGCTTCTGCCAATGCCTGCGCACTGAATGGGTATTTCTTGCGCTCAAGGTCTGCGACCACTTCCTGGGTTTTAGCCATCATTTTTGGGAAGTCATCGACGACATAGATAACGTCGTCCATCACCTCAGACAATGCGCTTTCGACGGCCTGACGTTGCTCGGAAATAGAGGTGCGGTCCATTTCCAGACAGAGTAGTAATTCCTTGGTGCCTTCTGGCCCGAAGCCACTGAACTGGCCTGCCTCGGTGCGAATAACCGAAAAGGTGCCGTAGAAGACGGCATGGATGTTTAGGCCAAGCTTATTTAACGCTAAGCGAGCGGAATCGATGACGAATGGCAGGTCATTGTGCAAAATCGATACTATAGTGTGCTGGCTTTGCCATTCATGTTCTTCAACATTGGGGTTAATCACCTGGATACTGGCACGGTGAGACGGTCTTGCTTGCAGTGTGCGCCAAAGGGTCACGACCATACCGGCTAGATCGGACAAATCGTACTTAACCAAATCTCGCATACCGGCGTGGCGGAACAGACCTGTGATGAGGTTATTGAGATCCTTTTGATGCTCTTCAGGAAAGTGTGACCTGAGATGTTGAAACAAGGATTCCATCAATTCGTCATGGCTGTTCGTTAGCACTGTGGACATAATAGCCTCTGTATTATTGTTATAGTCGAGTTGTCTGGCGCTGTGACGCCGTCATCAGGATATCGAAAAATTCTTTTGTATCTTAACAAGTTGCAATAAAATGCCTGCAATAGACTTATACTGTGAATATGCGCCATTTTGGTAACAGTTGTCACAACTTTTATTGTTAATGTCGCTCAATGTCGCTAATTCGAAAGGTGCTTTATGATTAAGTTGAACAAACCCGGATTTTGGCAAGTAACGAAAAGTGTTTTGTCGGCTGTTATTGGTGTCCAGAGCAACCGAAATAGACTACAGGACTTTGCAAGCCCGAGCATTTGGCCATTCGTGGCGGGCGGCCTGATCTTTACGGTCTTGTTTGTCGGTGGCTTAATTGCGCTGGTAAGCATAGTCGCCTAAGCGCTGCGCATGCAAAATCTGCCGGGCCGAAACAAAAAAAAGGGCTTCAGCCCTTTTTTTTGTAATGCATGCAAGGTGGCGAATCTAGACCCCAGCAACCCAATAGACGGCCGTCACAACCACGGTAAAGATGACAACAACCGCGGCAATCGCATCGGCTTGTGAATCGCTCATTTTTGATTTGCTAATGGACATATTCTCTCTCTTTCTTGTTTTTTTGATCTAACCCGTTTCACCGACTTATAGGTAGGTGCTCGCAGAGCATTTAATAGGCTTTTGATACGTTCCGCAACCCGCTTTATATAACGTTATCGTCTTAAATTATGAAACTTTAATACTTCAGAGAATAAAGAACCTTCTGTATAGTACGTGGATATAGGGTCGGCTGTGGTCGATCGGCTTGATTTCCGTTTCTGATGAGGGTGCTACATGTACGTTTACGACTCGTATGACCAACAAATCGTTGATCAACGCGTTGCGCAGTTCCGAGAACAGACGGAGCGCTTCCTGACTGGTGATTTAAAACCCGAAGAATTTCTGCCGCTGCGCCTGCAAAATGGTCTCTATGTGCAGCGTCATGCGCCGATGCTGCGCATCGCCGTACCCTATGGTTTGATGTCCGCTCGCCAGTTGCGCACCATTGCTGATGTCAGTCGGCAATTCGATAAGGGTTATGTCCATTTCACCACCCGGCAGAACATTCAATTGAATTGGCCGGCGCTGGAAGATGTACCCGATATCTTGGCCGAATTGGCCGCTGTGCAAATGCATGCGATACAAACGTCGGGTAACTGTATCCGTAACACCACCACGGACCAATTTGCTGGGGTTATGCCCGATGAGGTCGAAGATCCACGTCCCTGGTGTGAAATTATCCGCCAATGGTCGACCTTACACCCAGAATTTGCCTATTTACCGCGCAAATTTAAAATTGCCGTCAATGCAGCCACCACGACCGACAGGGCCGCGATCCGCTTCCACGATATAGGCCTGCAGTTGGTTAAAAATGCCGATGGCGTCGTGGGTTTTCAGGTATTCGTGGGCGGCGGACTTGGGCGTACGCCCCTTCCTGGGCAAGAAATACGCGCCTTTTTGCCCAAGGAAGACCTGCTGACCTACTTGGAAGCAATTCTACGGGTATACAACCTGAACGGTCGTCGAGACAATAAATACAAGGCTCGAATTAAGATTTTAGTTAAGGCCCTCGGCATCGACGCTTTTAAGGCTATGGTCGAAGAGCAGTGGCAGGTCAATAAGGGTGGCGCCGCGACGCTAACCGATGCTGAAATTGATCGAGTCGGGCAATTCTTTACCGATCCGAACTATGCTGCCCTAACCGATCAAAGCGACCTGCTAGGGCAGCAGCGCTTTGCCCACGACGGTTTTAACAAGTGGTTGAGCTATAATGTCGAGGCGCACAAGCAACCCGGCTACGCCGCGGTAACCTTGGCACTGAAAAAGACCGGATATGCCCCTGGCGATGCGACCGCGGAACAATTAGACGTGGTGGCGGACTTGGCCGATCAGTACTCCTTTGGCGAGCTACGAGTGAGTCACCAACAAAACCTTATCCTCGCCGACGTCAAACAAGCTGACCTACTGATTCTCTGGCAACGACTCGATCAACTGGGCTTTGCCGATCCGACGGTTGGCACCCTAAATGATGTAATTTGCTGCCCTGGGGGTGACTTCTGCGCCCTGGCCAATGCCAAGTCGATCCCCATAGCCGAGGCGATCCAGTTACAGTTTGATGATCTGGACTATCTCCACGACCTGGGCAATATCGATCTGAATATATCCGGTTGTATGAACGCTTGTGGCCATCACCATATCGGCCATATCGGTATCTTAGGGGTCGACAAAAAGGGCGAGGAATTTTATCAAGTCTCACTGGGCGGGGATAGCGGCATCGATGGTCGAGTTGGCAAGATATTGGGGCCTTCAGTTAAGGCCGACCATATTACCGAGGTCGTGCAGCAGGTGATAGATGTCTTCTTAGCCCAACGTCAGCCGCAAGAACCCTTTATCGACGTGGTTCAGCGCATCGGGCTAACACCTTTTAAGGAGGCTGTTTATGCACCATCTCATTAAGGACGGGGTACGGATCGCTCATGACCCTTGGCAAATACTTGCAGGCGATTACAGTGCTAACCTGCCCAACGGATCGCTCCTGCCGGTTTCATTGTGGACCGAACGGGGGCCTGAGCTTTGCCAAGCAACGGCCGAACTGGGGGTTTATATTCGGGAAAATGAAGACCTAAGCGGTCTAATAGACTATTTGCCAACGATTGCCGTGGTCGCTTTTCAGTTCGGTAAGGTCGCCGATGGCCGTGCCTTCAGTTACGCCCGTCAACTGCGCGAGCAGTTTGGTTATAGCGGTGAAATACGTGCTACCGGAGACTTTATGCCCGACCAAGTCGGCTATTTAGAGCGCTGTGGCTTTAATGCCTTTGCTTGCCGAAGTGCCGCAGAGCAACAGACAGCCTTGTTAATACGAGCCGCCCTGCCCGTCAATTATCAGGCCGATGTGCAACAAAGCCAACCGCTCTTTCGACGTCGCTAAGCGGCGGCCAATAAAGAGAGCCGTAACGGGCTCTTTTTTTTGACTTCCCACTGAAAGCTGTATATAAATACAGGTACTGGAATTTCATACAGTATAGAGGTCGATATGATAGCCGCTCAGCAACATGCCCAGCTTAACCAACACTTTTTGCTCTCCATGGGCAAAAAAGCCAGATCCTTTGTGGAGTTCCATGCCTATGACTCCCCATTACTGAATCAATGGCACCATCTGATTGCATCGATGCGCGCCAACGCTAATAAGCGTCAATGGGTTACCCTAATCAATCCACCCTTCATTCCCAATGATCAGTATCTGAATGAAATTGGGCTCGGGGACTATTATGTTCGGATCATCCGCTTGGCCCAAAACAGTGAGGCCACAACTCGATATATCCAACGTTGCGTGCAAAATGGCAAAAGCTCGATCGTGGCGGTGTGGTCAAACAGCGTTGATGAGCTGCCCGAGGTGTTATTAAATGAGTCGCCCCTAGGCTGCCAAGCCTTGGTGTTTTCGGCCGGCAACCAGGCACAATTCCGGGATCAACAGCTGGAAATAGCTTTTTAATTTAGTACATAAGTATCAGAAGCTAGACCGGCTAAAACCGGTCCGCTCGATAAGGCCCGATTGGAATATCACTGGGTAGCCCTTGAATCGTTTGCGCGAGCAAATGCCCAGTGGCGGCACTCTGAGTCATCCCTAGGTGGCCATGGCCGAAGGCCAGGGTTAGGTTCGGCCAACGCGGATGGGCGCCGATGACCGGAACGGAGTCTGGTAACGAGGGCCGAAAACCTAGCCAGGTCGATTGTTCGGTAAAGTCGACAGAGGGCAAGATCTGCCGCGCGATGGCCACTTTACGGCGCACCCAAGCAAAGTCCGCCGGGGCGTCCAAGCCGGCTAATTCTACTCCAGCGGTCATCCGTAAACCGTCATCCATAGGCGACAGCACCAGATGTTTTTCCATATGCATCACCGAACGCGAGAGTTCACTGTGGCCGCTAAACTGCAGGTGATAACCGCGCTCTGTTTCCAGGGGGAAAGTATCACCCAGGGTGGCCAATAAGCGCTGTGACCAGGCCCCAGCACAGACCGTTAAGGCGCTGCAGCGATGCTTGAGATCTGGACCGGTGACGACAAACTGGTCCGCTTCCGGCTTGATTTCGCGGGCTTCACCTTGCAGGAAGATCACCCCCCGGCGCTGCAACTGATCCGCCAAGCGTATCAAGAGCCTATGCGGTTGGCGTATGGTTTGCGCTTGGCTTTGCAACATGCCGTGGCGAAACTGGTGGCCCAATGAGGGTTCGAGTTGACGCACTTCATCGGCGGTCAATTGTTGATAGCTCAGCCCAACGGCGTCCAGATAAGGTTTTTGAGTCGCCATGGCAGCCATGGCGGCATCGCTTTCAAACAACTTCAACCAGCCGCTATCGCGAAATTCATCCTGCAGATTGAGGTCCGATATCAGTGCGCGCCAATTGCGGTTCGACAAGGCATTTAATTTGCTGATCGCCTGGGCATTTTGATCCTGCCGATGCGCGCTCGACTCGCGTAACAGGCGCACCAACCAAGGCATGATTGCCAAGCGATAACGCCAGGGTATAGATAGGCTGGAGTCGGCCGTGACCAGCATCTTCAAGCCTTGCCAGATTAAACCCGGCTCACCCAGCGGCATAACACTGCCCACCGCCAGGACCCCCGCGTTACCGTATGAGGCCTGGCCGTCGTCGCCCGGTACCAAGCGATCTATTACCGTCACTTGGCGACCGGCCTCAGACAGATAGTAGGCGCACATCAAACCGATGATTCCGCCGCCAACAATAGTGTGCTGCGCCATGGGCAACCTCGAAAAAGTATTGATAAACGGGCCGTCATCGCACCGCCGACTGTTTGTTGCGCACAGAGGGCAACTGATGAGCAGAGTGTCACTGCTGCACCGACAAGTCCAGCCACCTTTTGAGTAGCAACGAGGATCCTGCTTGAATAGCTGAAGCCCGTCGTCGGCACGATATAACTGCGCATTTTCCAAGCAGACAACAAAAGTCGCCTAGAGGCGGAGGCCTTAAGCAATAGAATGACGCTAGAGGAGGATGAAGATGGTGCGGGTGGCCGGACTTGAACCGGCACGACTGTTAAGTCGCAAGATTTTAAGTCTTGTGTGTCTACCGATTCCACCACACCCGCAAAAGACTTAGACGTCGCCGTCTGACTACTCCTTTTACCACGGAGTCAGTGGTCATGCGTCGGCAAACTGGTTGCAATAACAACAGACCAGGAAATGACGATTAAAAATTCTGAGACTCATTTAAACCCTGAGAAAGGGTGGAGGCGCGGGTCGGAATCGAACCGGCGTACGCGGAGTTGCAGTCCGCTACATGACCACTCTGCCACCGCGCCAAACTTGCATATTTTAACCAGTGTGCCGCTGGTCAGTCCTTAGAGTATGAAGCAATGCCAATCGAGCCGACAATTACTAACTGGTGTTACAAACCAAGTTACTTCTTACTGGTAGAACCGAAGATCTAGCGGATTTTTGGAGCGGGAAAGGAGATTCGAACTCCCGACCCCAACCTTGGCAAGGTTGTGCTCTACCACTGAGCTATTCCCGCGTTAAAAATCCCGTTTTTAGCGGCTTTCGCCCTAGCAACGTGGGGCGCATTTTATACCAGCGCCCTCGAATGTCAAACACTTTTTCCTTTAAATTTTAAGCACTTAGGACGACTTTGGTTTTAGATCCTGCCAGGCGGCCCGCAAATATACAATCATCGACCAGAGGGTCAGAACCGCAGCCAACTGCAAGGCCGCCAATCCCAAATTGGCAATAATGGTACCCGGCACCTGGCTCAGCAAGACAATGATCGACACCATCTGTACCGTTGTTTTCAGCTTGCCGAGCATATTAACGGCCACACTGGCGCGTTTGCCGGCTTCGGCCATCCACTCGCGCAACGCCGAAATAACAATTTCACGGCCGATGATAATGACCGCCGGAATGGTTAACCAGACCGTTTCATGGCGTTCAACTAAGACAACCAAGACGGAGGCCACGATTAACTTATCGGCTACCGGGTCCAAAAAGGCCCCAAAAGCGGTCATCTGACCCCATTTACGTGCTAAATAGCCGTCAAACCAATCTGTTATGGCCGCAATGGTAAAGAGAATGGCAGTGGCCATATAAGCCCAAGCGTACGGCGAGTAATAGACACCCACACAGACGGGAATGAGAAGCAGTCTGAGCAAGGTGAGGAGATTTGGGATATTCATGACGTTACCGCATATTAAGATGCGGCATTATAAACACTCTAAGGGGGCTTTGGACACCTCGCCGTACACAAGAATGTCTTGATTAGCCCGAATGTAAAAAATTATAGATATCTTGAGCCAATGTCTTGGAAATACCGCTGACCTTGGTGATTTCATCGACACTGGCCGACTTAACCGCAATGGCGCTGCCAAAATGGCGGATCAGTGCCCTTCTGCGCCCCGGTCCGACCTGTGGTACCTCATCTAAGACCGACCCCAGACGTGCCTTGCCGCGCCTGGCTCGATGTCCGGTAATGGCAAAACGATGCGCCTCGTCGCGAATATGCTGGATCAAATGCAGGGCCGGTGAAAAGTTTGGTAACAGAATGACCTGATCCGGTGTTTCAAAAAACAAGGTCTCCATGCCCGGCTTCCGGGTTTCCCCCTTGGCGATCCCTAACAGCGGAATTGCAATACCCAGCTCGTTCATAACCTCACGGGCCATACTCATCTGGCCCTTACCGCCATCGACGATTAACAGGTCGGGCAATCGGGTTTCTTCCTTCTGCAGCCGGGCATAGCGCCGTTGAATGGCTTGCGCCATGGCCGCATAGTCATCACCGGCGGCGACATTTTCAATATTAAACTTGCGGTAAAGCGACTTATTGGGTCCATCGCGATCGTAGATCACGCAAGACGCAGTGGTGGCTTCACCGCTGGAATGGGATATATCGAAACATTCGATCCGCTCTGGAATCTGTTCCAGGCTCAGCACCTCCTGTAAGGCCTCTAAGCGCTGGGTTACCTGAACGCCATGCGACATGCGCAGTTGCAGTTGTTCCGCGGCATTGGTCTGCGCCAGATCTAACCACTTGGCACTGGTGGTGCGCACGGCGCTTTGGATCGTCACGCTCTTGTGATATTGCTCCTTAATCGCCGCAGCCAGAGATTGGGCATCGGGGATCGGTACATTGGAAAGGATCTGACTGGGGCAGTCACCATGCTGACGAACCAAATAATATTGCGCCAAAAAACCGGTCATAATCAGCTTTTCATCATCTTCGATACCTGGCTTGGGAAAGAAACTCCGGCTACCGATCATGCGTCCATCGCGCACCATTAAAAAATGGATGCAGACACCGGAGGCTTGTTTTACCACGGCAAAGACATCGACATTGCCCTTGGCCCCGGAAACATATTGTTGCTCTTGGACCTTGCGCAAAAACATCAGCTGATCGCGAAACTCCGCGGCATGTTCGTAATCGTATTGCGCGGCCGCCTGATCCATTTCGATCTCAATGGTGTCGATTAACTCCTGGCTTTTGCCTTGCAAAAAGGCCCGAGTTTTGTCGAGATCTTGTTGATATTCGTCGTCCGAGACCAGGCCGACGCAGGGGGCCTTACAGCGCTTGATCTGGTACTGCAGACAGGGTTTTTGGCGATTGGCGTAAACGCTGTCTTCGCATTGGCGGATGCGAAAGGCTTTTTGCAGTAAAATTAGGCTTTCGCGCACTGCCGTAGCGCTGGGAAACGGGCCGAAATACTCATCCTGGGTGTTGCGCGCGCCACGATGCAAATACAGACCAGGCCGGTTGTGCTGTTTTGACAATTTTAGATAGGGATAGGACTTATCATCGACCAGTAAAATATTGTAAGGCGGTCGATGCTTGCTGATTAGGGTCTGTTCTAATAGGAGGGCTTCGGTTTCACTGTGAGTGATGGCAATTTCAATCGACTGTATCTTGCTGACCAAGGCGACCGTCTTGTTGGTTAGGCCGCTGGCGCGAAAATAGCTGGAGACGCGGCTCTTGAGGTTTTTCGCCTTGCCAACATAGAGCAACTGGCCATCGCTCGCATACATCCGATAGACCCCAGGACGAGTCGTTAGATTACGTAGAAAGGATTTAGGATCAAAAACAGTCGTTGTGGTTTCAGGCATGCAATCGCTTTAAGTCAGATAAACAGAATGATCCGATTAGACCATTTCTTGAGGCTCCAGTAATCCATAGCGAATGGCTAGATGCGTGAGTTCCACGTCGCTGGTTACCGATAATTTTTCAAATACTCGATACCGATAAGTGTTCACGGTCTTGGGACTCAAACAGAGGGTGTCGGATATTGCCTGCACCTTTTTACACGAACAGATCATGGTCGCAATCTGCATTTCACGATCGGACAGATCATTAAAGGGATTATCCGAGACGCCGAGGCTCTGTAAGGCCAATTTTTGTGCGATGGTCGGCGTTAAATATTTCTTGCCCGCCATAACCGTTTTAATCGCCTGGATCATTTCGTCTGTCGAGGCACCCTTAGTTAGGTAGCCGGACGCGCCGGCCTGCAACAGGCGGGCGGGAAATGGGTCATCATCGCAAGCCGTGACGGCAATGATTTTAATTTCCGGAAACAGGCGTTGAATTTTTTTCGTCGCCTCGATGCCATCCATGCCGGGCATGCGGACATCCATCAGAATGACATCCGGCTCATACTCCTTGGCCAGGTCAACCGCGCGTTGGCCGCTATTGCCGTCGGCCACAACGCGAATGCCGGCGACATCGGCTAAGAGGCGTACCAGACCAAAACGAACCAAATCATGATCATCTATTACTATGATTTCAACCATGACGGTGCCCTCTTGGTAAGCCAAAGCATCATACTTCGGGCTAGTTTGTTAGGAAAGCTCTTTTCGGTCGCTAACATTAGAGGTGAGTCTCAGCAAAGGCGGCCAAGCGACTGCGCGCGACCCCGCGCAGGCTAATGGCACCACCATGTTGAAAACCCTTAAAACGCTCGCTCATATAGGTCAAGCCTGAACTGGTCGAGTTCAGGTAGGGGGTGTCGATCTGCGCCAAGTTACCCAAACAAACTACCTTGGTGCCCTGCCCGGCCCGGGTAACGATGGTCTTGATCTGATGTGGCGTCAGATTTTGCGCTTCATCGACAATTAGAAAGCTCTGTTGAAAGCTGCGTCCGCGGATGAAGTTAAGACTCTTGAACTGTAGGGGTACCTTAGCGCCGACATAGTCGGCGCTGCTGCCAGGGTCGAAGTCTTCGGCGTGTAAGGCTTCCAGGTTGTCGGTAAAGGCGCCTAACCAGGGCTGCATCTTCTCGGCCTCAGAACCGGGCAAGAAGCCTATTTCTTCGTCCAAACCGCGGGTGCTGCGCGTGGCGATGATGCGCCGGTATTCCTTGCTTTCCATGGTTTGCTCTAAGGCACAGGCTAGGGCTAAAATCGTTTTGCCGCTGCCAGCCGGTCCATTTAAGGCCACCAGATCAATTTCCGGGTCAAATAAAAGCTGCAAGGCCATCGCCTGAAACAGATCTCTTGGAGCGAGCCCCCAGGCTTTTTGACGCATTAATAGGTTAGTATTAAGCAATTCGATCGCGACCTGATCGCCATCTTCTCGGCAGATTCGGCAGACAAACTCCTTGTCGTCGTAAATAAATTGATTAACGTAGGCGGTACGCTCAAGAATGGCCTGAAGAGTGGTTTTGTTCATCAGATGGTAGCCACTACCAGCCACTTGCTGAGGCTCCAAGGCCTCAATCTGCGCCCAAAAACTGCCCACCACATGATGGTATCCGGTGGCTAAGGAGTCGAGATCGCTGATTAATTGATCATTGTGATAGTCTTCCGAGGATAGCCCAGCACCACGGGCTTTGAGGCGCATATTGATATCTTTGGTGACCAGCACCACCTCGCCGAGATCGGTCTGCTGCTGCAGCATCAAGAGATCGTTGATAATTCGATTATCGTTGCTGTTCGGCCGTAACCCCAGGCCGTCTTGGTGCGTGGGCATTAGAATCGAAATGGCTCCTAGGGCCTGCCCGCCGGCTCGGATAATCGGCACCCCGGCCATGATCTCGGCCGGGCTTGCCGCGCCGAGTAGCGTATCGAGGGTACGCACGGCTTGGCGCGCATCGGCGGCCAAGCCGGTGTTGCCCACCTTGAGCTTATCGAGTTCTTCCAGCACCACCATCGGTATGACCACACGATGCTCTTCAAATTTAAATAGGGCGTTGGGATCGTGAATCAGAACATTGGTGTCAACGGCGTAGCAGCGCAGGTCGGATAACGGCATTTTGGTCATATGTCATACCCCTAAAGGCCCAGTGCAGCATCCATAGGTGTGTCCTGGGGACGGCTTAGCATCGCGCCAAGCCAAAAAATTCTTACCGAAGCAGGCCCGATGATTCATCTTTAGCCCGTCAATAGCCTAGGTCGAACCCGGCTTACCCGCAGGGCCCGCCGCTGCTAAGCACCCGCTCTAGCCCGATTCAGGTCGAGCAGGTTATGAAAAAGTATGGTCTTCGGCCGCCAAGGCCAAGCTGATCGCGCCCGGCCCAACATTTAAACCACTGGTGAGGCCCATTACACAGGTAATTAACTCAACCTGATGGAGTTTGGCCACCGCCTTTAATTCCAGGAAACCGTCAAATCTTTTTAAATCGGCCTCGTCACCGGCAATGCTGACCACCACATAGGGCGATAGGAGGCCGATTTTAATGCGGTTGATGCCGTAGGCAAAAAGCCGATTCACCGCCTGGTCGAAACCTCGGACCTTGGCGATCGGCATGGTTTCGTCGTTTTTCGCCTGTATGATCGGCTTTATAGAAAACGACTTGGCGACAAAGGCGCCCAAGGCACTCAAACTGGTCTCGCCTCGCTTGCGGGCGCGATCGCGGATATAGGCGACATCGGGCGGAATAACAAAGCCGTATATTTTGCGTTTAAAGGCTTCGGCCAAGCGCAAAATATCGTGCCGGCTTTTATTGGCGGCAATTAGATCCGACGTAAAGGCCGCCAATACGCCTTGACCGGTAAAGAGGGTGCCGGAATTCATCACCCTCATGCTGAACATGCGGTTGGTTTCTCCGCGCGCCTTGGGCCCGCGACAGGATCGTTGAATGAGCCGCTGGGCCTCGACACAATGGGCATGGATCGCACTTCTTTTTTTGCTCACCGTCTGTACCAGACCAAAATCAACGTGCGGGACAATCTCGCGCATAAAGATCTGGTGGATCTGTTCGCTACTGTAGGGGGCCGATTCAGCTTCATGGCTTAAGGTGAGCAAATTTTGTCGATAAAAGGCTTGCAGGCGATTACTGTCCTTATCATCGGTATAGATTTTATCATCCACCTTAATCGAAATGGGCAGCAAATGAATTCCTCGCTTATCGAGGAAGTCTTTGGGTAGGTCGCAGGCCGCATCAACTATTAAAACGATACTCATCGGTGTAATTGCCTCTTTTTATGGTTATCATTTGCTCTTAATGGGAATTGCCCGTTAATGCGGCCCGCATCATCAGCCTGCCAATTGGCTTACGATCCATTTTGCCCAATCAAGGATTTTCTGTTGCACCTTTTACCCATCCCCTATGCCCCAGACGATCGGTTCGGTATCGATTTTCTTGCCAGTCAACCCGGATTGATCTGGTTCCACAGTGGCTCCCAATCGACCGACAGCGAGTGGTTCTCAGCCTGGCCATCGGTGGAGTACCAATACCTTGGCCAAGAACAGATCCGGGTTACCGATCACACCGGCCACAGTCGCGCGTTAACGGGCGATTTTTTTGACTGTTTGAAGACCCATTGCCCAAAAATAGAGGGCCATACGGACATCCTCTTTGGCGGTGGTTTGGCCGGCCACCTAAGTTATGATTTCGGTCTGGAATTGCACAAGGTGCCCTCTCAATTCCCATCTCACGGGGCCCCACTGGCCATCGTCGGGCAGTATGACTGGTCTATTAGTATAGACCATACTCAGCAGCGGGCCTTTTTGGTGGTGCAAGATTATTGTCCGCCGGCGATCGCTGCGCGGGCGCGGGCCTTGGTCAAGCAACTCACCGCTCAGCGCCCAGCCACGCCAGCAGTCGTTGCCTCAAGGTCAGCTAACACGGCTCCGAGCCTGATGCCCGATACCGCGTCGAAATGGAGCTGTGACATGTCTGAACGGCGCTATACCGAGGCCTTCCAACACATTCAGGACTATATTGTCTCCGGCGATGTCTATCAGGCCAACCTGACACGACAATGGTCGACAAGCGCTGCCGGCTTGCCCGATTGGGAAATTTATCAGCAACTGATCTGTGCCATGCCCGCGCCCTTTTCCATGTTTCATCGACACCGGCGCGGCTCCTTGTTGAGTGTATCGCCGGAACGGTTTATTCAGATTCGCCAAGGCCGAATGCAGGCCCAGCCAATTAAGGGCACGCGACCACGGGGTCGGGACGCGGAACAGGATGAATTATTCCGGCAAGAGCTGCTCAATAGTGAGAAGGATCGCGCCGAAAATCTGATGATCGTCGATCTGTTGCGCAATGATTTGGCCCGCCATGCCAAACCCGGTTCGGTGCAGGTCACTGGCCTGTTCGAGATTCAGAGTTTTAACAACGTCCACCATCTGGTCAGCACAGTCGTTGCAGAAATAAAGGATAGCGCGCACCCACTCGACGTGTTGCGTGACGCGTTCCCAGGCGGGTCTATTACCGGCGCGCCGAAAAAACGCGCAATGGCCGTTATCGACGAAGTGGAAACCACCCGACGCGGACACTACTGCGGCTGCAGTTTCTTTTTAGCGGGCGACGGCTATTTGGACAGCAATATTCTGATTCGCAGCGTCAGCTTGGCAGACGACACCCTGACCTGCAGCGGCGGCGGCGGAATAGTCTACGACAGTGAATGTGCAGCGGAATATGCGGAAAGCGAGGTGAAGGTCCACGCCATCATGGCGGCGCTCAGACCTTAGAAGTCACATAGGCGCCCGACGGTATCGGTCGCCTATAGGGTTTAGCGCTATTTTACAGCGTCAGGTCGCGCACACTGGCCTTTAAGAACTCTTGCTTGAGGGCTTCATAACCGGTCACTGCTGGGAATTGCGGGAATTCCGCAATCACATTAGCCGGTGCATTGAACAGAATGCCCGCCTCGGCTTCGGCTAACATATTGGTATCATTGTAAGAGTCACCCGCGGCAATACAGCGATATTTCAGGCTATGAAACGCCTGAATCGAACAGCGCTTGGGATCTGCCTGACGAATTCGATAGTCGACGATTTCGCCGGTCGCAGATACCTCCAACTTATGGCATAGCAAGGTTGGAAAGCCCAGCTGACGCATCAATGGCTGGGCAAACTCGTAAAAAGTATCCGATAAGATTACCACCTGAAAGCGTTCACGCAGCCAATCGACAAATTCAGGCGCGCCGGGCAACGGGCTTAGGGTGGCTACAACGGCTTGAATCTCAGGCAAACCGAGCTTGTGTTGCTGCAAGATGGCCAATCGCTGGCGCATCAATACGTCATAGTCGGGGATATCCCGTGTCGTCGCCTTGAGCTCTTCGATGCCGGTTTTTTCGGCAAACGCAATCCATATCTC
The DNA here is from genome assembly GCF_002795845.1 of Reinekea forsetii. Taxonomy (GTDB): domain Bacteria; phylum Pseudomonadota; class Gammaproteobacteria; order Pseudomonadales; family Natronospirillaceae; genus Reinekea; species Reinekea forsetii. The sequence goes on from NZ_CP011797.1 coordinate 1,822,621, forward strand.
GGGGATCAAGACCCCTTCTAAATCCAGACAAGCCAGTTCCACAGCACACACTCCCAGAAGGTTAGGTTAATAATGGGCCTAATGTAGAGCCACTTAGATCTTAGAGCAACAGTAAAAAGTGAATTGTAGTGTTGCCGACAGGCCTACAGATAGCCTGACACAGGCTTCAATTAAATGATTCCACGTGGAACATCTCAGGTTTCACGTTATTCGATCAGGTTATGTAATAAGGTTATCTTATACGGGTATTTAATTTTTACGCCGCGTCATGGTACCTTTTGGATCACTTTTATGTTTTCGGATCGCCTCTAATGAACGACTTGCTTAACTATCAACTGGAATTGAGCGCCCTATCCCCGCGTGACATTATCAAACGGGCCGTGGCCGATCACGCCGATATCGCCGTTTCATTCAGCGGTGCCGAGGACGTGGTGTTGGTCGATATGATTAGTAAACTCAGCGCCAAGCCCCGGGTCTTTACGCTCGATACCGGGCGTCTGCACCCGGAAACCTATCGCTACCTAGAGCAGGTACGCAATCATTATAAGATCGATATCGAGGTGTTCACTCCGGATCATGTTGCGCTGCAGGCGCTGGTGCAGGAGAAGGGTTTGTTTAGCTTTTTTACCGACGGTCATCAGGAATGTTGTGGCATTCGCAAAATAGAACCCCTCACTAGAGCCCTGTTGCCTTTGAACGCTTGGATTACCGGGCAACGCAAAGATCAGAGCCCGAACACTCGCAGCACGGTGCCGGTGGTGCAACCGGATACGCTCTTTAGCGGCCAAAACGCGATCTTGATGAAATATAACCCGCTCGCTAACTGGTCATCGGCCGATGTCTGGAACTATATCAAGATGTTCGAACTGCCGTTCAATCCGCTGCATTTACAAGGCTTCAAAAGTATTGGTTGTGAACCCTGCACCCAGGCAACTCTGCCCAATCAGCACGAACGGGAAGGTCGATGGTGGTGGGAAGAAGCCACACAAAAAGAGTGTGGCTTACATGCCGAGAAGGCTCAATAGGTCGGTAACGGGGTGTTTTTAAACAACTCGTCGAGATCATGACGACTGCTACATCGCATCGCCTGCTCGATTACGGTTTTGGTCAAATGAGGGGCAAAGCGTTCGATAAAACGGAACTGGAAACCGCGTAGAAAAGTGCCCTTACGCATGCCAATTTTGGTAATACTGGCCTCAAACAGATGACTGGCGTCGATGCTAACCAAATCTCGATCGGTTTCGGGGTCGATGGCCATATGCGCCAAAATTCCAACCCCCAGACCGAGTCGGACGTAAGTCTTGATCACGTCGGCATCGGTTGCGGTAAAGACCACCTTAGGTTTTAAATCACGCTGTAAAAAGGCATCGTCCAACTTGGACCGACCGGTAAAACCGAAAACATAGGTTACCAACGGGTAATTGGCGACATCTTCCAGTGAAATGGTGTTTTTTTGCGCCAGCGGATGATCCTTGGGAACCACTATTGAGCGGTTCCAACGATAACAGGGCATCATGACCAAATCGGTAAAATGGTCCATACCCTCGGTGGCAATTGCCATATCAACGGTGCCATCGGCGGCCATTTCGGCGATCTGTGTCGGATTACCCTGATGCATATGAAAGGACACTTCCGGGTAGTCGTGAATGAACCCTTCGATAACATTCGGCAAGGCATATCGGGCTTGAGTATGGGTTGTCGCCAGGCTAAGACTGCCCTTCTTGTCGTTACTGTATTCTTGGGCAATCTGCTTGATCGAATCGACCTTACCCAGAATCTCGCCAGCCACCTTGAGTACAGCCTCGCCCGCCGGAGTGATACGAGTTAGATGTTTGCCAGAGCGGGCGAAGATTTCAATACCCAGCTCATCTTCCAAGAGACGGATTTGCTTACTGATGCCCGGTTGCGAGGTATAGAGTACCTGAGCCGTGGCACTGACATTAAGATCGTGGTGGGCTACTTCCCAAATATACTTTAGCTGCTGAAGTTTCATTGATGCAATCCTTGTATGGCAATGTTTTTATGTCAATAAAGCTGGCTGTTGAAGTATAAATTGATCACTGAACATCCAGATGACACATTAAACTTCTCAGTGGTTACGGGGATAGTAACCAACCTACTGTCTAACCTGCAAATTAGTTATATAAATATCATTAACTATTCTTTTTAGAAGTAGCAAATAACAGTTAGATTGACTGACACATTCAATTTATGCCTTTTTTATACATATGGAAATCCTTTTTTTAGTCCTTACAGGTGGTCTTATTGGCCTGATAGTTGGCATCACCGGCGTCGGGGGTGGCGCACTCATGACACCTGCCCTACTCCTTTTTGGTTTTCCGGCTCACATCGCGATCGGCACTGATCTCTGGTTTGCCGCCCTGACCAAGACCGGCGGCCTAATCAGCCACCACAGGCAGGGCCACGTTAATTGGACCATCGTGCGCAATCTCGCGCTGGGCAGCTTGCCCGCAGCCGTTGTGACCGGCATTCTTTTGTCCGCCTGGTCGGACTCGCCCGAAAACTACGCCCCGCTGCTGAAAAGTGCGCTCGGCTTTATGCTAATTTTGACATCCATTGCGCTCTTGTTTCGGACCCGAATTTCAGCCCTTTACGGCCGTCGACAAAACACCCAGGCAGATGCCTCTGGTGGTTCATGGCGGTTGATTGGCGTTGGTATTATCTTGGGAGCCTTTGTCACGCTCAGCTCGGTGGGCGCAGGCGCGATCGGCACGGCCGTGCTTATGATTATGTTCCCCTACTTGGTGCCTAAGAACATAGTCGGTACCGATATTGCCCATGCCGTACCCCTGACCTTTATTGCCGGCCTGGTTCACTTGCGCTTGGGCAATGTCGACTTTGTCCTGCTAGCCTGTTTGTTGGCCGGCTCACTGCCGGCCATCTATGTCGGCAGTGCATTGTCGAGTCGCATCCCGGGTCAACTAATGCATCCGATACTGGCCAGTCTACTGATGCTACTCGGCCTCAAGTATGCGTTGTTTTAGGCCTGTGACCGGCCCAGTCCAGTGAGGCGCTAGAAAAAACTTTTTCGCTTTATACCCTTAATTCGGTAATCCTCGATTTTCCGATTCACCGCCGAAACCTCACAGCGAATGTAGGCCGGTTCGCGCTCCACGCCTCTGATCACCAGATCGGCAAAGATGGTAAAGGTCTTCTCGGCGATGTTAAAACGTGAGGATTGCTGATCAAAGGTCGCTTGCAACATGTCCACGCCGTAGTCTTCTCGGGCCTGAGCAATACATATTTGAAGTGCTTGCGGCTGCGTGAGATTGATATCGACTTGTGGCTTGACCGCTTGGTTATTCTTCATATAGTTGTAGGTTAGGATGGTCGCACCCAATACCACAATGGTAACCATAGCAGCGGGAAGGAAGATGCGATTTATGCGATCTTCTTTGTTCATAACATGTGTCTCCTGTAAATAAAGATGTACGGGTTGTAATTATTTATGTACTCGCCTATGATCGTTATATCTTCAGCAACCGCTACGATAAGACAATGACAATAAATAAGATAGAAAACCTGAACATTGCTAGCCAAGAAATACTGATTACCCCGGCTCAACTGAAACAAGACGTTCCCGTGACCGAAACGGCGAACCTAACCATAGCGCAGGGTCGAAACGCGGTTCGTAATATCTTAGACCGCACCGATCCACGTTTAATCGTGGTCATCGGCCCCTGTTCTATCCATGATACGAAGGCCGCCATCGACTATGCCAAGCGTTTAAAGGCAATCAGCGATGAAGTGCAGGACACCCTGTTGCTGGTAATGCGGGTTTATTTTGAAAAGCCTCGTACCACGACCGGCTGGAAAGGCCTGGTTAACGACCCCTATCTGAATGACAGTTTTAAAATTTCCGACGGCCTACATATCGGTCGCCAGCTGTTATTGGACATCGCTGAAATTGGCCTACCCACGGCAACCGAAGCGCTGGATCCTATTTCCCCCCAATACTTACAAGATCTAATCAGCTGGTCGGCCATTGGTGCCCGTACCACGGAGAGTCAGACGCATCGCGAAATGGCGAGCGGCTTGTCGTCTGCCGTTGGCTTTAAAAATGGCACCGATGGCGGGCTCGATGTGGCCATCAATGCATTAAAAAGTGTTTCCTCGCCGCATAACTTCCTTGGTATTAACCATCAGGGTCAGGTATCGATTATCACCACCAAAGGCAATGGCTACGGCCATGTCGTTTTGCGCGGCGGTGATGGCAAGCCCAATTACGATTCAGTATCGGTAGCGGTCTGTGAAGGCCAATTGAGCAAGTCGGGTATCGTGCCCAATATCATGGTCGACTGCTCTCACGCCAATTCCAATAAGGACCACAATCTGCAAATGCTGGTGGCCGACAATGTCGCCAATCAGATCGTTGAAGGCAATCAATCGATCATCGGCGTGATGATTGAAAGTAATTTGGTGGCCGGCAATCAAAAAATCCCAGCCGATCTTGCCGATTTAACCTACGGTCAATCAGTCACCGATGCGTGCATTTCGTGGGATGCGACCGAGCAGTTGCTGCGTTCGATGCGCGATAAGGTCAAGCCAATGTTGAACAAACGCCCTTCCTAACCGGGCGCAGTTGAAGGATACTGGTTTCACTATAGTGAAACCTTTATCCGACTCCTGAATTCCACCAACTTCGGCAAAAAAATTTATGGTTTTTTCCTTCTTTCTGATCTTCACCGGCGCCGCGGTGCTCGCAACCCTTGCGCTCTATACCCGGCAGCCCTTGTTGATTGCTTACATCTTGCTCGGGGTCCTAATTGGACCCTTTGGCTTTTCGGTGGTCGAAGACACCCAATTGCTGACGGATATTTCCGAGATCGGCATTATTTTTCTGTTGTTCTTGCTTGGCCTGGACATGCAACTGTCTAATCTTATGACCACCTTAAGAAAAAGCCTAGTGGTCGGCATTGCCAGTTGTGTGACCTTTGCGGTGACCGGATTTGCGGTGACCCGGTTGTTAGGCTTTGAGGTGGGCGAGGCTATTATTATCGGGCTCTGCCTGATGTTTTCCAGCACCATTATCGGTATTAAGCTGCTCCCTACGACGGTTTTGCATCATCGCCACTCTGGCGAGCTGATGGTTGGCATTCTATTGATACAGGATTTCATCGCCATCTTGGTGCTGTTGGCCATCGAAAGCTTTGGTCAAGAGACGGTTAATACCTGGACCCTAATCAAACCCTTGGTTATGTTACCGATCTTGATTCTGGGCACACTGGGCGCGGTCAAGTACACCATATTGCCGCTCTTGAGTCGCTTCGACCGATTCCACGAATATATCTTCTTGCTGGCCATTGGCTGGTGTTTGGGGGTTGGAGAATTTGCGCACCTGATCGGCCTGTCCTATGAAATAGGCGCCTTTATCGCTGGGGTTAGCTTGGCCAGCAGTCCGATTTCTCAATACATTGCCTTGAATCTCAAGCCCCTGCGCGATTTCTTTCTGATCCTGTTTTTCTTTACCTTGGGTGCTCAACTTAATCTCCAAGTATTGTCGACAGTGATGATCCCGATGGCGATCTTGACCGTGCTGGTCTTGCTAGGCAAACCGATTGTGTTCCATTCTTTGCTGTTACGGCTCAGCGAAACCAATCACCTGGCCTGGGATATAGGTTATCGACTGGGCCAGATATCGGAATTTTCACTGCTGGTGACCTTTTTGGCCCAAGGTTCCGGTTTGCTCTCCGAAAAGGCCGCGGTATTGGTTCAGTCCACAGCCATAGCGACCTTCGCCCTGTCCAGCTATATCATCGTATTCAATTTCCAGAACCCGATCGCGGTCTCAGACCGACTTCGACGAGACTAGCTTATAGATCTCATCATGGACCTCTGACGGCTTAATCCGGTGGATCCGAGCCTGCTTACCGGCATGCCGACGGGCCACCGTCTCGGCGCTACTTTGGGTGCACAGCCAGATGATATTACCCGCCAACTGCTGAAGGGTCTGAAGTTGCTGGCGGGTATTCTTATGCCGAAAGCGCGCGAACAGCCCCTGCCGGCTGAGCTGGCCTTTGAATAGACTGACCGGTTCCTGTTCCGACCCGGTGCCGCTAATCCAGTGTCGACCAATCAACTTTGACTGCTTGAGCCATTTCAAACCGGGAATCCAATAACGTCTCAGCCCGCGCACTGAGCCGGCATCGATTAGGATGTAACGTTTGATATTGCGCAAGCCCGCCAGACCCAGTAACACCATTTGCGAGCCAAGGCCGCGTGCCACCAGAGTAAGGGGTTGACCGCTCTTCTCCTCAATAAAGGCGGTCACCGACGATAGATCGAGGGCCGCCATCTCTTCGATGTGATTTAATTGTGGCTGTTTATTTTTTTTAGACGAGCCGTGCGCGCGCCAATCCATCAGCCAGACCGAAACGCCCTGGGCCAGCAGTTTGGCAATCACTGGCTTACACGGTCCGTCAGTCCACTGCCAATGACTTTCGAACACATCGTGGACAAACAAGACCTGATCCCCGTCTGGGTTTCGGTTGGCGTGTAAATGAATCAACGCAATTTCAACCGAGTTGTCTTTGCTCTTATTCGGCTTCAATGAATAAGAGTCTTCGAAATGATCTGCTCGGACTTCTGCGGAGATAAGTTCTACTGGAAATAATTGACTGCTACTTTTCAAACGATTTATCCCTTTACAGCCGACCTTGACTGTATATAATCACATGTACTGTACATAATAACAGGCGCTAGGTTATGGAAAAACTCACGGCAAGGCAACAGCAAGTTCTCGATGTCATCAAAGATCACATTGATGATACGGGATACCCACCCACAAGGGCAGAAATCGCCAAGACTCTTGGCTTTAAATCGCCCAATGCCGCCGAAGAACATATTAAGGCACTGGCGCGCAAAGGTTATATCGAAATTGTTCATGGCGCCAGTCGTGGTATCCGCTTACCCGCGTCTGAGACCGGGTTGCCGGTTGTTGGCATGGTTGCCGCAGGCTCCCCAATACTGGCCGAAGAACAAATTTCCGAATATTTTGACCTGCCCAAGGGTCTGTTTCACCCTAAAGCCGATTTTATGCTGCAGGTTCAGGGCCTCAGCATGAAGGACATCGGCATACTCGAAGATGACCTGATTGCGGTCCATAAGACCGACCGGGTGCGCAACGGCGATATAGTCGTGGCGCGCGTGGGCGACGATGTTACCGTTAAGCGTTATGAGAAAAAAGGTAATCTCGTTACCCTATATCCTGAAAATGCCGACTTTAAGCCGATAGTGGTGAATGTGACGGAACAGGACTTTGCCATCGAAGGTCTTTATGTCGGCGTTATTCGTCGTTCAATTCACTAAAAAGTGGCCCAAACGGCTGATCGTCAGCCGTTCTAGCGTATTAGTCGGGTGTCGGCCAATCGATTACCGACGCGGATTTTTTGGCGATCAACTGCAACATGTCCTGATGCGCACTTATCTCTTCTGCCGTTGGGACAATTTTAACAAGGTCGCCCTGCACCGTTGCTAAAGCAGATAAGTCTAATGCATTGGCGGCTGCCGGCACTGGATCGGAATCATCCAAGAGCAAGTCAGTTTGACCACCAGTCAGCATCAGGTACACATCGGACAGTATCTCTGAATCGAGAATTGCGCCGTGCAATGTGCGGTGGGAATTGTCGATGCCATAGCGTTTACAGAGCGCATCGAGTGACACTCTCGAGCCTGGATGTTTTTCTCGCGCCAGCTTTAACGTATCTAATACCCCACAGACTGACTCCAAGGCCTTAAAGGTCGTGCCCTGCTTATTGGCCAACAACTGATATTCGGCATTGAGAAACCCCATGTCGAAGGCCGCATTGTGGATAATCAGTTCAGCGCCGTCGAGCCACTGCCACAATTCATCGGCAATCTGGGTGAATTTGGGTGCATCTTTGACCTGCTCATTGGTGATGCCGTGAATAGCGACAACCTCTTCGGGGATATCGCGTTCAGGATTGAGAAAATAATGCAGTTGCCGCCCGGTCAAGCGTCGGTCGATCATCTCCAAACAACCGATTTCTACGATTCGATCGCCTTTCTTGGGGTTCAATCCCGTTGTTTCTGTATCTAATACGACCTGTCTCATGATTTCCCCATCTTATCCATAGCGTGATTGGCCAGGCGGTCGGCCAATTCATTCATCGGGTCACCCGAATGCCCCTTAACCCAATGCCAGGATACTCGATATCGACCCATTAACTGGTCGAGTTCCTGCCACAGGTCCTTATTTTTAACCGGTTGCTTGCTGGCGGTCTGCCAGCCATTCTTCTTCCAGCCCCGAATCCACTGGGTAATACCCTGCTTCACATATTGCGAATCGGTGTACAGACGGACCGCGACATCTCTATTAAGGAACTTTAGGCCCTCAATCGCCGCTAATAACTCCATACGATTATTGGTTGTTAGCGCTTCGGAGCCGTTTAATTCCTTGCGATGTTCACCCCACAATAACACGGCGCCCCAGCCACCGGGACCGGGATTACCACGACAGCCACCGTCGGTGTAAATCGTCACCGGCGTGCTCATCGGGGCTGCTCCCGGATGGTGCTGTTGGCGGTAACCGACGAATCCATAAAACTGCGCCGCTGACGTTTGGGACTGGTGTGAATTTTGCCAAATACCTGTTTATAGCCGACCAGGAGGTACACAGCCCCGGTGAAGGGCAGCAGTTTGCGTTGGACATGTTCGCCTAGGGCAAGATTTTTAAGCCAAGCCGGGCGATTCATGGGCGGTAAAAACAGGTGCTTTTCCTGTCTTTCTAGCTCGAAGTTGAGCAGTTGCATCCAATCGGCTACCCGACCGCTGCGAAGAAACCTGGAATTCCAAACGCCATAACCGGACGGTCGGCTTTGAATCATCGATCGCAACCCCCATAAGCTAAGCGGGTTAAACCCCAATACAATCAGCAAACCGCCCGGTTTGAGCGCCAAAGCGCCCTCCCTCACCGCTTGGTAGGGGTTTTCACATAAATCCAGTGTGTGATGCATCAACAGCATATCCAAGCTTTCCGGCTCGAACGGGAGGTCTTCGGGTTTGGCACACACCACGGGACAATGGGCTCGATTTTCCAATTGCGAGACAATAATGCCCGACCCAAACAAGCGCTGCTCAAACAGGATTTCATGAAAGCCGCTGTCCAGCTGAACCATCGACGCGCCAAAACGCCCCGAGATAGCCCGAGAGATCAGGCCTCGCTCAGCCTCTATTAACTCTTGCCCCAAGGCCCCTTGGTACCACTGCGACAAAATTAATTCCTGATATCGGGTATCATTTGGACCGTGGCGATAGACTTGTTTAAACCCTTGCCCTAGTCTTTTTACCAATATAAACACCTTGATACTATTTTAAATGCCCGATTCGGGTCGAATTCCTTGCTACCTGAAGCAGAGGAAAATAGAATTATCGCCGATCTATCCATTCGTCTCAATAAACTGCTGCGACTCAATGATATTAATTAAAAAAATTACCACCCTCGGTGCCAGTCTGTTATTGACTGCCTGTAACCTGATACCCGTCGAACGGGTCAGTCAAGAAGCGCAAATCGCCCCCATTACGGCTTCAATAAACACGCCAGCGATTGTAACCGCCCCGGCCATACAGACGACTCAAACCATTGAGCCTGCTGAGCAGACATCCCCGATCCAGGCCAATGTCACCAGCGACCCCAGCCAAGAAGCACTCGCTCAGACGCTTCGGCGAATACAGAGCACAATATTGCTGGCCAATATCACACAAAGCGAGCCTTTTTGGCATCTGCCCTTAGATTTGACCCGCCCAGACCCTTATGCCCAATATCCGGACGATCTTTACCAGGTCATCAGACGCAACCTTCATTTCAATCTAGAAATAGATGATAAGCGGGTTGCCAGCCAATTAAAATGGTATGCCTCCCACCAGAATTACCTTAATCGAGTCAGTGAACGCGCTTCGCGCTATATGTTCCATATCGTTGCCGAACTGCAAGCGCGTGATATGCCGATGGATCTGGCGTTACTGCCCATTGTTGAGAGCGCCTTCGATCCCTTTGCCTATTCCCATGGGCGGGCGTCCGGTATGTGGCAATTCATACCGTCAACCGGGCTTATGTTCGGTCTCAAACAGGACTGGTGGTATGACGGGCGCCGCGATGTGGTGGAGTCGACCCGCGCCGCGCTCGACTATCTGACCCATTTAAATAAGATGTTCGATGGTGATTGGTTATTAGCCTTGGCGTCTTACAATTCAGGCCCGGGCACGGTCAGGAAAGCACAACGAAAGAACCGCCGAGCGGGCAAGGCTACGGATTTTTGGCACCTTGACTTACCGCGCGAAACCGAAGCCTATGTCCCTAAGATGATTGCCTTGGCCACATTGTTTAAGAATCCCGAGGCCTATGGCGTGGTGCTCCCTGAGGTATCTACTGAGCCCTTTTTCAAGATTGTTCAGACCGGTGGGCAGATTGACCTAGCTCAGGCTGCTGCGCTGGCCAAGATGGAACTGAGCGACCTATATATGCTTAATCCCGGTTATAACCGCTGGGCGACAGATCCTGATGGGCCCCACCAATTGCTGGTCTTTACCGATCGAGAGCAGATCTTTAACGATAATATTGCCCAGCTGCCTAGCAATCAACGATTAACATGGGATCGTTATAGCATTGTCAACGGCGACTCCCTGATAACAATTGCTCGAAAGTTTAATGTGACGGTGAGCGTCATCAAGGATGTTAATGGCCTCAAAGGCAACCTAATTCGAGCCGGGGATAAATTAATGATTCCGGTCGCCAGCGAAAACGACAACTTTTACGCCCTTTCGGCGGATAGTCGCTTAAAGGTAAAACAGGATGCCTTGGGTAGCTCGGACCTGACTCGTATTGACCATCGAATCACTTACGGAGACACCTTCTGGGATCTTTCGATGAAATATAATGTCAGTGTGAAGAGCCTGGCTAAATGGAACAATATGGCCCCGCGGGATCTGCTTATGCCCGGCCAATTGCTTGTGGTTTGGGTGAAGCCTAATAGGGTGACCAGTGCCAGTGCCAGTGCCAGTGCAGACCAGCGAAAGATCGTTCGAAAGGTCGGTTATGTGGTCCGAAACGGAGATTCTCTGTACCGAATTGCCGACAAGTTCAATGTGCGAATCAGTGACATTCAAAAATGGAACGTTGTCTCGAAGTACCTGCAACCGGGTGATCGCTTGACACTTTACGTGGATGTCACCAACATCAACTAAATGTACCCGTACTCAACGCCCTCGACTCGATCATATTGGGCGCGTTGCAACCGCCTCGACGTCAGCGGTCAGGAGTAGCTTGATTTCGGGCTATGACACGCCGATAGAGGCGCTCGATAGACATAGCCATATTGGCTACTGAATATTTCTGCGCAAAAGTACGACTGTTACCCGCCATCGACGCTCGCAAATCCTCATTTTCAAGCAATGATATAACGGCGGCGGCCCAACTGGCGGTGCTTTCTGGTACCTTCATGCCGTTATAGCCTTGTTCAATCACATCATGCACACCGCTGGCCCGAACGGCGACAACTGGGCACCCTCCCGCCATGGCTTCGAGCAACACCATACCTTGGGTCTCAGAGGTTGACGCGAAGACAAAGATATCGGCCGCGAGATAGGCCCGCACGAGCGCGGCTGGCGCCATGCTGCCGGCTAAGACCACCTGTTGTGCCAAGCCGGTCGCATTGAGGCAACGTTGCAAGTGACGCCGTTCGGGTCCATCGCCCACCAACAGCAAGCGAAAGGGCACCTGAGTACCCTGCTTTACCATTTGAATGCCCTCAAGCAGAAAATCCAGGTTTTTCTCTTTCGCCAGCCGCGACACACTAATCAACAGCCGTTCACCGGGGCTGGCGTAGTTTGCCCGCACGGCTGCTATATCATCAGCGTTGTGGCCATCATAGGCGGTCAAATTTATGCCTGTGGGAATGGTTTCGATAAGCGCACTCACCCCCAAATGGCGCAAATACTCTTCCGTGGATGTCGTGGGGGTAATGACCGCTTGGCAGCGATTGGCGAATCGGCGAATCAGGAAGTGTACCAGCAGGGCCTTCAACTGCTCGCCCGGCACGGGCAGATAATGGACATAGCGCTCCATTCGGGTGTGGTAGGTAAAGACGACGGGGATCTTGCGCCGCCGGGCCAACCTCATGCCCTTGGTGCCGAGCCAATAAGGATGGTGCACATGAACCACATCGATGTTCTGGGCCGAGAACTGCTGGCGTGTGATAGGCGACCAAAGACTGGCCAAGGGGAAATTCATTTTTTGGCTAAAACCGACAGACGGTATCCGGATAACCTGGGAGTCCGGTTCAGTCATCAACGGCAGACTGTAGGTCGGGGCGAAGACCCTGACCTGGTGCTGACGTTCGATTAGGCCGCGGCGCAGCCGGTCAATCGAAATGGGCACCCCACCGACAAAGGGCAAATAGGTGTTGGTGAACATTGCGATGGTTAATGGCTCGGCGTTGGTTTGGTCATCTGCCTGGCTGAAATCTTGATAATAACGATCCTGTTTGATGATCTTAGCATAGACCCGCACGCACACTAATCCGAGCAAGGTTATGGTCACCAGCAAGTTAAACAGACTCATATAGAAAAATGAAAATAAGAACAGTTTGATTGTTTCAAACTTGTAGCGCATATTCCCGAGGCTTTTTTCAACCACAACGGGCAAAAAATCCGTCCTTTCACCCTGCACCCTTACCAGGGTAAATTGATACTTATCTTGTTTTTCCAATAGCAGGCCACCGATTTGTCCGACGCTAACATAGTTGACCCGATGCTGAAGCTGCTGAGAATAGCCGCCCTGGCCAAGCGAAAAAACAGCCGTGACTCGCGCCGCAGCAAATTGTGCTAATAGCGGGTCGCTTGGCTGCCCGCTTGACTCATCGGCTGCGAGATCAGGCAACGGGGAATAATTCATAAACACGAAGCGCTGCCGAAACCGCTGGGCCAGCGCCAACTCCTCGCTCAACCAACGTTGTTGCCAAGCCAAGGGGGTATGGCCGGTGCCATCGAGCATGATGAAATAGCTGTCAGCTAGATGAAACGAATACAAAAAAGGCCCAAAATAACGATAGTAGTTTTGCGCCCCGAAACCTTCGACCTCGTTTTCCCCTACCGACAACAGGAACGGAATATTGGCGCGGGTCATCCCCTTATATAACAGCTGGTACTTTGACTCGGCACCGTCATAGACCGCATTACCGGCCGAAATAATAAAATCGACCTGATGGCTGAGCAGCTCAGGAACCACCCATTTGTCAAAAATCTGCAGTGAATTATTCATCGAGCCAACCACGGCGAAATTAAAGTCCGTTTTGTCGCGCAGCGCCGCCTCAATGGTATCAACCTGTTGCGCATTGATCGCCTTGTAGTCGATGTAGGCTAGGTAGGTATAGGCTCGAAAACAGATGAGCATCAGAGCTAACAGCAACAAGAGCGCCAAGGCCAGGTTCAAATTGTTTTTCTTAGTCATGGGCGCGTTCCCTGTGCGCTAGAAGCAGGCTCTATCGACCAAAACCAGACCCATAAAAACGCGCTATAGACGTTTACAGCATGCCATGAGGCGGCCTGTATGGCCCGTTACAGCGCGAACTCACGGGCGCCGTCCGTTAAAATTGACGAATCGCTCGACCCGTTGATCGACAGCCAAAATATTACGCTCGAGCTGTTGTCGCCACTGTTCCAGCTGGTCGCTATTCAAAGTATCGGGAACGGTCACGGGTGCGCCAAACATTAGCGTAACCTGGCTAAAGGGCAGCGGAATTTCCAAGCCATCCCAACGTTTCGAAAGGACGAACTTATGCTTACTGGCGACCGATATGGGAATAATCGTCGCATTCATCTTCGAGGCAATCCAGACGATACCGCTCTTAACCTGGTGTTTAGGGCCCAAGGGACCGTCTGCCGCGGTACCGACGCTATTATGCTCCTGGCGCACTCTGGCGAGCAGGCTGCGCATCGACTGACGAGTAGCCCGGTTTGGAATCAATAGACTGCTAAAACCAAAGCGTCGAGAGATCGTCGCGATGGCGTCACCGCGATCCGACTCACTGCTGATAACACAGCCTTGATAGCCTTGTAATAGGGGCAATATGGGCACATATTTACCGTGCCAAAAGTACAGAAAGGTTGGTTTATGGCTGTTGTAGGGGTCATCATAGAAGCGGCGATCGACGAAGCGAATTCGCCAGGTCAGTTTCAAAATATACAGACCCGCGGCCGCAAGGTGACCGCGCCATTGACGCAAATTTGGGTTGCTAGGTTTCACTGTGTTACAGCGACGTTGCATGTCCGGCTCCCTGCCCTTTCCGATATCCCTGATGCCAACCATGATATTGACCGCGAGCTTTAGCACAACCTAGGCATGGCCCCACGGTATCACAATCACCAATTAATGCCGTTGTGGTACGGCCCCAGGCCGCGGTCGATCGGGCTCACAGGGCCTGCCCCGCTACTAGGGTAACCAACGTTTGCGCAACTGACCCTCAAATGCGCCAAATAAGGCCGCGCTTGCGCCCTTGATGCGCTGCTCGAGGCTCTTGTGCGGGACCCATTGCACCTTGTACACCTGTGACTGTGCGCAAACCTGTTGCAAATATGCATCACTGGTCGATATTTCGTCGACCAGTTTTAACGTGAGCGCGTCTTCGGCCAGCCAGAAATCCCCTTCAGACACCTGGTCGATATCGAGTTCACTGCGGTGACGTTTGACCAGTGCTTTAAAATGACCGTGAATGGCGCCCAGATCCAATAAATGCTTTTCCCGACCCTCATCGGTATTTTCCCCCAAGAGGGTTAAGGGTGCCTTATGTTTACCTGCGGTTAACACATCCACATCGACATCCAAGCGTTTCAGCAAGCGATGGACGTTGGGTATTTGTGACACGACGCCAATGGACCCTACAATGGCGAATGGCGCGGCTAAGATGCGATCGGCAACACAGGCCATCATATACCCGCCGCTTGCGGCGACCTGATCGACACAGGCCGTCAAGGTTAACCCGGCATCGGTTAAGCGCACCAATTGGGACGCGGCCAAGCCGTACCCGGTTACCGAACCACCTGGGCTTTCGATGGCAATTATGACCTCCTCTCCGGGCTGGGCAATGCTCAGTATGGCGGTCACTTCTTGGCGTAAATTGGCTAATTGAGAGGCATGAATATCGCCTTTAAACTTGAGGTAATAGGCGTTTTTAGCTGTATCCTCGGACTTTTCAGCACTTTTATCGGCCACCTTGCGCGCTTTAAGGACCTTTTTTAGGGCTTTCTTGCTGAGCATTTGGTGGCGCATACGCAAACCAATATCATCGAACACTCGATTAAGATGCTGAATAACGAGTTTGCCTTGATTGGGTCCCTCACCGCCCAGTTTGGATGCCCGGACGAGCACGCCCAGTAACACCACAGCGGCAACGAGAAACGTCAGGGTTTTAAGTAAGAACAGGACATAATCAGACCACAAAATAGTACACTCCTAATATTTGAACGACTGTTTCAAACATATGTTTGATTTTTAAACTTCGCTACACCTACAATGTATACAGGCACTAGTTGGTGTCAACACTCAAACTTTGCAAGAGGAGCAAACCGGATGAGCAGCCTAGTAGACGCTTTTAACCAGATAGAGTCCCGTTTTAATGCAACCGCCGCGGCCGGTCTTGATGTTGTGTTTCAATTTACCATTGATGATGACGCTTACCACCTCGTCGTCAAGGACGAAAACTGTACCTTAACGGTCGGCGAGCACGAGGATCCGACGGTCACCCTGATTATGAATAGGGCCACCTTTGAAGAGGTCGTGAGCGGTGAATTGAACGGCATGCAAGCCTTTATGGCCGGCCGACTGCGCACCGAAGGCGATATGATGTTAGCGACTCGATTAGCCGCCCTATTTTCCCTCTAACCCTGCGTCCTGCTTACCGCTACCGGCTTAGGACGGTAGCTTGGCCAAGTCGCTAAACCTTGAGGGAATTGAGCGAATGCACGGCTAATTTCAAGATATCCAGATTTTCGCTGGAACTCAGCAATCCCTCCAAATAGAACTCCAAGCTCGACAGCGCATCGGCAAACAACTCCAGTTGGTCGGGATCGATCAGTGTGCCCTTTTCAAGCAGCTCGCGCTGAATAAACACGATGATCCGAGACACAATAGTCGCGGCCTGGTCGCTGTTTAAAAATATCAGCGCACCGCGCACTCCGGCCAGCGTTGCGACGACATTAGATAGGTGCAGCCGATCCCCTTCAGAGTCCATATAGGCTGAAATGGCGCGTTTGGCTAGGGCCAAACCGCCCTCCGATTCATCGATTAAAATCACGCGGGCCTCATGCAATTGCACCTGAAATGCCTTATTTTCACCCTCCAAGTCTTTCTGCGAAAAACCTTGGAGTAACCTAGCCAGTGCGCTTTCAGCATAGAGTACGACATCGGCGATGGCTAGCAGCTCATCATGGCTAGGCGCGGCACTGTCGGCCCAACTGCCGACTATATCGGCCTGCCCTTTTAACACGTTAGCGGGGCTGGTTAAGCCCACCATGACATAGATATCGGCAACTTTTTTCAGACGATTGTGCAATTCTTTGGCCGAAAAAGGCCCACCTCGGGCGACCTGATCGACCGAATCCTTAATCGCGGTAATATCCTCCTTTAAGGCCTCCGCCACACTGGCCAGGACACCTCGACCGGGACTAAAGAGCACTTGGCGCTGCTCTTCGAGCATTGCTTCGCTATAGGGTAGGCGCGGCAGCTGATAGAAATTGGCGACCTGAAGGGCCTTTGGGCTATCGCATTGGTTCAATGCCAGTAAAAACAAAAATTCCTTGATCAGGGCTATGTTGTTCTGTTGTCTAAGCGACTCCGGCGCTTTTAGGATTAGGCTTCTCAGCTCCCGCTCCAGTAAGGAAAACAAACGCTTTCGAGTCGGCGTCATGCTCGCCTCGTTAACCACCATGGCGTCCAATGCACCTGAGGCAACCCACCAGAGCGGGGCACAGGGTGCATTGCCTAACAGCTGATCGATTCGGCCAATGGCCAAGGCCATATAACGCAGAGCGCCTTTGGCTCGATCCCCGCGAATTACATGCAACAGACCGGCCTGGTACATCTGTCGAAACTTACGTAATTTAACCAGCGTGTCTCGGGTTATTCGTACCGGCACCTTGGACGGTACCTTACTGGGTTTAAAGCTAAACTGGAAAAAATAGCCTTCCCCTAGGACCGGGGCTTTGCGGGCTAAACGCAAGGTGTTGATAGCGGGCAGCAAGACAGCAGGCACCGCCTTTTGTTGCAGACTCAGCAATTCCAAATAACGGGTCAATATTACCAGGGTTTGACTAACAGCTTCTAATATCGACTTAACACCTTGCTCGGTTATCTCAAGGCCATCGGGCAGCGCGTTTAAAGCCGTATTTATTTCATCACACACGGAGATGGCGCCGCTCTCCTCCAAAACCTGAAAGATGCCCCGCAATTGCCGAACGCAGTCCTGAACTTCTTCAAGGGACGCCAATTCGCTGCTGTTCTCGCTAAAGTCTTGCAAAGCGGATTGGGCTTGTTGAATCGTTGTGCCAAGTTCGCCCTTGATCGCCTCTGCTGAAAAAATTGCACTCATCTGGTCACCCAACTCCGAACTTTTTCATCGTCTCTGTGTAATGTTAGCTTGTTATTCACCACGAGTAGGTCAATTTACCCCTTCGTGATCGGCCATCACTCTTTGCGTCCCCTGCATTAACATGCGCTAATCGGCAAATTCGTCCCTGCTAAAAATACTGACATTGCGTCCAAGAGTCTATGAACAGCCGGGAAACGCGACATCTATAGGGTAAAGATGTGTCCGACATCACGCTCTAGAGCATTTAATAATAGTATTTTCTGTGCTGACGAAAGACCGTATACTGCCTTTTTCATCAAGCATTTCGTCTATCCTATGTCTTTAGCGTCCCAGCCTTTAACAACGCAGTCTACAAAACCCCATGCTCAGTACCCGCACAAGTATTCCGTTGCACCGATGATGGATTGGACCACCAGTGAATGTCGTCAGTTTCACAGGTTACTGACCAAAAAGGCTCTGCTCTATACCGAAATGGTCACAACAGGGGCTCTAATTCACGGCAACACCGAACGGTTTTTACGCTTTTCGGCTGCGCAAGAGCACCCGGTCGCGCTGCAGTTGGGCGGACATGATGCGCATGATCTGGCGCATTGTGCACAGCTTGCTCAGGATTATGGCTATGATGAGGTCAATCTCAATGCGGGTTGTCCCAGTGATCGGGTTCAAAACGGTATGATTGGTGCCATCCTAATGGCCCATGCGCAACTGGTCAGCGATGCGCTCAAGGCCATGTCAGATCGGGTTGACCTACCCATAACCATAAAGCATCGAATCGGCATTGATGATTTTGATAGCTATGCCTTTTTACGCGACTTCGTTGGTACCGTCGCACAGTCCGGTTGCACAACCTTTATTGTGCATGCCCGGAAGGCCATCTTGAAAGGCCTGAGTCCGAAACAAAACCGTGACGTCCCGCCCCTCGACTATCAACGCGTTATTCAGTTAAAAAGGGATTTCCCAGAATTGCATATTGTGATCAATGGCGGCATTAAGGACCATGGTCTGGCTCAGGATCTACTGGATCAAGGCGTGGACGGCGTCATGGTAGGCCGGGAAGCTTATCAAAACCCCCTTCTTCTGCTTGAGGTTGACAAGCTTTTCTACCAGTCGGCCGACCCCTATGACACGCCAGAGGCGCTCAATGAGGTTTTAATCGACTGGATTCGACTCAAGGTGGCCTCGGGCACACCGCTAAAGTACTTGGCGCGTCATATGTTGGGTCTATACAGCGGACAAGCCGGGTCAAGAAAGTTTCGTCGTCATCTGAGTGAAACCATGCATCCAATTGAGGCTCCGCCGGATATCTTCGAAACAGCCCTGGCCTTTATCAAACCGATTGGTTTCCGCGGGCTCCAAGAATATAGCGAGTAAGGAAGACGGCCATCGCTAAGGTGTTGACTAACGCTTGAAACGTGGCGCCATGCCGATTATTATAATTTAACCCATTATAGATAACGGTATAAAATGGAACACTCCATCTTTAAACAGTTTGAACACCTAAGATCGACTATGTTGATTTTTGCCCGGGAATTGAATGACCAGGCCAAGGTTCAATGGCTAGCTCCCTGGCATGGGCTGGGCCAGTCGGCAACCATAGAAGATATCCTGTTTGATCTCTGGTATCACGAGGACCAAGATGGGCGGGAAACGCGCGTCTATCCTGGACTCATCGGCCTGACGCGGCAACAATTCACCTATGCCAATGAAATCAATATCGCCAAGGACACCTTTCGTAGCACCATTGCGCAGATTAAAGAGCTCGATAAGGCCAATTGGCGAGAGATTCAGGGTCGATTAGCCCGCCGTTACCAGGCTCTGAATGACCAGATGTCGCGCGAGGGCTTAAATCGATTGCATTTAAAACAGGTGTTTCGGCATTTGCCACTGGTCGTCAGTCGGCCCGAAAAGGTAGGTTTTAGTTGGTATACCAGCGGCCGTTCAATCAAGAAAACTAGCAAACAACAGGCCTATGAGTTGCTTTGTAAGCTCAATACCGACTCCAGCCATATCCGCATTCAGCTCGAACGACTGGCTAGCCTGAGCGACGATGAGCCCCTAGCGCGAGTGCAAAAACAGGCACCGATACTGCGTGCTAATCTAATCTTTGCCGACAAAAAACGACGCTCTCTTAATGTCTCCTTGCCACTGCTCTTCCCGCACGAAGGTAAGGGCGAATTGCCGGAGTTCAATGTACCCCCGATCGAACCACCACCCCAACGGACTCGGCTTGTGCGCAGCGACAATCGAATCGATGATGATGCTTTTTTGCCATCGATACGGGTACATCGCTATGCTAGCGCAGTCAAGCGCGCCTTCTATTAAATGAGCTGCATTAAAACAGTCGATTCAAGCCATTCAGGGCGGCAACCCGGTAGGCCTCGGCCATGGTCGGATAATTAAAGGTGTGCTCGAGAAAGTAACGAATCGAGTTGCCGCCACCCTTCTGCGCCATGATGGCTTGGCCAATGTGGATGATTTCCGCAGCCTGATCGCCGAAACAGTGGATACCCAGCAACTCGGTGGTCTCACGGTGAAAGAGCAATTTTAATACCCCGGTCTCCTCGCCGGTAATTTGGGCTCGGGCGGTATCTTTGAAGTAGGCTTTGCCCACTTCGTAGGGGATTTTGGCTGCGGTCAGTTCCCGTTCCGTCTGACCGATGGTGGAGATTTCTGGGATGGTGTAGATACCAGTCGGCACGCTATTGATCTTACGATAGGTGCCGTTATTTGAAATCACCCCCGATACCGAACGTCCTTGATCATAAGCGGCGCTGGCGAGGCTGGGCCAACCAATCACGTCGCCTACGGCGAAGACATGCTCTATGGTGGTCTGATATTTATCGTCAACATCAAGTTGGCCGCGCTGATTGGCAGGCAAATCGATAGCCGATAAATTTAACTGGTCGGTATTGCCGGTACGGCCATTGGCCCACATGAAGGCATCACACTTTATTTTCTTGCCCGAATTGAGCGTCAAGATGACATGATTGTCGAACCCTTCGACCGATTTAAAGGTTTCGTTGTGGCGAATCAACACCCCATGGCCGCGTAAGTGATAACCCAGACCATCCGAGATTTCATCGTCCATAAAGGCTAGTAGGCGGTCTGCGGGATTGATTAGATCCACCTTTGCCCCTAGCCCGTTGAAGATCGAAGCATATTCACAGCCAATGACTCCGGCGCCATATATCACGATGTTGCGTGGGGTCGTAGCCAAGTCAAGGATGGTGTCACTATCGAAAATCAATGGATGCGTAAAGTCGACTTCGGGCGGACGATAGGGCCGAGAACCGGTGGCAATCACAATATTGGTCGCCTTGAGCGTCTCGACCTTATTGTTCTCCAGCTCAATTAAAATAGTTTGGTTGTCTTGGAAATTGGCCTGGCCAAAGAACAAGTCCACCTTATTACGGGCGTAAAACCGGGCGCGCATGGCAGTTTGCTTCTCGGTCACCTTTTGCGCCGTCAAACGGATCTGTGCGAAAGATAACCATTTTTGTTCAGACATGTTGCGGAACATGGGATTGCGGTTGTATTGCATAATCTGATGAACAGCGTGGCGCAACGCCTTGGATGGGATGGTGCCCTTGTGGGTGCAGTTACCGCCCACCTCGCTGCGCGCATCGATAACAGCTACCTTCAACCCAGCCTTACTGCCGTTCATGGCCGCACTTTCACCCGAGGGCCCGCTGCCTATTACCACTAGATCATACTTATGTTCCGACATTAAAACTCCAGGTAACGTTATTTGCTCGCGTCATAAGATAAGGGTGTGGAAGATTTCTTACCGGTCACCTTGTTCTCTTCATCACATATGCTTTCATCGCCACCACAGACATCACATTCCGATAGCATGCCGATGGCTGCCATACCGCCGCAGGAACCGGCAATAGGCTTACGGCCAAAGATCACGCCAACGGCCATAAGGCCTACAACCGTGAGCATAAAGGCGAAAACTACTAAAATCGTATCCAACATATTACTCTCCTAAATATTCGTTGCTAACAAACCAAATTGCGCGGTAAATTGACTCGACTGCCAGGATCGGAAGGTTGAACCCTCCTTGTAGATCAACAAGACAGCCAAATTTTTCGCCTCAGCCAGTTTCAGCGCCGGCTCCTTACCCATAGCCATAAAGGCCGTGGCATAGGCATCGGCATCGATACAAAGGGGCGTGACAACGGTCACTGACGCTAGATCGTGCACCACCGGGTAACCCGTTTTGGGATCAATGGTGTGGCTGTAACGCTGTCCATTCACTTCAAAAAAATTACGATAATCACCGCTGGTTGCCACCGCCCCAGTACTGATTTCGAGAATTCGAAACACCGAACGACTCGCTGAATCGGGATTCTCGATCGCAATGCGCCAGGCAACCCGATCCGGTTTGGTGCCGGAAAAACGCATCTCACCACCAACCTCGACCAGGTAATTGGCAAAGCCTTTTTGACCCAAATAGTCGGCCACCAGATCGACCGCG
Organism: Reinekea forsetii; assembly: GCF_002795845.1. GTDB lineage: Bacteria > Pseudomonadota > Gammaproteobacteria > Pseudomonadales > Natronospirillaceae > Reinekea > Reinekea forsetii. Next base: position 1,844,722 of record NZ_CP011797.1, read on the forward strand.
TAGCCCTTGGCAATGGCTGACAAATCCAGCGCGCGCGGGGCCAGTTTGGTCAAGGTTTCGGCCTCCTCGTTGACCACCAACTGTGCGTAACCGACTTGCGTCTGCAGCTGCTCTAGCTCAGCGAGGTCGGGCAGATCCGATTGACCGACTATGGGCCCAAAACCCCACAGATCGACCAGTGGCGCCACGGTTGGATCGAAGTAACCGTCGGTGGCCTCGGCTATTTGCAATGCTCGCTCAACCACATGAATGGTTTTTGCGTCGACCGCTACCGGGCTGTTTACCGGCGCAGCTGCGAAGATTGATAGGTCAGATCGTGGCAAATAGGTCGACATGCGATTGTTGATGTCGGCCAGGACTCCCTCGACGCCCAGCTGCAAACCGCGCGCTTCGGACAGAGTACTCACTAATTTAACGGAATAACTGGTCCCCATGGCATAGCCAAACAGAGTTTGGACTTCTAAGGGCTCAGAAACAGAACAGCCCGTAAGGCTGTATACACTTAGGCAGACAGACAATACGGGCTTTAAGAGGTGCTTTAACATCCAACGCTCGCTAACAGGGTTTAACCACCAAAGTCATCCAAGAGGATATTTTCACGCTCAACACCCAGATCTTCCAACATTTTGATCACCGCCGCATTCATCATTGGAGGGCCACACATGTAAAATTCACAATCTTCAGGTGCTTCGTGATTTTTGAGATAATTTTCAAACAAAACGTTGTGAATAAAACCGGTGTAACCGTCCCAATTGTCTTCTGGCATCGGATCAGACAGCGCCAGATGCCAATCAAAATTCTCATTTTCAGCGGCAAGCATGTCATATTCATCTTGGTAGAAAGCCTCACGCATTGAGCGTGCGCCATACCAGAAGCTTATCTTCCGCTTACTGCCAATGCGTTTGAGTTGGTCAAAGATATGTGAGCGCATCGGCGCCATACCAGCTCCGCCGCCGATAAAGACCATTTCGGCTTCACTTTCCTTAGCAAAAAACTCACCGAAGGGACCGTATACGTCAATCTTGTCACCTGCCTTGAGGCTAAAGGTATAGGAAGACATCTGTCCGGCCGGAAGGCTGGTGCCCGGTGGTGGCGTCGCAATACGAATATTAAATTTCACGATGCCGACTTCATCGGGATAGTTGGCCATCGAATAGGCCCGAATCACCGGTTCAGTCACCTTAGAGCTATTCTGCCAGATGTTAAACTTATCCCAGTCCGCGCGGTATTCTTCATCGACTTCAAAGTCTTTATAGAATACTTCATGGGGTGGGCATTCGAGCTGAACATAACCGCCGGCGCGGAAATCAACACTTTCACCTTCCGGTAATTTGAGGGTCAATTCCTTGATAAAGGTGGCGACGTTCGGGTTGGACATTACAGTACATTCCCATTTCTTCACGCCAAACACTTCCGGGTCGACCTGAATGGTCATGTTTTCTTTAACGGCGACCTGGCAGGACAGACGCCAGCCTTCGCGCAACTCACCCTTGGTGAAATGCGGGACTTCCGTTGGCAAGGCACTGCCGCCGCCGGAGGTCACCATGCATTTACATTGTGCACAGGTTCCGCCACCGCCACAGGCCGACGATAAGAACACACCGTTGGCCGACAGGGTCTGCAGCAGTTTACCGCCCGCGGCGACGGTTAATTTCCGATCCGCCGCATCGTTGATATCGATGGTCACATCGCCACTGTTAACAAGTTTGGCACGTGCCGCTAAAATAACGGCCACCAACAAAAAAACAATCGCGGTGAATAGAACGACGCCTAATAGTATTTCTGTAGTCATCTCTTACTTCCCCTCAGCTTTTACAGTGATACACCAGAAAAAGACATAAAGCCTAAAGACATTAAGCCGACGGTAACAAAGGTAATGCCCAGTCCGCGCAGTCCATCAGGAACGTCACTGTACTTTAATTTTTCACGAATACCGGCCAATGCAATGATCGCCAATGCCCAACCAGCACCCGAGCCTATACCGTAGACGACGCTTTCACTGAAGTTGTAACCGCGTTCGACCATAAACAGGGACCCGCCCATGATGGCACAGTTAACGGTAATCAACGGCAGGAAGACGCCTAGAGCGTTGTAAAGGGCTGGAAAAAATCGATCTAACACCATCTCCAAAATCTGGACTATCGCAGCGATCACGCCGATATAGCTCAGATAGCCCAAGAAACTTAGGTTGGCTTCAGGAAAGCCGGCCCAAGCTAAAGCACCTTCACGCAGCACATAGGTAAACAGAAGATTGTTGACCGGTACCGTGATGGTTTGCACCACGATTACGGCAATGCCCAGACCAATGGCCGCAGACATTTTTTTCGACAGAGCCAAGAAGGTACACATGCCTAGGAAAAAAGCGAGGGCCATGTTTTCAACAAAGACCGCGCGGATAAATAAACTGATTAAGCCTTCCATTTACACGGCCTCCTTATGGCTCTGCTTGGCTAAGCGATAATCCACCGCTTCAACCTGATCTTTGCGTTGAGTACGGATGAGCCAGATAAAACCACCAATCAGGAAGAACGCGCTGGGCGGCAGTAACAACAGTCCGTTGGGAATATACCAGCCGTCGTCTTTGACCAGCGGCAGAATGTTGTAACCCAACAATTTACCCGCGCCGAACAACTCACGAATAGCGGCTAAAAATATCAGCACCACACTGTAGCCCAGTCCATTGCCGATACCGTCTAAAAAGCTGGGAATCGGTGGGTTGGCCATCGCGAAGGCTTCAGCACGCCCCATCACGATGCAGTTGGTGATAATCAGACCGACAAACACCGATAGCTGCTTGGAAATATCATAGGCGTAGGCTTTCAATACCTGATCCACCACGATCACCAGCGACGCAATAATGGTCATCTGAACGATGATTCGAATGCTGCTCGGGATGTAGTTTCGAATCGAGGCGATAAAGAAGTTTGAAAATGCCGTAACCAAAGTTAGTGCAATACACATCACCAGGGTTACTTTCAAACTAGTGGTCACCGCAAGTGCAGAACAGATGCCTAAAATTTGCAGGGCAATTGGATTGTTGTCGAATATAGGGGACAACAGGACCTTACGAGTATCGGACATCTTACGCCCCTCCTGTTTTGAGCTGATCAAGGAATGGTTTAAAGCCATTATCACCGAGCCAGAACTGCACTAGGTTGTCGACGCCACGAGTCGTCAAGGTAGCGCCCGATAGGCCGTCAACCTGGTAAGGACTAGCGGCATCCGCTTGCCCGCCCTTGGTCACTTCAATGGCCATATTGCCCGTTTCATTGAGGATCTTCTTGCCAGGCCACTGAGCCTTCCATTTCGGATTATCCACTTCACCGCCTAGACCCGGCGTTTCAGCATGGGAGTAGAAGCCCAAACCGGCGACGGTATTAAAGTCGCTTTCAAGCGCAATAAAGCCCCAGAGGGTAGACCACAGGCCGTAGCCTCGAATGGGCAGCACGACTGTTTCAATGTCACCGTTTGTACCGCGCACCAGATAGACTTCGGCATACTTTTCACGCCGCTTGATGTCGGCGATATCAGTCACCTTGTCCAGCGCGTCAGTTAACGCAGGATCGGATACAGCCTTGACTGAGTCAAAGGTGTCGACATCGAAGTCAGTAGAAAACTGGCCTTCACTGATGTCCACCAGACGGGTCTCGATGGAGGCAAACAGCTCTTTAACCGTCTTGCCGTCTTCCATAAGACCGGCGGCCGCGAGAATGTTGCGCTTCAGATCGAGCTCTTTATTCTCAACTTGCAGCGGCCGCAAGACCACCGCTGATGTTGCTACCACGATCGCACACACCATGCAGACGGCAAAGGCGACGGTGAATACATATTGGATGGAGTCTTTATTTTTAGCCACGAGCGAGTCTCCGCTTCACGTTTCGTTGAGTCACGAAATAATCGATGGTTGGCGCAAAAATATTGGCAAACAAAATAGCCAACATAATGCCCTCAGGATAGGCAGGATTGACAACACGAATCATAATTGCCATCAGGCCGACCAAGACACCAAACCAAATTCTGCCTTCGTTAGTCATCGATGATGAAATCGGATCGGTCGCCATAAAGATAGTACCGAAAGCTACACCGCCGATTACAAAATGCCAATACCAAGGCAAGTTAAACATCGGGTTAGTGTCTGAGCCAATCAGATTAAAGAACAGGGAGGTGCCGATAATGCCGACCAAAACGCCAAACACGATGCGCCACTGCACAATGCCCATAACCATCAGAACGGTACCGCCGAGCAAGATCATCAGCGTTGAAACTTCGCCTACCGAACCCTGTTGAATGCCCAGGAACGCTTGCATCCAAGTGAGACCGCCTAACGCGTTATCGATCAGGCCATTGGCGGCGGCAATGCTCAGTGCGGTAGCACCGGAAAAACCGTCGACCGCGGTCCAGACTGCGTCACCGGACATAGAGGCCGGATAGGCAAAGTAGAGAAATGCACGACCGGTCAGAGCTGGGTTGAGAAAGTTCTTACCCGTGCCGCCAAATACTTCTTTGCCGACGACGATGCCAAAACTGATACCCAGCGCAACGGCCCAAAGGGGTATGGTCGGTGGGCAGATCAGGGCAAAAAGAATCGAGGTAACAAAGAAACCCTCGTTCACCTCGTGGCCACGGATCGAAGCAAAGAGAATTTCCCAAAAGATACCCACAGCAAAGGTGGTTATGTAGATCGGTAAGAAGTAGACCGCGCCGTACCAGAAATTATCCCAGAGGCTGGCCGGATCGTTGCCCGATAGCAACAGAATTAAACCCTGATGCCAGTCTTGCGGCATTACTCCCGCACCACTGGCTAGAGCCGTATTGGCCTGATAACCCAGGTTCCACATGCCCCAGAACATGGCCGGAAAAACAAACAACCAAACCATGATCATGATTCGTTTAAGATCCATGCCATCGCGCACATGCGAAGTGGTATTGGTCATGGAATTGACCTTGTACAGTGCCGTATCGATGGCCTCGTACAATGGATATAGGGGAGCTAATTTGCCGCCCTTGTGAAACTGAGGCTCGATTCTATCTAAATAAGCTCGAAGTCCCATGATTAACCCTCCAGCTCTATTTTAGTCAAGGTATCCCGAAGGATTGGACCGTATTCGTATTTGCCTGCGCATACATACGTACACAGAGCCAGATCGTCTTCATCCAATTCTAAAACGCCCAATTGCTCGGCCGACTCCAGGTCGCCGCAAACTAAGGCGCGCAACAATTGAGTCGGTAAAATGTCCAACGGCATGATTTTCTCATACTGACCAATCGGCAACATACTGCGCTCGGAACCGTTGGTCGACGTGGTGAAATCGAAGAGTTTGTTTTTGAACAAACTCGACACATAGGTATTCTTGACCGAATACATATGGGTACCAAGCCGCAAGAAATGGACCATCGGACGAGAATAGTCATTTTCCAAGACACTCAGCTGAGTGTGGTAACGACCGAGGAACTCGGTGACCGACAAGCCGGCGTGACCGCCGAAGACAGAACCGGAAATCAGGCGGTTTTCGCCGGGCTTGAGTTCGTCTTGAGCTAATTCCGCCAGGGAAGCGCCGAGCAGGGTCCGAATCAGGCGAGGTTCTTTTACCTGGGGACCGGCGATGGCAATCACTCGACTGGTATCGAGTTGTCCGGTTGAGAACAGTTTGGCGATAGCGATCACATCTTGATAACCAATGGTCCAAACCGTTCTTTTGACCGACACCGGTGCCAGAAAATGGATATGAGTGCCGGGATTTCCGGCTGGGTGAACGCCGCTAAACTCTTCAACGGTGACACCCTCAGCGCTAGGTATCTTGGCACCGGCGGCCTTACAGAGCCAAACCTTGCCCGCTGTTAGCTTCGTCAGCAGCGTCAAACCAAGCGCGAACGCTTCGCTCTGCTCCGCGATGACCACGACCGGATCAACGGCTAAGGGATTGGTATCCATCGCCTGCACAAAGATCGCCGACGGTTGCGCGTCTATTGCCGGGGCCTTGGAATAAGGACGGGTACGAAAGGCGGTCCACAGACCGGATTCAACCAATTGACCCACCAGATCAGCGACCGGCAAAGCCACCAGCTCAGCAGCGCTGTATTGTTTGAAGCTAACCTGCTCGTCACCCTGAACATCGATCACGATTGACTGGAACACCCGACGGGCACCCCGGTTTATTTTCGCAACGACGCCCGAAGCGGGTGCGGTAAAAAGCACCCCGGGATTTTTCTTATCAGAAAAAACGGCTTGGCCTTTCTTAACCGAATCGCCTTCACGGACCAACATCGTTGGCTTCATGCCATGATAGTCATAGCCGACTAGGGCCACGGAACGCACTGAACGACCTTCCGAGATTTCCTGGCGCGGTGCGCCGGAGATCGGTAGGTTGAGTCCTTTTTTGATGGTTATCATATTATTTTATCCGCTGACTTGCTCAGATCACCCATAAACAGTGCTATGTAGCCCTGCTCGGGAACTGTTGCTGTCAAATTTGTTTCAGGCGATCTGCTCTTGCATCGTTGCAAAGCGCAGCACAGCCCCCCAAAATTCGACGACTAGTATAGTGATCCAGCCTTTAGAAGGCTACAGGTGAAATGCCTAGATACTCGTCATTTATGGCACAGTTACTCTTATTTTGATCGTTTATCAGTGCGATGCCTTCAAGAATGTGGGCAAATTCAGTAGAAAACTCGCACCTCAGGAAGAATTTGGCTAGGATTCGCCTTCGATTCGTTCTGATGACCCTAAAAGCCTCCTAAAATGACTTACTTAACATTTCAGTTACCGACCAAAACTGGCGATATTCGCGAAATTGCTAATCTCAGTGGCAGCGCCATTGCTTTCGCACTCGGGGAGATCATGGAACAACACCAACAGACGCTGTTGTGTATTGTCGACTCCCCATCCGAGCTCGAGGCCCTGATTACGGATCTGGAGGCCTATCATCAGGAGCGCGACTGGGACATCTTGACCTTTCCCGACTGGGAAACCCTGCCCTTTGACAACTTCTCGCCCCATGAAGACATTATCTCGGAGCGCTTGCGGGTCTTAAACCTACTGGCCAGTCGACCCAAAGCTATCGTTTTGTCGACCGCAGCTAATACCGTGCACCGCCTGGCGCCCTACTCGGCGATTCAAGGCGGCAGTTTTGCTTGGCGTGTCGGCCAGTCGCTCAATTTGGACCAACAGCGTCGTCAGCTCGAAAAGTCCGGGTATCGTGCCTCTGATACCGTTTTTGAGCACGGCGAGTTCACTGTGCGGGGCTCCTTGCTGGACGTTTTCCCGATGGGTTCCAAATTGCCGGTCCGAATCGAATTGTTTGATGATGAAATAGAGTCGATTCGCTGGTTTGACCCAGACACCCAGCGCAGCGCCGAAAAGGTCGATGAGATCCAGTTATTGCCGGGCCGTGAGGTGCCGATGAGCGAGGCCGGGATCAATATGTTTCGGCAGAATTTTCGCGCCCGATTCGATACCGACTTCAGCAAGAATGCCATCTACCGAGATGTCAGCAATGGCATCCCAAGTCCCGGCATCGAATATTACCTGCCATTATTTTACGAAGAAACCTCAACCCTGTTCGATTACCTGCCCGAGGGCACGCTGATCGCCAGCTCCGCAACCCTGACCGCGACCTTTGAACGGTATTGGCTCGACATCGAAAGCCGCTATGAAAACCGTCGGCACGATGTTCGCAACCCCATCCTGACACCAAACGAACTGTTTTTACCGAAAGAACAGTTGTTTGCCCATCTGGGGCACTTTCCACGCCTAATCTTGGCTCGCCATGCCTCAGCAGACCAGCAAGGCCGCTACAATCAAGCCATTTTGGCACCGGAAAACTATCCGATCGACCATCGCGCGCAAGAGCCCCTGAGTAAACTCGAGTGTTTCTTGCAAGAAACCGAACATCGTGTGCTGTTTTGTGCCGAATCGGCCGGCCGGCGCGAGGCCTTGCGCGAGTTGCTCGGCCGCATTCGGGTGCGACCTACCGATTGCGATTCCATTAGTGCCTTTCTCGGCGATAGCGCCATCCAAATCGGTGTTAGCATTGCGCCGATATCCAGTGGCCTGACTCTGATTGACCCCAAGATCACCCTGATCAGCGAAGCACAGCTGTTTGGCGAGTATGTCTCGCAGCGGCGGCGACGCAAGAAGACGCTAACAGATAACAATGAACAGATCATCAAGAGCCTAACCGAGCTACATCCGGGTACCCCAGTGGTGCATTTGGATCACGGTATCGGCCGCTATCGAGGACTTGAAACGCTGGAAATGGACGGCCAAGTTCAGGAGTTCCTGACCCTGGAATATGCCCAAGCCGCCAAGCTCTATGTGCCAGTCGCCAGCTTGCATCTGATCAGCCGTTATTCCGGTGCCGATGCCGATTTTGCACCGCTGCACCGGCTCGGTAATGACCATTGGGTCAAGACAAAGCGCAAGGCGGCCGAGAAGATCCGTGACACCGCCGTTGAGCTGCTCGAAATATACGCCCGCCGGGCGGCCCAAAGCGGTTTTGGCTTCACTCTCGATGATATCGAGTATCAACAGTTTTCCGCCGGTTTTGGCTTTGAAGAAACCGACGATCAGGCCTCGGTCATCGAAATGGTCCTGCAAGATATGAAACAGGCTCGACCCATGGACCGGTTGGTGTGTGGCGATGTCGGCTTCGGTAAAACCGAAGTAGCCATGCGCGCGGCCTTTGTCGCCGCCAACAATGGTAAACAGGTCGCCATCCTGGTACCGACCACCCTACTGGCGCAACAGCATTTTGAAAGTTTCCAGGATCGCTTTGCCGACTGGCCTTTCCGCATAGAGGTTCTAAGCCGATTCAACAGCGCTAAGCAAACCAAATTGGTTATCGACGGCCTGGCCGACGGTAAGGTCGATATCGTCATCGGCACTCACAAGCTGCTGCAAAAATCGATCAAACTGAAGCAACTGGGCCTATTGATTATCGATGAAGAGCATCGCTTCGGAGTCACCCAAAAGGAAACCATTAAGGCGCTGCGTGCAAATGTCGATATATTGGCCCTAACAGCCACGCCGATACCGCGGTCAATGAATATGTCGATGTCCGGAGTGCGCGATCTGAGTATTATCGCCACGCCACCGGCGCGCCGGCTGTCGGTAAAAACCTTCGTGCGCGAAAAGGACGATGCCCTGGTTAAAGAAGCAATTTTGCGCGAGATCTTGCGCGGCGGGCAAGTCTATATGCTGCACAATGAGGTCAGCACCATCAATAAGATGGCGCAGTACCTACAAGAACTGGTGCCCGAGGCGCGCATCGTGGCCGCACACGGCCAGATGCCGGAACGGCAGCTGGAACGCATCATGAGCGACTTCTATCATAAACGGTTCAATGTCCTGCTCTGCACGACTATTATCGAAACGGGCATCGACGTACCCAGTGCCAATACCATCATCATCGAACGCGCCGACAAGTTTGGCTTGGCCCAACTGCATCAGTTGCGCGGCCGGGTCGGCCGGTCGCATCATCAGGCCTATGCTTATTTGCTAACGCCACCTTGGAAAGCCCTAAAGCGCGACGCCCAAAAACGGCTCGAAGCGATTGCTGAATCGCAACATCTCGGTGCTGGCTTTACGCTCGCCACCCACGATCTGGAAATCCGCGGCGCCGGGGAATTGCTCGGCGAAGAACAGAGTGGCCACATCGAGGGCATCGGTTTCTCGCTCTATCTGGAGCTGCTCAACAAGGCGGTTACCGCGCTTAAAAAAGGCGAGCATCTGTCTCTGGACGACATCGACAAACAGGGGCCGGAGGTCAACTTACGCATCCCGGCACTCATCCCAGAGGCTTATATCTTCGATATCAATTCTCGACTGTCGATGTATAAACGCATCGCCAGCGTTAAAAACACCGCCGACATGCGCGAGCTACAGGTCGAAATGATCGATCGCTTTGGCTTGTTGCCCGACCAAGTTAAAAACCTCTGCCAACAGACGGTGCTGCGCATTTCATTGGAAACCTTGGGCATTGATCGGGTGGATATGAATAACCGCTTCGGCACGATCGACTTTGGTCGCAAAACCGTCGTCGACCCGATTAAGATCGTGCAATTGGTCCAGGCCGAACCCCATCGTTATGGCCTGGCCAAGGGTACCCAATTGAAATTTACAATCGAAACCGAGACAGCCGATCAGCGATTTGCCACTATAGAGCAGATTCTGGCTAAAATTACCCAATGAGTGTTACGAGACGTTTGATGAAGCTTCCCCTTAGTATTGCCCTGTTCTTACTGTTTACGCTCCCCTTTAGTTATGCTGAAGACAGCACCGCAAGCGCTGAGCCGGAGCGTTGGTTTCAAGTGGAGGTCTTGATCTTCAAGAATCCGCCAATCGATACCGACAATCCTGAATTGTGGCCCGTTTTTGCAGATATTCAGCAGCCATCCGCCTTTATTGAACTGGAAGTCTTGTCCGACGTGCCCACCGACAGCGTCGACGAGATCGATCTGATCGAGGACACCCCCGCCGACGCGATTATTGACCTGAACGAGCCGGTTGCGGTTGAGCGCTTGGCTTCGTTTATGGCCCTGACGGAGGCCGAACAGCAATTGCTTGGCGCGCGTAACAAAATTGCGCGCGATTCGCGCTATGAGATTCTCTTTCATCAAGCTTGGAATCAACCGGTACCCGGTCGCGACCAGGTCATTCCGATCCGTATTGATGGCGGTGAACGCTTTGGCCGTCAATTTGAGTTACAAGGCTATATCACCCTCTATGTTGAGCGCTACCTGCACCTGAGTACCGATCTACACCTGATCGATTACATAGAAAGCACCGATCCGTTCAATCTGGTCGAAAGCAGCGACGGCAGCGGACCAGTGATCAATAGCCTGGCCGGAATACCCCTGGTCAGTGCGGACCTACTGCCCAATGGCCAGGCCGGTAATGAGTCCGGTCAATTTTTCATCTCCGTACGAGATGTTCAACTGAGCGAGAACCGCCGCATGCGCAGCAAGGAAATCCATTATTTAGACAACCCCGAGTTTGGCCTATTGATCCTGATCACCCCGATTAAAATCCAGTAAGGCCGCGCCCTAGCCCCTAGGTTCGGACCAAAAAAAAGCAGCCAAGGCTGCTTTTTTTTATTCTTGCTTGGCTAGCTTTGATAGAAATCGACCACTAACTGACTGAGTATAAGCCGCACCCGCTGCATACCGGCGGACAGATGATCGTCAATATCCTTGAGCGTGATGGCGCTGGCACCCTTGCCCGCCGCGGAATTGACGACTAGGCCCAGGCTCGCAAAGTTGAGCTTGAGTTCGCGCGCTAAGCAGGCTTCGGGCATGCCGGTCATACCCACTATATCGCAGCCATCGCGCTCCATACGGAAGATTTCCGCGGCCGTTTCAAGCCGAGGGCCTTGCGACACCCCATAGACGCCGCCATTAATCACCTTTTGGTCGACCTTGGCTGCCGATCGGACTAACTCGGCACGCAATGTCTCGGTGTAGGGGAAGCTGAAGTCGATATGGGATAGCGGGGCAAATTCGCCATCAAAGATGGTCGATTCACGCCCAAAGCTATAGTCGATGATCTGCGCCGGGGAAATCAAAGTACCCGGTTTCATGTTTTTCGAGATCCCACCAACCGCATTGACGGCAATGACATCGGTCGCGTAAAGCTTCTGCAAGGCCCATAGGTTAGCCCGATAATTCACTTGGTGCGGTGGAATTTTGTGCGGGTGGCCGTGGCGCGCGATAAACAGCACCCGCAAGCCATTGAGCTCGCCTTCCAATACCGGCGCTGAGGGTGCACCGAAGGGCGTCTGAATGTCATGCGCCGCAGAAATGGTCAGGCCGGGCAGTTCTGTTAAACCTGTGCCGCCGATGATCGCCAATGTACCGGACATATAACCTCTCAAAGTTGGCCGCTAAGACACGACCCAACAGTCTATAGAAATGGTGTCCCCTAGAGGATTCGAACCTCTGACCTGCTCCTTAGGAGGGAGCCGCGCTATCCGCTGTGCCAAGGAGACAAAAAATAGAGCGCGATTGTAACGAGCGCCGCGATCGATTAACAGTCTGTTTGCAGAATGAATTTCGGCAACGGTCCAATTTAACGATATACTGTGTTTTTTTCCAGTTTGAAAAACCTATGACTCCTTTAGATATAGATCAGATAGCCGATTGGCTGGATTCTGAGCAGCGCTCAGAAGATTGTTTCGATTTCCACGGCCTGCATGGCTTTTTAACCGCCCTCTTCCTGTGCAGTGAACCGCTTTCAGATGAGTGGTTGCAATCGGCCATCGATCAGCCACTGACTGATTTGCCGGAGAGCGAGGCACAGGCCTTTGCCCAGGGCTGCAGTGATCTCTACAAGCAGATCGGTGATGAGCTCTATTCGGACTCTAACCTCTCGGTCACCTTTGAACCAACCCTGGACTATGAAGAGTCCGATATGGAGGCCTGGTGTCAGGGCTTTATGGAAGTGGTCTTTGAGCGACCCGAAGCTTGGCAACATGAGGAAGAGGAGCAGTTAGCGATGTTGCTACTACCCATTGAGACCGCTTCAGGCTTCTTTGTGGATGAACCGGACTTCCAAAAACTCTACAGCCAGCCTGAGTTATTGACCCAGATGTTCAACGACATCCCTGAGCTGTTAACCGATATCTATCTGCTCTTCCACGCCCCGTCTTAGGGCTTTAGCGTCCGCCACCCAGACAATCGGGTGATGCCGGCGCTTGTCCGGCCCACTCGGTGGCCGTATAGAGATGCAGGGCCAGGGCATGCACTGGCCCTGCCAATTCAGCACTGAGCGCCTGGTAGACCTGTTGATGGCGCGCAACCCGGCGGATTGATGCGAATTGCTCGCTGACCAGCACCACCTTGAAATGGGTTTCGCTGTTGGCTGGTACCGAGTGTTTGTGACTCTCATTTTCCACGGTGACAAAGGTCGGTGCGAAGGCGGCTAGTTTTTGTTCGATTTGGTTTTGAATAGACATGCTTGCGACCCTTCAAGGTAGTATCTGGCAACCGCTGTGGCGATTGCCTATTCGATTGAGACTAGTGGATAACACTCAGCCCTCAACAGATGCGGCTATCTACGTCCCGGCTGAGCCTTCAGGCCTTACGCAGTTGCTCATCTATGGCAGTTTTTTTGTAGGTCAACTGCAGTAAACGCGCATCTATACCCGCCCGATGATGCACCCATTCGTTGCTCTGGCGCAGTTGCGCTTTGGTTTCATCCCATTGCGCCAACTGATCGTCGGACATTATTTTGGGCAGGGTGTCCAAGCGAAAGAGCATGGTTTTTCGGGCGACATAGAACAACAGACTCAACCAGCCCGAATCAAATCCCCAGCCGTCGCTATAGAGGGTTTGGCCTTCAAAGAGCGCGTTCAATTCGTTCGCGATAGTGGTCGGTGCCACCCCATCTGAGAGCAATTCTTCCCTGGAAATCAGATGCAGGCTGGCCGCCTCTTCACGCCAATGGGTCCAGTCCGGTTGCGGTAACACCAGCCAGGAATGAACCTCGCCTGTCTCCGCGGCAACACCAATTTCAATGGGGTAGCTGCCCTTGCCAAAACCCGATGCTTCAATATCCAGGATGGCCGGTGTGTAAAGTCGATCCAAAATAAAAACCCTAATATGAAAAAAGTTGGACCGGTATTACGGTCAAACAGTACGGCACTATAGTTAAAAAACCTGCCACCCTACCGGTCAGGGGTACAGTGTAACTGAAGATTGGGGCAAAACCGACCCACCTCTGCTGTTGGCAGAGCGGTTGCTCAAATCTACCTCAATAAGGTTACTCGATTAGGCCGAAACGGTGTGTTCAAGACTACGGAGGTGGGCTATGAGCGGGCCGGCGGGCCCGCGATGGACGGCAATTAAGGCTATTTAAGCGCTGCCGATGAAAACAGTTCCTCGACCAGACCATAGGTCAACAACTGCGGTAAGATCTGCGCTACCGGATCACCCTGCGAGTAAAAGGCATAGAGCGGCACGCCATCTCGATTAAAACCGGCAATCAGTGCATCAACCGCTGGCGATGGATTGGTCCAATCGGCTCGAATCAAGACTATATCGTTATCACGGACCAAGCGTTCAAAGCGCTTACCCGACAGTGCTACGCGTTCATTGGCTTTGCAGGTAATGCACCAGGCCGCGGTCACATCGACAAACACACTCTTACCCTCGGCCAAGGATTGACTGACCAGAGCGGCGGAATAGTCTTGCCAGATATCGACGCTACGGCGCTGATCCAGGATCATCGAGAGCGCGGTCACCAGTAACAACAGGCGGGTCAAACGCTTGAACCAGATCTTGCCCCGCGCTTGGCCCGGCAACACGGTCAGAGCAGGCCAAATCGCCAAACTGAACAAAATCAAGCCCAGGCCCACCTTCAATAGGGCGTTCGAGCCTTGCAATTCAACCAACACCCAGAGCAGCCAGAGCGCGGTGGCATAGAGCGGGAATGCCATCAACTGGCGAAATTGATCCATCCAGGCACCGGGTTTGGGCATCCTCTTCACTAAGGCGGGCACATAGCTGATCGCTAGAATTGGCAACGCCAAACCCAGGCCCATGGCCGCAAAGATCAATAGGCTGACATAGGCCGGCTGCAGCAAAGCAAAGCCAATAGCCGAGCCCATAAAGGGTGCCGTACAGGGGGTGGCGACCACGGTGGCCAATACCCCGGTAAAAAAGGAGCCGGTCAAGCCTGATTTTTCGGTTAGCCCCTGCCCCACGCCCATTAGATTCTGGCCAACTTCAATATAACCGGTCATGGTCAAGGCCATGCCAAAGAACAACAACACTAAGAAGGCGACGAAAAACGGCGATTGCAACTGAAAACCCCAGCCGACCCATTCACCAAAATACCGAATCAACAGCAACAGACCCGCAACCGCGATAAAACTGATCACCACCCCGGCGGTGTAAGCCAGACCATGGTTGCGCGTGTGCGCAGAGTCTTGTCCAAATTGCGCCATATGCATGGCCTTTAAGGACAGGACCGGAAACACACAGGGCATTAGATTGAGAATAAGACCGCCGATTAACGCAAAGATTAGCGCGCTGAGCACTGTCAGGCCAGACATGGGCACGCTGCTCGAGGTATTGGCTGTAATGACCGGGCTCGATAGCTCGACCGCATCACCGGAGCCGACATCCAAGTCTAAGGACGGCACGGAGCGTGCGACCCTTATCGGTTCGCCGCTGAGCGAAAAGAGCCGCTTCTGCGGTGGATAACACAGACCGGCATCGGCGCAGCCCTGATAGACCAACAGAATATGCCCTTGATCCGATAAGATTTGATGGCGAACGTCTAAGCTATGATAGAAAACCGTCATGTCTTCATCAAAGTTGGGATCGTATTTAACCTTGGCATTATCACTGAATAGGCCGTCGGACAGCGCAGCGCCATCCTGAGGAATTAGGTTATAGCGATCCTGATAGAGATAATAGCCATCGGCAATATCAACATGCACGACCAGCTCTGTGCCATCCCCGACCACCGACACACTAAACGCGTCATCGACGGCTAAAAAATCTCCTGCCCAAACGCTGTTCATAACAAAAAACAGCAACACCAGTCCAAGTCTTTTCATTAACCGTTCACCTTAATAGAACCAAAGACATTCAGCGTCTGATCGACCGCCAAATAGGGTATGTTTATCTCATCAAGCCATGCCTGCACGGTTTGCTCGGCCAGGGTAGGACCGGCCAACATCGCAATGGTTGCAACGCTGCCCGCCATTAAGCAACTGTCGGCTAACACCGTGATAGCTGCCAAGCCATCAACCGGCGGAAAACCGGTATCAGGCCGCAACAAATGGCTATAACGTCGCCCCGCAACCGTGATAAAGCGCTCATAGTCGCCGCTGCCGGCCAAGCCGCCGATCGCCAAATCGAGCGTGGCCAGGGCGGTCTGGGTGTGGCGCGGATGGCGCATGGCAACCTGCCAAGGTCGGTCGCCGGGCTGCAGAGCACTGGTACCGATATCGCCCGCTAAATTCACCAGGCCAGAGACGCCCTGTTGTTTGAGTATTACCACCAACCGATCGACGGCAAACTCTTTTACCACGCCGCCGAAATCAAGTTCCATGCCCGGCAACAGGCGCAAATGGTGGCCGGTCCACGCCAGCTTAGGCCAGCCAATCGATGGCATTAAGCGGCCTAAGGCCACCGGGTCGGGCAACTCAGACCGACTATAATCCCACACTCGCCGCAAAATGCCGACAGTCGGGTCAAAAAGTTTACAACTCAGTTCAAAGCAGTGATCGATATAGTTTAATAACCCACAGGTTTCGGCGTCCAACGCCCGATTGTTCCATTCACCGCGGTTGATTTGGGACAGCAGGCTGTGCGATTGAAAACGGCTGTACTTGGCTTCCAAGCGACCAAGTTCGGATTCCAGCTGGGAAAACAGGGCTTGATTGGCCACCGGCTCTCCCGGATCGAGCCATAGGTTCAATTCGCATGGCCCGCCCATAGCCTTAAAGCGCCGTTTGAGTAGTACCGGCGTCATTAAAAGCGGTAATCCAGTCCCGTGGTGAAGCGCCAAAAGGTGGGTAAGCCGGGGATTTCGCTCGAGTTAAAGCCAAATTCCGGATTGGCGACATAGCGTTCCAGGGCACCGACCCAACTAAACTGGCGAAAATCGACGCGCAGGCGAGTTTTTAAGGCGATGGCTCCGTATTGCGCCAAACGGGGATCGCTGGAGTAATACCGGCTGGTATCGGTGTTATAGACTTGGCCGCCGATACTGTCGTTGAGATCTGGCACCTCATAAAAGTAACCACTGCTTTGCAGGTAATAGCGTATGCCTGGGCTCAATTGAAATTTAATATCGTTCGCCGTAAAGAGGCGCCAGTTAGGCGCCCAGTTCTGATAATAATCGACGTCAACGGTATGGGAGGCAACGTCCCAGGTATCGACAAAGAGTCGGTAATCGGCGTGCAGCGCACCATTGAGACTGGGCAGGAATTTGCGCAGGCCCAGGCCCAGGATGCCGATCGCACGGGTCGAAGGGCGAATATCACAGGGTACGTTTTCGGCGTGCGGACAGTCTCTGTAGGGGTCGGATAGGTAGCCGTTCTTATAGGTAAAGGCCAGGTTGGCCTGTACAACGGTGTTCATATCGATAATCTGGCCCACACCCTCGAATACCGACACCTGCCACTTGCTTTGGCCACTGGCGCCAAAGCGCGCTGGTTCATTGGCCGCTTGAGCGGTGGAACCGGCCTCATAGGCGGAGGTCGGCTCAATCAGATCATAACCGCCGCTGACCCCACCGCTGACCGTGGTCATCTGATCGTTCAAGGCAATACTGCCATCAACTGAGCCACTCACGGCCAGATAATCCCGCTCCACCGACACATAGGCGCCAACGCCCAGATCCGAGGTCGAACCATAGACTCGGCCACTCACGTTTAGGTCGTAGCGCTGCTCCTGGGAGGCGCCGGAAAAATGCGTGTAGACCGTGTCTTCTCCGGCCGGGACATAGGTGTATACCGGCGATGCACCGGCCATGGTCTCGTAGCTGCCTTCGACGGTCAGTGCAAGTTTATCGGTCAGCGGCGTGAGCAGATGGAACTGATGTACCTGAATTTTGTAACGATCCTGGGCGCCACCGGAATCATCGCGAGCCGCGGGGCTATCATCTTCGCTGTAATATGAATAACGATAGGAGGCTTCCGTGGCCGCCGGCCCGGCCGCATGGGCTGCCGCAATCATGCCGGGAATGGCGAAGGCACTCTGGGCCAATAACTTTAACTTCTGGTTCATGGGCAATCCTGCGTTAATTACATCCACAGCCGCCGCCCGCGGCAGAACCGCCGCCGGACGAGGCTTCTTTGGCAAAATAGATATGGCCGTCTAGGGTGCTCTCAAGCACATCGGGCGACCACCGCATTTCAGGTTTTGCCAGGGTGCCCCGTTGCCAAGGACTGACGGTGCTGCAACCGCTCAAGATCAGCAAACTCAACACTAAAACTGCGCTTTTCATAATCATAGGGTTCACTTCTAATCTATTAAATATTTTGGCAAGTTAGACCCCTCGCCTCGCGCCCTATTTGCATAGGCCGCCTCAACCGAACACAGAGGTGGCACCGGCCCCTAAAGTTTAGTCACGCTCTAGCCGAAGATCGGAATTTCTTCAGCCTCGAGCGGAAAGCGTAAGGCGAAAGGATGGCTATCGATCAGCGCCAGCTTGCGCATTTCGGCATGCAAATGGGTGGCGGTCATCTTAACGCCGCCACTGGCCACCGGCGTCATGCTTACCGGATCGACGTTTAACGCCTCGATCAGACCATTGGTGGCATTGACCGCCGTGCCACCGGCAACGCCATTGCCAAGCAACATATAGCTGGTTACGGCCCAATGATCCTTGCCATCGCCGTCGTTATACCAGGGCGTACGGCCAAAATCCGACCCCACAACCACCGTTGTTTGCTGCCGCACGCCATAGACCTCGAGCGCTTGAAACAGATAGTGCAAATCGCTCAGTACGGTGCGAATACGCGGATAATGACTGTTGTCGTGATCGCCATGGGTATCAAAACCGCCAAAGCCAACCTGCATCGACGAGGCCATGCCGGTGGAAAAACCGGCCGCACCGATGCGCATATGGTTGCGGGTGCCACTGCCACCAGCGGCTAGGCGAATAAGGTCGGCCGGTGAACCCGCGACCGGATCGGATATTTGCGCCGCAACACCGGCAAATTCAAGGCCTTGATCCCGCACCAAATAGAGTTGGCTGCGGTACTGGGACCGCAGCGGGAGATTTTCCTGGCTGGCCTGGAGTTGGCTGCGTTTGGTCTGGGCAATATCGAGCGCGTTGGCGAAGGGCTCGACCATATCGTTGGTCGGATTGCCCAAGATGCCAAAGAAATTGGCATCGGCCGCGGCAGAGCGGGCCACCAGCCCGGCCGGTTCGTCGTTGCCCCGGCCATCGGTCATCCAGGCCAGAGGCCGGTCGGCACCCTGCACCGCTGCATAGAGCGCGCTGAAGTCGGGATAACCGGCACTCATGCTGCCGGTATCGGCATACATGGTGCCGGTATCGTGCGAGTTGGTGCGATTGTCGACGCCATTGAGCACGCGCAACTGATCGGCGTGCAAACAGACAAAGGCATCGTAAACGAAGAGATTGGCCGCCATCTGGGTGCCGTTTAGCGCTAGGTTGCGATCGACCAACTCATCGGTCGCGATCGCGCCCAATTCGATGGTGGTCACCGTGCCTTCGATAATAGCCCTAGCATTAACACTGATTTGCGCCACCGTCTTGGTGCCTTGCCAACTAAAACCGGCACTGGGCGCCGCGGTCAACAGGTCGGCGACTAGCTCGCCACTGAGTATTTGCTGAATATGCGCGCTGGTTAAGCCCTGATTGGCGCTGTCATCATCCAGTTCGCCAGCGGCGCCGGCCTGATTGAAGGTCCCCAAATAGGGGGCATACTTCAGATCAGCATCGATGCTGCTGGTGCCGGCATAGATATCTTGGGCCCGGCGAATGGCTGAGGCGGGAAACCGATTGACCGGACTGCCGGCATTGCGCACCTGACTGGCTTGCTTACCCAGCTCCACACCCACCGTCGAGCGCAGCTTATTGCCGTGCGGGTTGCAGAAGGTGGTCGGTTCCCAACCACCGCCCAGATGGGCAAAGACGAAGTATTGCCCGACCGGACTTAGGTCGGTCGCCGCTGATGCCGTGGATGACAGGGACAGGGACAACGGTGCCATCAGCACCATGCCGGAGGCACTGGCATTTTTAAGAAAGGTTCTGCGATTCATGGTCAAATCTCCTGTCGATCAGCTGTAGATAAAACGGTAATCGGTCATTAGATAGACCATTACCGCGTACCAGGCTTCGCGCACCGCTCGCGCACCGCCACCGGTGTTGCAGGGCGAGTCGATATTGGCATCCAATACCGTTTGGAACAGCTCAAAGGTGATTGCAACCTCCTCGCTATCCAATGACACCTCCTGATGCAAGACCGCCAAATAGAGCTGAGTAATGGTCGCGCGGATCGCCTTAAGTTGACCTTGGCGAGCATTGGCCGAACTGGCATTCAGATCGGTTGTATCGTCGACCAATTTAAACAGCGTGCGCTCCAGTCGATTGGTACTAAACTCGTTGCGCACGATGTCACAGGCCTCCTCGACGGCCATCCGTTCGGTCACCGCAGAGATAATTCCGCTCACCGAATCGGCATCGCGGAATATATCGGTGGAATTTTTGCCGCCCATAAACAGCCGTGAATTTAGCTGATCCAGGCGCAGCGATTGATTCCAGCCGCCGGAATTGAGCGCGCGCAGCTTCTGATTGAGTAACTGGGGGGGCAAATAGCGCAATGAGCCTATCTGGCTGTAATCCTCAGCCAGATCGTTATAAAACATGCCCGTTGAGCGATAGTAGGCACTCTTGGAAATGGCATAGATCAACGCCTTAATGTTGAACTCATCGGCCTCGAATTCGGCTGCGGCATGCACAATTAGGCGTGCCTGTTCTTTATAGGCCTGGACATAGGCTTCGGGCGAATCCTCACTCGGTTCCCCCAATACATCCTGACCGGTCAGGCCCTTAAGGATCATCTGCGCGATGCCACGCGAGTAGGCCGGATCATTGGCGACCTGCTCACCTAACCACTGCAGCTCCCGAGAATAGTAGTTCTGGTCGATGGTCCCGGTGGTCTTGATCTTAGCGGAACTCAGGCCCCAACTG
This sequence comes from Reinekea forsetii, assembly GCF_002795845.1. Taxonomy (GTDB): domain Bacteria; phylum Pseudomonadota; class Gammaproteobacteria; order Pseudomonadales; family Natronospirillaceae; genus Reinekea; species Reinekea forsetii. Next base: position 1,865,399 of record NZ_CP011797.1, read on the forward strand.
ATGGCTAGGTCGTGATCGGGCACATTATCGGGATTGCGCGTGTCGTAGACGCCCGACAGGCTGTAGTTCTCGAACGCGGCCGCCACCACGTCCATTATTTCATGACAAACCAGACAGTCCGGGTTGGAGTTGGTCGGATCGGTCTCACCGACATTGTTGCCAAAGTCCTCGAATTCCAACAGATCGGCATTGCGATTGCCTTCAATGGCGAGCAGATCCTTGGCGGCAAAGAACCAATAGACCATACGCGCACGATTTCGGTGTTTATTGGTTTCGGTGGCGGTGTACTTATTCAGGAAGACCTCATCGGTCAGAACACCGGAATGGGGCACGCCCTCGGTTTTGGCATTGCCGTTTTCGTCATTGTAGAACAGCTGAGCGGCCTTGATATCGCGTGGATCGTAGGGAAAATCGCGCACCACATAATGGTCGCCGTTAGTGCCGACATTGCCATAGAGCTCGATCACATCGAGATATTCTTCAACCTCGGTGACGTTCTGAAAGGCACTCCACTGCGGATTGGTTACCACCGCCGATGCGCCGTTAGGCAGGGGTAAATCGGGATCCACGATACGCACATGCGTGCCGGCACGACCGGCGCCGAGGGCTTCATAGGAAAAGCGGTTTACCACCGTGTATTTAGCGGAGACGAATTCTTTAAAGTTACGATCATTGCGCGCCAGATATTCCACCAACAGCATCGGTCGGCGGCCCAGGGCTTCATCGGTAAAGTAATCGAGATAGGTGGTGGAAATCTTGCCGTCGATGCTGATGGCATCGACAAAGTCCTGCTCCCAGTTCAGGTTAGGATAGACATCGTATTTTGCGTTTTGACCGACGTTCACCGGCGATTCGAGCGAGGCGAAGAGGTTCTCAACCGAGTTACCACTATTGGTATTCTCGCGCCGAGCGTAGTCGGTCAACATCGAATCGTTGAACATGTCCTTGAGCCGTTCGTAGAAGTAGTCGGTCTCCATAAAGCCATACATGACCGCCTTCTCACCGTCCAAATCCCGTGCAAAGGCGGATATTTCGGCATCGGTGGGCAGCCGCCCGGCGAGCTCAAAGGCCAGTTTGTAGACGGCCTCGTTCGGCGTCAGGGTCGCCACACCCGGCAAGGCGCGCTCTACTTTGCCATTGGCATGTTCATTAAAGGCGGCGATAATGTATTCCGCCGTATCGGCGGCATCGCTGCCGTGCATCGGGCTGCTGCTGTTGGGCATGTCGCGCTCGATCTTGGCGATCAATGAGGCCTCGTTGCCACAGGTCGCACAGGCAATCAGGGCACCACCGGAACCACCTTCACCATTGGGACCGTGGCAGGATGCACATTGGCCATTGTAGAGTGACCGGCCCTGCTCATTGATAACCGCCGTGCGCTCACCATCGCCACCAAATTCCTGACTGCAAGCTGACAAGACGGTAATAGTGGCCAAAATTAGTACGCGTAGAATCGATTGGTACGGCTTTGTCATGTTCATTGCTTTCTCCCCCAAAACCTCTGCATTATTGAGATGAGGTTCTGTATAGAGCGCAACCGTATCATGCTGTAAATGATAATTATGGAACGACTTCACACATTAAATACTTTATTCTTGGCCTGAGCGTGGCGTCACATTTAGCGTCGAGCCGGTCGAAGTAAAGGTGACCCTAAGGGTCACTTGATGACCGTTTGGCCCCAGAAAATCGAACCTTGCACAGGTAACTCATGTTTCAAATTCCCGACACAAACCGGTTGCGAGCCATACTTCTTGAGTGCGCGCAAAAAGAGGCAACCCTGGACTACAAAAGTCTGACCGCACAATTGGGCTTTCAGCCGCCCAATAGCATCGGTCAAACCACCGCGCTGTTGGAAGCGTGCCAGGAGGATGATGCGCTCTTGGAGCTGCCACAATTAGCGGCGGTGGTTATCCAGAAATCCGGGGAACCCTACCCTCGCCCAGGCTTTTTTCAGAAATTAATGCAATTGGGAGTTTATCAGGGACTGGACAATGGTGCCGCCGCCCAGATGTGGCATCAGAACGAATTGGAACGGGTTTATCGCTATTATCAGCTTACTCAAAACATTCCCACTGACGATCTGAGCGACCAAGAACAATAGCCCGGCCGTTACCCTGTGCAGAGAAAAAGACGGTAAACTAGTGGCAAAACAAGGACTCAAGAACGAGATGAAAGCAACGATCTATCACAACCCCAGCTGTTCAAAATCCCGTCAGGCGCTCGCGCTGCTGACGCAACAGGGCATCGACATTGAACTGCGCGACTACCGCCGAGTCCCGCCAAACGTGATCGAGTTGCGCGCCCTATTGGCCAGTTTAAAGCGCCCAGCGCACGATTTGCTGCGCAGCAAAGACGCCGAATATACGCTCGCCGGCCTGTCGCCCGCGGCCTCAGACGAAGCCATCTTCGCCGCTATCTCGGCCTACCCTAAGCTACTCGAACGACCCATAGTCGTGACCGCCAAGGGTGCGCGCATCGGCCGACCAACTGATGCCCTACTGGAGATACTCTAGGTGCCCTATATTTTAGTCTTATATTACAGTCGCCACGGAAGCGTGGCCCAATTGGCTGAGGCGCTGGCGGCCGGTATCGAGTCAGTTGCTGGGATAGAAGCGCGCGTGCGCACCGTGCCGGAGGTCGGTCCGGGCTTTGATAAGGCCATCGATACCATTCCCGATCAGGGACCGCTTTATTGCACACCCGAGGATTTTGCCGGTGCGGCTGGTCTGGCCTTGGGGTCTCCAGGCCGCTTCGGCAATATGGCTGCGGCACTCAAGTACTTTCTCGAACAGACCACCTCCAGTTGGATCAACGGCCAAATGCTCGGTAAGCCGGCAACGGTCTTTACCAGCACCACCACACCCCATGGCGGTCAAGAATCCACCCTGCTGTCGATGATGAACCCGCTCCTCCACCATGGCATGCTGATCACCGGTGTGCCCTTTAGCGAACCGGCTCTGCACAGCGATTACGGGGGCGGCACGCCCTATGGCGTGTCTCATATTGCCGGCGAACAACACCAAAACCTCAGTGCCGAGGTGGCTAAACTGGCCACTGGCCAGGGCAAACGCTTGGCGCACTACAGCTTAAGGCTCCTAAATGACCACTAATCAAGCTCAGATCAACAAAAAAATACGTCTGCATTTTGCATTGCTCTTTGTCGCCTGCTTTGTCGCCACCTTCTTGTCCGGACCCAGCCCATCGAGCATGCCGCTGCACCAATGGCTGCTGTCGGGTCTGTTCTTGGCAGCACTAAGCATCCTTCCCCTGCTCTTCTTCATTCCCACCGTGATGGCACCTAATGCCCGCAACCTCAGCTGGCTGGGCTTTTTCCTCTTGGCCTACCTGGTCTGGGGTGTGGTAAAAACCGTCTCACCTCAGGGACTGGTCGGCGGTCTGCTGATCTGCACTTTTATCCTGACGACCTTCTATTACACGGTCGTCTGGTTACGACCTCTGAAGAAAGCGGCCAAGGAAAAACAAAAGCAAGAGGAACAGATGGACTAGTCTGCTGAACCGACCGAGAAGCGTTTATTGCGTACCATGGTGCGGTAGCCACCGGGCGACATGGCGGTGTGCTTTTTAAAGATCCGAGAAAAGTAAGCCGAGCCGTTAAAACCCGAGGCCAGGGCGATGTCGATCATCAATAGATTGGTTTCGCGCAGCAGGCTTTGGGCGGCCTCGATACGCACTCGCAACAGATACCGTTGCGGCGACTCACCCACCGCATGTTCAAAGCGACGCCGCAACTGGCGCTCCGATTGCCCGGCCGCCTGGGCCACCTGACCAATGCTAATCGGCTGCGCATAATGACTGCGGATCCAGCTTTGCGCCACACTCACCGCTTCATCATCGTGGATGCCGCCACCGGGTTCATAGAACGGGGTCGAGAAGGTGCGTTTGAGTTCGTGCATAAACTGCTGTTCAACTAACGCTAACGCTGCCGCACCATATTCCCGTTCAATAAAATAGAGCACTAAATCCGTTTGCGCATTGATCGAACCGGCACAATAGACGCCATCCTGATGGGTAATGAAATGCTGTTTTTGGAATTTAACCTGTGGGAAGCGTTGGCTAAAACGCGGCAGATAGTACCAATGGGTGGTCGCGACCCGACCGGTGATTAGACCGGCCATCGCCAGATGGCCAACGCCAGTGCCGGTGGCAATCAATCGACAGCCCCGTTGATATTGCTTGACGATCCAGCTCTGCAGCGCCGTTTGTTGGCCGAGCACCGACCAGGGCGAGCCCCACATCGGCGGAATAAACAACCAGTCGACATCCAAGGTATCGTTAAAATCGTGATCGGCCACCAATTGCAGACCCGCCGTGACCGTGACCGGTCCCTTCTGCTCGGCGACAAAGCTCAGTTGCAAATTGCCTTGGCCTCGGTTGGCGGCGGCCAACGCGGCGGCATGAAACATCTCGACCGGAATCGACACACCGGTGGCCAAAATTTGCGGGTATAGCACAAACGCAATGTTCATAATTGACCGAATAGTTTAATAATATGTCCGCTTAGTTATAACAGATCGGCAAGATAATGCCTATATTGACCGCCTCTAAAACATTAAGGTTTTGCGCATGAAAAAGCTTCCTGTCATTGTTGGTTTTGGCGGCATAAACGCCGCTGGCCGCACGTCAATGCACCACGCCCACAAGCGTTTGGTGCATGAAGCACTCAGCGAAAACCAGATGGCCGATACCTGGCAGGATTTAGCCACTTTAATGGGACTGGACCCTGCGCATCCGCAAACCCGACAGGCGATACTCGACGGTACCCTGATCCGGCGCATCGATGCCCAGACCCATTTTGACCCCAGCGCCGTGCCCACCGGCCAAAAGGCAGAGTTGAACTTTGCCGAACCGGTCAGCTTTACCATCAAAAAACACCATATGCCCAATACCCTGCCCGACAATTGGACGGTCAACGATGTCGATGCGAAAACCTGTCGGGTTACGCTTAGCGAGCGCTTGGACACCGTGATCCCCGATACCTATAGCGCCAAGGTCTCTTCGGCCGGTCAATTGCCGGCCGGCTTTAACCCAGCGGAACACTATAATTCGGCCCACCACCCCCGCGGCTTGCAAATGGCGGTCTATGGCGCTTCGGATGCAATTCAGTCACTGGGCATGCCTTGGCAGGCGATTATGGCGAAGATATCGCCCGATGCGGTCTCGGTCTATGCCGGCTCATCGCTCAGCCAACTCGATCAATACGGTCTCAAGGGGCTGATACAGGCCGGCTATAACGGCAAACGCGTCAGTTCGAAGATGATGCCGCTGAGCTTTCCCGAGATGTCCGCCGACTTTATCAACAGCTATATCATCAACAGCGTCGGCAATACCGGATCGAACGCTGGGGCCTGCGCGACCTTCTTATACAACCTGCGTCAAGGCCTGCACGACATTCAATCGGGCCAGTGTCGCGTCGCTATTGTCGGCAACGCCGAGGCGCCGATCGTGCCGGAACTGATGGAAGGTTTTCGCGTCATGGGCGCCCTGGCCGAAGACGAGCAGTTGCGTGACCTCGATGATGCCAGCAAGGCGGACAACCGCCGAGCCTGCCGACCCTTCTCATCGAATGTCGGCTTCACCCTGGCCGAGTCGGCCCAATTCCTTATTCTGATGGACGATGAGCTGGCCCTGGAACTCGGTGCCACCGTCTTCGGTGCGGTCGCAGATGTGTTTGTCAACGCCGATGCCAACAAGAAATCCATTTCCGGCCCGGGCATTGGTAACTACATTACCATGGCCAAGGCGGCGGCCCTGGCTCAGGGTATATTAGGCAAAGATGTGGACAAAACCTTCGTTATGGCCCATGGCACTGGAACGCCGCAAAATCGCGTTACTGAATCCCATATTCTCAATGAGGTGGCCAAGACCTTTGCCATCAAAGACTGGTCCGTTTCGGCGGTCAAATCCTATGTCGGCCATTCCCTGGGTCCAGCGGCGGCGGATCAAATCACGGCCGCCCTGGGCGTCTGGCACACCGGCATGATTCCGGGGATCAAGACGATCGATCATCTGGCCGAGGACGTGCACAGTTCGAATCTAAATATCTTGATGGATCATCAGTCGGTCGGGGAGGACGGCGCATCAATGATGGGCACCATCATCAATTCCAAGGGCTTCGGCGGCAATAATGCCAGCGCGCTGTTGCTTTCGCCGGCTAAAACTCGTGAGCTGATGGCCACGCGCCACGGTGCGCCGGCTATGACTCGTTATAGAGTCGCCAACGAGGCAGTATTGGAAGAGCAGAGATCGGTCGATAAGGCGGTTCGCAGCAATGGCTTACAGGCGATCTATTCATTTGGCGAATCGGTGATGGGCGCCGATCAGGTCGACCTGAGCCCTGACGCAATCAAACTGGCGCAATTTGAAAACCCGATCCACCTGTCGAGCAACAATCCCTTCATCGATTAAACAATCCCTTCATCGATTAAACAATCCCTTCATCAATTAGTTGTTGATGAGCGGCAAGCAACCTAGCCAGACCTAAGGTCTCGCTAGGTTGTTACCAATCGAGGACTTGCTTAATAAAGGGAATGGTCAGGCGGCGTTTTTCGGCCAGAGAAGCTGAATCCAAGCGATCAAAGGTTGCGACCATCTGCTGCATATTGCGATTGTGCCGATGAATGATAAATTCGGCGACATCGGTTTCGATCACTAAGCCGCGCCGGCGACCCTTCCAGACCAGCCATTCAATCCGTTCTTCATCGCCCATGCTGACTAACTGCAGGGTCAGACCCGAGCTGAGCCGCGACTTCAGGTCAGGCAGGCTCAGACCAAGGTGCAAAGGGCTGCACAATCCGCCAATGAGAATCAACTTACCTCGATCCTGCATCCGATTATAGAAGTGAAACAAGGCCTCCTGCCACTGAGCATGGTCGTTGATCAGATCCAGGTCGTCGAACGCGATAGCATCTAGGTCCTCTAAACCCTCGATAGCCTCAGGGCCGTAAGCCAAACATTCCGACAGCGGCAAATACAAGGCCGACAAGCCCTGGTTTTGCAAATCGTGGACCGCCGCCTGCAACAGATGGCTGACACCGGTTCCGGGCGCGCCCCAGAGAAAAACCAGATGATCGCTTAACTTTGCCAGCGCTTGGCGCAGCGTGCCAATGGCCACGGCATTATTACCGGGCAAGAAATCTTCAAACACCGCGTCTTCACGGAAGCTGACGTGTAAGGGCAGCTGATGGGGTATCTCTTTAAGCGTCACGAGTCGTCCTTTTGATGCGTCGCTTGATCGCCGATCGGCTCCGGCTCCGCAGTCAATTGGGCAGGCTCCGGCTCGGCCTCAGACGACTCGTTAAGCACATCGTCGGCTTGGCCGTAGAGGCGACTGGCACGATAGTTCAGATGCACACGACGCAACAGGACCATAATCACTGCCGCGGCTGGTAACGCCAGCAAAATCCCGACAAAGCCGAACAGCTGGCCTCCGGCCAAGACGGCAAACATAACGGCAACCGGATGCAAACCGATACGATCGCCGACCAGCTTGGGAGTCAGGACCGTGCCTTCCAATACCTGCCCGATCGAAAACACCAGCACCACCAAAAGCAGATGGGTGATATCACCGAACTGAAAATAGGCAGCAATCAGACCGGCGCCGATACCCACTATGGTGCCTAGATAAGGCACGATGGAAGCCAAACCGGCCAAGAGTCCGACCAATAGACCTAAGTCCAGGCCCAACACCATCAGGCCACCGGAGTAAATCAGCGATAGGGCAAACATCACCATTAGCTGACCGCGAAAGAAGGCACCCAGCGTTTCATGGCATTGCTGCGCCAGATCGGACACCGAGTCGATATAGAAGCGCGGCACCAAGGCACCAATCCGCTCGACCAACAAATCCCAATCGCGTAGCAAATAGAAGGTCACCACGGGAACGATTACCAGGTTGGTGAGCATACCCAGTAGCGCCATACCCGACTGAGTCAGATTGCCAACAATGGTCTTGACCACATTGCCGGTCGCACCCCAATCCAGTTGCTTGCCCCACTCAAGCCAATCGAACTGAATGATCACCAGACCGAAGCGACTTTCAAGATAGGGTGCGGCGACGTCGCGGATCCAGGCAAAGACCGCCGGTAGGGACGAGATAAGATCATCGACTTGTCGCGCCAGCGCGGGCACTAACAACAATGCCGCGGCGACAAATACCAGCGTTAACAGGAGAAAGGTGATAATCACGCCATTGGTGCGCGAGACTTTCCATTGTTCGAGTCGATCCACCAGTGGATCACCCAGGTAGGCTAACAGGATGGCGGTTAAAAACGGGCTCAAGATCGGCGCCAGGGACACGATCAGCCAACCGAGCAAGAGCACTCCAGCCAAAATCAGCCATTTCTGGGAGTCTGTGATATGCATAACAATTCCTTTTTTAGAGCCCGCAGAGCGATCAGTTAGGCAGCCATTGATAATACAATAGATTGTCCAACGCAGCGGCCAGCGAAGCTTCCTCGATCCTAACCAGCTGACCATCTAGGGTGAGCAAATCGGCCAACTGCATGCGGTCGCCGCTGATCGACAGTTCGAAGACAATATCGGTAGCACTGAAATGATGCGCCGTAATACCGGTGATCAGATTAACACTCTGTAAATAGCGCTCAATAGCCGCAAACTCAGTGAGATCGGTAATGTTGACCACCCGTAACCGAACAGAGCCGGACAGCTGAGGATCCGAGACAAAGGCATACTGCTTAGACATGCGCTCAGCCACCATATTCAGTCCCTCGCTGACAATATCGGCCAGAGTTCCGCTGAGTACCGGCAGGCGGATGCGCTCGCCTTTAAACAACAGCAACCAGTCGGCGCTGAAGTCACTTTCTCGTTGCACAATTCGACCAGCCAAAACGGCCTCAGCATTGTATCGCCCCGAAGCGAACTCTATATCCTGCGAAAATAAACCATTCACATCGGCAAAAGACAGATTCAAGGTATCGGTGAGGTCCATAATCGGCAGTAGCAGAGGCACACCGCGCGCAGCGGCTTCAGATGCTAGCAGCTCAGAAACCTCGGTGGTTTCACTGTCGGAGAGAATATGATCCTGCCCGTCGAGTCGATCCGCCAACCAAATCAACACGTCGGGCCGTCGGGCACCCCAGACCGGCAGGCGGTTCTGAATTAACAGATCGTCTACCGTGGCCTTATCAAAGTCCAACACCATGGCTTTAGTGGCCACCTGCTCACCCAGAATATTGGTAAAAAACTCACTACTCTCTTCAAACCGAAACGATGACAGAAAACGACTGCCCTGGCCCAGTTCTGCCGCAATGGCTGGCTCGTCAAGCGTCGCACGAATGCCCGTCACGCGCACTAATAGTTGTTTGAAGGCCTGTTTAATGGCGCTATCTTGTTCTTTTGGGGTTGCATTACCACTAACAACTATTCGTTCCTGATAGAGTGGCAACTCGGTTGCCGCCCAAGTCGGCGTTGCAACGATCATAAGCAGTAGCAAAGAGGCGAACAGACCCGACATTCGCGCAGGGTGGCCGTGAGGCAAGGTGGTGTGCATAATTCTCCCATCAGGTGCGGCAAAAACAGCAACCCAGACTAATCAAGGGGCCATTGTGACAGAGCGTTGCAAAAAATACAGACCAAAGTGACTCAGGCCCTTACAAAGGCTGTTCTTTTTGTGACTTTGATGGATCCTGACCGTTTGAACATGCTGACCATCAAGAAAGACCCTGTTACAATCCGCGCGCCGCGCGAGCAGACCACCCAGATAAACGATTGGAGCCCCGAATGACAGACCAGAATAAACCTTCTTTAAGCTATAAAGATGCAGGTGTTGATATTGATGCAGGCAATGCCCTGGTAGAACGTATAAAAGGTACTGTTAAGGCAACCCGTCGCCCCGAAGTGATGGGTGGCATTGGCGGCTTTGGTGCCCTATGTCGCATTCCGGCTGGATATAAGCAGCCAGTCCTGGTTTCCGGCACCGATGGCGTCGGCACCAAACTCAAACTGGCGATGGATTTGAATCGTCACGACACCATCGGCATTGACCTGGTCGCCATGTGTGTTAACGACCTAATCGTCTTAGGGGCCGAACCGCTCTATTTTCTCGACTACTATGCCACCGGAAAACTCAGCATTGACATTGCCAGTCGAGTCATCGCCGGCATCGGCGCAGGCTGCCAACAGGCCAACTGTGCCCTGGTGGGCGGCGAAACCGCGGAAATGCCCGGTATGTATGAGGGTGAAGATTATGATCTGGCCGGTTTCTGCACCGGCGTAGTCGAAGAAGCGCTGATTATTGACGGCACCAAGGTCGCAGCGGGAGATGTCGTTATTGGCTTGCCCTCCTCCGGTCCACATTCAAACGGCTATTCATTGGTACGCAAGGTGCTCGAGCTGAGCAATGCCGACACCAACCAAATGTTAGGCAATGTCAGCCTGGCCGATGCCTTGATGGCCCCCACGCGCATCTATGTTAAGCCGGTTCTGGCCCTGTTACAGGACCAGCCAGTACACGCTATCTCGCATATTACCGGTGGCGGTTTCTGGGAAAATTTACCGCGCGTCTTACCCGATCATCTGGCGGTGCGCATCGATGCCACGAGCTGGCAAATGCCGGCGGTGTTCAATTGGCTGCAGGAGCAGGGCAATATTACCGATAGCGAAATGTTGCGCACCTTTAATTGCGGCATCGGGCTTATTCTGGTGGTCCCGGCCGCCTCTGAGCAAGCGATAATCGCGCGCCTGACCGCCCTAGGCGAACCGGCCCTGACCATCGGCGTGATTGAAGCCAAGGATGGTGCCAGCGTCTTGATTGATGGCATCAACGGCTAATGATTCGGAAAAGAATAGTAGTCCTGATCAGTGGTGGCGGCAGCAATCTGCAAGCCATACTCGATGCTTGCGCCGACCAAAGCGTGGCCGGCCAGGTCGTCGCGGTGGTTTCCAATCGCCCCGGCGTGATGGGCCTACAGCGGGCCGTGACCCACGGTGCCGACGCCATCACGCTAGATCATACCCAATTTGCCTCACGGACACTGTTTGACCAAGCGCTGCAGCAACGCATCGACTCATACCAGCCCGATCTGGTGGTATTGGCCGGTTTTATGCGGATTTTGACCGCCGACCTGGTGTCGCACTATCTCGGCCGGATGGTTAATATCCACCCGTCCTTACTGCCCAAGTATCCCGGACTGCATACTCATGAGCGCGCCCTAGCGGCCGGCGATCGCCAAGCCGGCGCGACGGTCCACCTGGTTACCCCCGAACTGGACGGTGGACCGCTCCTAGCGCAAGCGCACGTTGCGATCGACGACCAGGACACAGCGCTCAGCTTGGCCGATAAAGTTTTAGTGGCTGAGCATCAACTCTACCCGCTGGTGCTGTCCTGGCTGTGCCGTGATCAACTGATCTTTGTCGACGGCATTCCCCACTTTGACGGTGAAACGCTTCTGTTTCCCAAACAAATAGATAATACTGCTGACTAATTGTTTTTTTGGATTGTTAACCGGGTATGCCATTGCTGTCGAGTTGTAAGTCCCTAGGTGTTTTTTTGGTAACCTGCCTGATCGCCGGTCAGAGCCTCGCGTTGAGTAACTATCGCGCTGAGATCACCGCCACGCGCCACGGTGCTCTGGATATCAAACTTGATGGGGTAATGACCTTTTTTTCTGACGTTCAGGGTAACTGGTCCCTGCAGCTCGAGACCGACGGAGGCCCGATTAACTCCTTTGAACGCTCGGTCGGTGAAACCGTTGAGGGCCAATACCGGCCGCTTAGCTATCAGCGTGATAGCAAGGTGTTGTTTTTTAAGGAACACGTCGACTGGCAATTTGATTGGGGTAAAGAGTGGCTGACGGGATACGTCAAAAAAGATTTCTTTGAGTACAGCCTGGCCAGCCCGATTCACGACCCGATGAGCTTCCAGCTGCCGATGCGAGCCGCGCTGATGGAAGGTGGCAAGAGCTTTGCGTTTCAATTTATGCGTCACAATCGTCCGGTCGCCTTAAAATTCGAGGTGATCGGTGAAGAATTGCTGCTGCTGCCCAATGGCCGGGTTCATACTCTTATTATCAAGCAGCTCTGGCCGCTCCAATCGAAGCAAAAGAAACTCATCTGGGTGGCGCCAGAATTGGAGTTTGTGCCGATTCGATTTGCCACCTTCGATGATGGCAAAATAGAGAACGATATCCTGGTCGAGCGACTCTGGCTCGATGATGAGGAAGTTACGTTCCAACCCTAGACCCGACACTTGAGACCCGAGACCCCAAATAGTCGCCACAGCCCATCAGTCTGAATCTTGCTAACGGAATGTAAGCCAATGAAAATTGCCGTATTCAGCAGTAAACCCTACGACCGGGCGCACCTGAGCGCGGTCAATCAGGATCAACATCAGATGACCTTTTTCGAGCCGCATCTGGATGAGCAGACCGCCATTCTGGCCCAGGGCTTCGATGTGGTCTGCTGTTTTGTCAATGACACCCTTTCGGCGCCGGTTATCCGGACTCTGGCTGACCATCGGGTGCAGATGATTGCGCTGCGCTGCGCCGGCTTCAACAATGTCGACCTGGTGCAGGCCGACGCCAGTGGCATCCTAGTCGCCCGGGTACCGGAATACTCGCCCTATGCCGTGGCCGAACATGCCGTCGCGCTAGCCCTATCGCTCAATCGCAATCTGCATCGGGCCCATAACCGGGTGCGTGAAAACGACTATTCTTTGCATGGCCTGCTCGGTTTCGATATGCATGGCAAAACGGTCGGAGTGATCGGTACCGGTAAGATTGGCTTGGCCTTTTGCAACATTTTGCTCGGCTTCGGCTGCCGGGTAAACTGCTACGACCCCTGCCCCAACCCAGAGCTTGAAAAAACCGCCGCGACCTATGTACCACTAGAGCAGATCTGGACCGACAGCGATATTATCTCCCTGCATTGCCCGCTGCTAGCCACGACCCGGCACATCATTAACAGTAATTCGATCCATCAGATGAAACCGGGCCTGATGCTCATCAACACCAGCCGCGGTGCGTTAATCGATACCCGGGCGGTGATTGATGCGTTGAAAATGGGCCACATCGGCTATCTCGGCTTGGATGTCTATGAAGAAGAAGCCGAGCTATTCTTCGAAGACAACTCCGATGAAATACTGCACGACGATATGCTCGCCCGCTTACAAACCTTTAAGAACGTATTGATCACCGGCCATCAGGCGTTTTTCACCCAGGAAGCCTTAACCGCCATCGCCGAGATCACCTTGCGCAATATTAATGGCCTGGCCAACAACGACCCAGCGGCCATCTACCAGGTCAAACAATAGCCGCCGAACGCGCCTTTACTTGCCTACGATAGGCATGCAACAACGGCTCGGTGTAGCCATTGGGCTGTGTTGAGCCGTTGAGGATCAAGGCGCTGGCCGCCTGAAAGGCGAGACTGGTGTGATAATTCGGTCCCATCGGCCGGTAGAGCGGATCCGCGCGGTTTTGGCCATCGACGATCCGAGCCATTTTTTCCAACGTCACCAGCACCAAAGCCCGGTCGATAACACCCTGTAACAGCCAGTTGGCGAGATGTTGACTGGCAATACGCAGGGTCGCCCGGTCTTCCATTAGGCCCATGTTGCTAATATCCGGCACCGTCGAACAGCCAATACCCTGCTCGACCCAGCGCACTACATAACCGAGTACGGCCTGAGCATGGCCGTCTAACTCCTGTTGAATCTGCAGCGCCGTGAGCTCGCTCGGATCGGCTAAGAGCGGCAGGCTGAGCAACTGTGCTAAGTTCACATCTTGCCGGACCTGCGCATCCTGTTGCCGCGCGACCACATCGACCTGATGATAGTGCAGGCTGTGCAGCACCGCACCGGTCGGCGACGGCACCCAGGCGGTGCTGGCACCGGCCATGGGGTGGACGATTTTTTGCCGCAACATCGCGGCCATCTCGTCGGGCATGGCCCACATCCCCTTGCCAATCTGCGCCCGACCGGCTAAGCCACAGGCCAGGCCGACCGCCACATTGTGCTGTTCATAGGCCGCCAACCAAGGCGCTTGCTTCATCTGGGCCTTGGGTACCATGACCCCGGCATAGCGACTGGTGTGGATTTCATCACCGCTGCGATCGAGAAAGCCGGTATTGATAAACACTAAGCGCTGCCGAGCCTCAAAGATGCAGGCCTTCAAGTTCACACTGGTGCGCCGTTCCTCATCCATAATGCCGATCTTGAGAGTGTTTTCGGCCAATCCCAATGCCTGTTCGATACGGCCGAACAACTTGACCGCGAAGGCCACTTCGGCCGGGCCATGCAACTTAGGTTTAACCACATAGATACTGCCGGTTCGGCTGTTGCCGCGCCGCTGCAGGTCGTGGATCGCCGACAGGCTGGTAATCATGCCGTCCAAAATAGCCTCGGGAATCGGATTACCTTGGGCATCGAGCACCGCGTCGGTCAAGATATGATGACCGACATGACGAATAAACATCAGGCTGCGCCCGGCTAAGGTCAACTCGCCGCCCGGTGCGGCGTTATAGGTTCGATCTGTCGCCAGGCGGCGGGTCTGGGCCTGGCCCGCCTTGCGAAAGGTAACCCTAAGGTCACCGGTCATCAAACCCTGCCAGTTACGATAGAGCGCGACCTTGTCCTCGGCATCGACGGCGGCGACCGAATCTTCGCAATCCATGATGGTACTGAGCGCCGCCTCGACCCAAAGGTCTTGTACACCGGCCAAATCTTGGGCACCGATCGCGCCCTGCCGGTCAATTTGAATCTCCACATGCAGGCCATGATGGCGCAGCAGGATCGACTGTGGTGATGCACTCTGACCCGTGAAACCGACAAAGGTTGCCGGATCCACTAAGCGGGTGTGCTGGCCGTCAACCAGCAACACGTCCAGTTCGCCAGCGTCGACGCGATAACCTTGAACTTGAGCATGGTTGCCCTGCCGCAAAGGCGCAACGCAATCCAAATGCGCCTTGGCGGCCGCGATCACCGCGCTGCCGCGCGCTCTGTTGTAGCCTATAAGATCACCGGCGGCTTGATCATAAGGGATCGCATCGCTGCCATAGAGGGCATCGAACAGACTGCCCCAACGGGCGTTGGCGGCATTGAGGGCAAAACGGGCGTTCATCAGTGGCACCACCAACTGGGCGCCTGCTAATTGGGCAATCTCAGGATCTACCTCGTCGGTGCTGATCTGAAAGTCGTCCACATCGGCCTGTAAATACCCGATCTCGACCAAGAATGCTCGATAGTCGTTCGCTTCGAACACCTGGCCGACGCGATCCTGGTGCCAACGATCGAGTTGCGCCTGCATCCGATCGCGGACCTGCAACAGCTCTCTATTGATGGGCCCCAGCTGCGCAACGATCAACGCCGTTTCACGCCAAAAATGGGCAGCGCTGATACCAGTACCCGGGCAAATTTCACGCTCCACTAGGTCCACCAAGGATTGGGCAACGCTTAATCCGCCTATCTGAATCATCATCGTCATAGAATTCTCCGCCAACTTATGAAAATTAATATATTTCGATCATAGGGCGCCCAATTAGATTCACATAATATATATAAACAATACATCACATTCATAAATCGTATAAGTATAAAAACAGGGTCAAAAAAAAGGCCTAAAAGAGGCCCTTAGGTTAAAAATACGGCGCCGGAATTTCCTCGGCCACATCGATAATCAGACGACGAATCCAACGGTGCGCCGGATCATGGTGCAGCAACGGACTCCAGACCATCTTTAACAACAGAGAGGGGATTTCAAACGGCGGCGCTTTGACCGCCAGGCGCGGATTACGCGCCTGCAAATGTGCCGCTCGGGCCGGAATGGTGACAATCAGATTGTTTTCCTCGGCGAGCAGCATGGCCACCTGATAATGACGGGTAAAGACCGCTATATCGCGCTTCTTACCCATCTGATGGAGAATATCATCGACGAAACCGAGCTTCTGCACATCGCTTGGATCCACCCCAACACCCACACCATAGCCGGTCTTGCTGACCCAGACATGGCGGGATTTAAGGTAATTGGCCAGGCTAAAGTTTTCCAGAATGGGGTTATCGGTACTGAGCATACAGCAGAAGTTATCGGTCCAGACCGTCATCTGATGAAAGGATTGCGGCAACGTATCAAAGCGATTGATCACCATATCGACACGACCCTGCTCGACATCGGAAAAATTGACATCGCTGGGCGTCATCACATCGAGCGCCACGCCCGGCGCCTCGACCGTTAAACGCTTGAGCAGCGCGGGCAGTAGGGTCGATTCAGCATAGTCACTGGCCATGATCCGAAACACCCGCTGGCTCTCCAAGGCATCGAAGTGGGCGCGCGGTTGGACCACCTTTTCCAACGACTGCAACGCCAAGCGTAACATCGGCTCCAGCTCGCGAGCCCGTTCGGTCGGAGTCATGCCGTCGCTGGTGCGAATCAGCAGTGGGTCGCCAAATAGATCGCGCAGGCGACGCAGGCCATTACTCATCGCCGGCTGGCTAATACCCAACTTTTGAGCAGCTCGAGTAACACTTCGCTCGCGCAACAACGCATCTAAATAGACTAAGAGGTTCATATCTACTCGGTTTAACTGCATATTTTAATTCCTATAAACAAGAACATTATTTTTAGCGTAATTACGCTAAAAATATAAATTCTTCTGATTACTATTCACTATACGTATAACCAAAATTATACATATAAACTAGACGAATCATAGCCGCCTGCCTATTGTTTATACAGATCCAAGCAATATCCAGGGCGCCAGCGCCGCTTAATACACACCCAAAAGAGGTTCTTCAAGATGTCACAAGCCAAGGTTGCTACCTATAAAGACAGCGTGCAGGCCGCCGATCGCCTGAGCCAAGCTGCTGGCCCCAGTTGGGACCGCATCGATGCCGAAGCGGTAGCGCGCATGCGCACTCAGAACCGTTTTCAGAGCGGACTCGATATCGCCCGTTACACCGCCACCATCATGCGCCGCGATATGGCAGCCTACGATGGCGACAGCAGTCAATTCACTCAGTCGTTGGGTTGCTGGCACGGCTTTATCGGCCAACAGCAGATGATCTCGGTGAAAAAGCATTTCACCTCGACCCGAGGCAAGTATCTCTACCTGTCTGGCTGGATGATTGCCGCTCTGCGCTCAGACTTTGGCCCCCTGCCCGATCAGTCGATGCATGAAAAGACCGCCGTGGCCAGTTTGATTGAGGAGCTCTACACCTTCCTGCGTCAAGCCGATGCGCGCGAGTTGGGCGTTCTGTTTCATGCCTTGGATAGCGCCGTTAAAGCTGGAAACGACCTAAAGGAACGCAATCTAATTGCGCAGATTGATCAATATGAGACCCATATAGTGCCGATTATCGCCGATATCGATGCCGGATTTGGCAATGCCGAAGCAACCTATCTATTGGCTAAGAAAATGATTGAGGCCGGTGCCTGTTGCATCCAATTGGAAAACCAGGTTGCCGATGAAAAACAATGTGGCCATCAGGATGGCAAGGTCACGGTGCCGCATGAAGACTTTCATGCGAAAATCCGCGCGGTGCGTTATGCCTTTTTAGAGCTTGGTGTCGATGACGGTATTATCGTCGCACGCACCGATTCCTTAGGAGCCGGTCTTACCAAACAGATCGCCAAGGTCAGAGTCGCCGGCGACGCGGCAGACCAGTACAACAGTTTCTTGGATGTCGAAGAAGTGACGCCGCAGATGTTGAACCCGGGCGATGTGGTCCTGCAACAGGATGGCAAGCTGGTGCGACCCAAACGCCTGCCATCGGGCCTGTTCATGTTCCGGCCCGGTAGTGGTGAAGATCGCTGTGTGTTCGATTGCATCGCAGCGCTGAAGGCTGGCGCCGACCTACTCTGGATCGAAACCGAAAAACCCCATGTGGGCCAAATTGGCGGCATGGTTGACCGAATTCGAGCGGTGATACCGACAGCCAAACTGGTCTATAACAACTCGCCGTCGTTCAACTGGACCCTGAGTTTCCGCCAGCAACTGTTCGATGAATGGTCGGCGGCCGGCACCGACGTCTCGGCCTACTCACGCGCCGAGTTGATGCAGCCGAGCTATGACGATAGCCCACTCGGCCTGGAAGCCGATCGTCGCATCCAGCAATTCCAACTGGATGCGGCCAAGAATGCCGGCGTATTTCACCATCTTATTACCCTGCCAACCTACCATACGGCGGCGTTGTCGACTGACAACCTGGCCAAAGCCTACTTTGGTACCGATGGCATGCTGGGTTATGTTGCCGGCGTGCAACGACAAGAAATACGCCAAGGTATCGCCTGCGTGAAACACCAGCAAATGTCCGGCTCAGATATAGGCGATGACCATAAGGAATATTTTTCCGGAGACAATGCCCTGAAGGCAGCCGGTGACGATAACACCATGAACCAGTTCGGCTAGACCCGAGCCTTGGCAGGCGCTCGAACCAACCCGTTTATACCGCTAAAGGGCGACCCTAGGGTCGCCCTTTTTATTGCGCTGCACAATCAGCCTAAATTGGTTGGGTTGCAAGGCTCTTGCGGACCATACGCATAATCGATTCTTCTTGGGTCAGTTGGCCTATCTCGGCTCGGTTTAACCAGCGCAAAGCATTGGATTCATGACTCAGCACTAAGCTTTGCTCAGCACTAACAAACCAGAAGCGAACATCGAGATGCCAATGCTCCGGCTCCGACGGCCGCGCCGGAATGCGGTGCACGTCCAGATCAAAGATACCCGGTTGGGCCAGAACCAGATTGAACAACCCGGTCTCTTCCTGGGCCTCACGTAAGCTGGCCTGAGCCAGGTCAGCATCATCGGCATCGATGTGCCCACCCGGTTGCAGCCACATGTTGAGCTTCTTATGGTGCAGCAATACCGCGTGCTCACGCCGGACATCCGTTATCCAGGCCGAGCCGGTTAGGTGACCGGCCAGATTGGCACGCGACCAATAGTCCGGGTTAGCACGGACAAACTCAACGATAAATTCTTGCGCTTTCTGCTGGTCAGAATCCAGCGCACTATAGTCAAGCAGCTGGCCCAAGGCCTCTTGTTGCGAATACATGGGTGTCTCACGGACTAGGAACGAAACGGCACTCTACGCCAGTGGCTGGGCTGAGCCAACCATTTTGCGGTGCATGTAAGGGTCAAATGGACCGCGGACGCGACGGAAAAGCATGCCGGCAGATAGCATAGATGACCTGATAGAACTGCACCGACAGTCGCCCACTGTTATAGGTTTGGCCGTATTCGGCGCAGATCGCCTTGACCCGTGGCGCTAGTTGGGCATAACGATTCGCCGGTATATCGGGGAACAGATGGTGCTCAATTTGATGGCTGAGATTGCCGCTCAAGAAGTGAAACAGCTTCCCGCCGGTGATATTGCTGGAGCCTCGAACCTGGCGCACATACCATTGTCCGGGCTCGTTGTCATTGACCGCACTGGCCGGGAACAAGACCGTTTTCTCGGTAAAATGGCCGCAGAAGATAATGATAAAGGTCCACAAACTGCGAATCACATTGGCCGCCATGTTGCCGGCTAAGACCGATAGGAACATCGGCCCCGCCAATAGCGGAAAGATCAGATAATCTTTGCCCAGCTGCCACTTAATCTTCTGCCAGGCCTCGGGGTTTTGCCGCGTCAGGTGCTTAAAATAGTTCGTGCCCGGTTGCGGCTTAACGTTTAGGTTTTGCAGCGCCACGCCCCACTGAAACGCAAAGGCAAAGAAAAAGCTATAGAGCGGCTGGAGCAGATACCAGGGATGCCACTTTTGTTCGGCAAAGACGCGGATAAAACCATAGCCTATGTCCTCATCCTGCCCTTCAATATTGGTGTAGGTATGATGCTTGTAGTTATGAGTCTTACGCCAATTGTTGCTGGTGCCGAGAATATCCCATTCAAACTGCTTACCATTGAGGTGTTTATCTCCGATAAAATCATACTGACCGTGGATCACATTATGACCCAGCTCCATATTGTCGATAATTTTAGATAGGGCCAAGGCCGCCACGCCGATAAACCAGAACGGTGGAATAAAACTCAACATCAACGCCGCTCGACCGATCACACCCAGATAGCGCACCGCACGGTGGACGCGCCGAATGTAATCGGCATCGGCCTGACCGATTTCTTGTTTAACCTCGGCATGCAATTGATCGATGGCCGCGCCAAAGCGGCGCGTCTCATCGGCAGTCAATTCTTTGTACAGGGCGGTCATTACATCTCCAAGCTTATATCACTGAGGGCGGACTGGGTGCAGGGTTTAAAGCCCGATGCCATGGCCTCGTTGATGGAACGATCACCCTGATGTTGGGTGATGCCACTGATTTTATTGCAACTGCAGGTATTACAGGTGCCCCGGCGACAACCGGATGACACGGCCACGCCAGCCCGCTCCAAGGCGTTCAATAGATTGACCCCACTGGGCACGGTTACGGTTCGGTTCTGTTTGGTCAAGCGGACCTGAATCGGCACGCCGGCTTCGGCGGCCACCAGTAGCGGCGAAAAAGATTCGAACTGAAAGGTGTTTACCAGGGGCGAGAAGCGCTCCCGTATCTGGTCGACAAAGCCATCACTGCCGCAGGCAAAGGCTTCAAAGTCGGTCAATCGGCCCTTTAGCTCCTGAAACCAGGCTGAGGTTTCGGCCAAGAGTCTGGGCGTACCGTCGGCATTGCGTTCCAAAAATTGCGTTTCGAGAATCTTCAGCTCAAACCAGCTGTGCTTTTGCGCCAAATTTTTTAAGCGCTCAATAAAGACCAAGTCTTGGGTTGTTTTGCCCCAGTAGACCAGCTGCACCGGCTGATGGCGCATGGTCTGCGACCAACTCTCGAGCATAGAGATAATCGGTGTGATACCGATGCCACCGGCTAAGAATAGGGCCGGTTTTTGGGCGAAGCTATTGACCGTCACATCACCATACACCTCCCCCAAGCTAAAGCGCATGCCACGTTGGGCATATTGATTTAGATAGGAGCTGACCTTGCCATTGGCAACCTTGCGCGCGGTAATGCGAAAACACCGACCGCGCACACCGCTAACCGAATAACTGCGCTGGAAGCGGTGGCCATCGATTTCAATGCCGACATTAACGTGTTGCCCGGGCAATACGCCAACAAAATTGGCATTGGGCTTGAGCCAGATAGAGACTGTATTGGGTGTTTCTGAGACGACCTTCACGGCACGTGCCACTGCGGCCTGACGGCGCGAGAGAAGTCCTAGTTCGGCACACCAAAAATCGAAAACGGGCTCAGGGAGGACCATATTTCGAAACGACATCAGCGCATCAGAAACTTTTATCATACTTTTTACCGTCTAGTTAGACCGGCAATTATAATGAATTGTATACACTTGTCTAATAATGCTCTGCAGAGGGTCTCATTAGTGTTAAGTTAAGACCTAGCCGGGATACGACTTAAGGATGACCTGTGAGCCCATCAGAACGAGCAGCCAAACCGACGGTTGGCCGCAAAGCCACCATCAGCCAAGAACAACTTATCGCTGCGGCCCTTCGGTTGGTCGGCCCGCATCGTTCGATTTCCTCGCTTAGCCTGCGTGAGATTACCCGCGAGGCTGGCATTGCACCCAATAGTTTCTACCGGCACTTTAAGAGCACGGATGAATTGGCTATTTGTGTGATCGAACTGGCCGGCAGCACCCTGCGTAAGGTCATTGGGCAGGCCCGCTTTCGCGCTCAGGAGCGCAATAAAGGCATCGTGCGGATGTCGGTCGAAACCTTTATTGAACAACTCTATGACGACGGCCCCTACCTACCCATCTTGCTGCGCGAAGGCGTTATCGGCTCTGACCGCTTTAAGCATGCGGTGCGTCAGCAGCTGAGCTTTTTTGAACAGGAGTTGACCGAGGACCTGATCGCGATCGCCGCCCGATCAGCCCTGTCACCGGCCGCACCGGCGCTCATTGCCCGGGCCATTACCCGCCTGGTGTTTGCTATGGGGGCCGATGCCTTAGAGATGCCCCAAGAGGAGCATCCTCTGCTAATCGATCAGATGGTGATTATGATCAAGATGCTCGTCACTGGCGCGTATCAACTAGAAAAATACCCACAACTGACGGACTGACATCGCCACGCACATCAGGATAACCATAGGCCGGATCAACCGAGCACCGCCCCAATAGATTGAATGGGCGCCCAAGGTGGCCCCCAGAGCCTGGCCCACCATCATCACTAGGCCGATCGACCAGATCACCTGACCGCCGAAGGCGAACAACACTAACGAGACGATATTCGAGGTAAAGTTCAAGGGTTTGGCGATAACCGTTGAGTCGATCAGAGTTTTACCCCGCAGCACCACGCTGCTGGCGGCAAAAAAAGAGCCGGTGCCCGGACCGAAAAAACCATCATAGAAACCAATCAGTGGGACTAGGGTTCTGCCCCAGAGGCGATCACTGATCCTGGCCCGACCTTCCTGCTCACCCAAATTAGGCACGGCAAAAAAATAGCCGGCAACGAGCAACAGCAGCAGCGGCATCACCCATGCTAGCCAGCTGGTGTCGATGCGTTGAATCAGCCAGGTACCAGCCAGGGCGCCTAAGGCCGTATAAGCCATCAGGCGCCCTAACCCAGCCGTCTTCAACCGGCCTTTAAGATAAAGGGTTAGGGTTGCCGACAGGGTCCCAACAAAGCCTTGGCACTTATTGGTCGCCAAAGCCTGGATGGGCGGAATACCGCACAGCAACAACGCGGGCAAGACCAGCAAACCGCCCCCACCGGCGAGGGTATCGACCCAGCCTGCGATGAGCGCAACGATAAATAATATACCGAGTAATTCAATAGGAAAGTCCATGCGGGGTCCAAAGTAAAGGTTCGCTGCAGCAGTCTGTCGATGGCGCACCTGCGGGCCTCGGATAGAGAGTCGGCTAGGTGATTCAACAGGGTAGAAGTTAGCCAGGCGGCAAAGTTACCAGCTGGTCATCAAAGGCTGACCGGCGACCCTACCTTGACCATGTCTGTCATTAAAATTTGTGAGACTTACCGATCTCACCCTGGCCGACTACTGGTCGATTGCCCTATTCTTCGGCCAATGAGGGCAGCAGACCGACCGCGGTCAAACTGCTCCATATTACCTGTTGTTCGTCACTGGTCTGCACATTGGTGACAATTAGGTGATAACGGGAATCGGCCATCGACCAATTCAGACTGGTGTGAATGGGCCGGTCATTAATCCGTTGATAGGCCTGGAACCAGAGGATTTCTGGCGATGTCATACTGTGCAGCATCTTATCGAATGCATCATGTCGGGTAATTTCAATGCTGAACTCCTGTTGCGCCTGACCGAGCTGAAATTCATAGACATCACCCAAGGGGTTGAACGGCTTCGCCAAGCGACGACTGGTCAAACCCTCTGAATCTAACCAGGCCCGCCATTCGTCCAGATGTTGCTCATCTTCGAAGCGTGCAAAATTCAGCCAGGCTTCCTGCTTACCTTCGTCCCATACCAACGCCATGTCCAGAGGAACGCGGAATTTGGTGGTGCGGGCCAGTGCTTCACGCATGGCGGTAACCGACAACAAGGCCTGTAATTCGCTCATATCAATAGGCCCAATCTGCACTGCCGTGTCGGCCAAATAAACTTGTGGTACGGGGGCTTGGTTTAACACCGTGCGTTTGCTAGCCAATTGGTTATCGTAGGCCGCTTTCTCAACTAACAATTTTTGCTCAGGCACCGGCGCCACATAGTCTTCGGCCAGCGTATTCATGCGCCGTATTTCTTCGGCGGTGTAAATCGGGTTGTCTAAGACCACCTTATCATCCATGGCCACTATTGGGTTTTCCACGCGCTGACCATTGCTGCCGAGAATCTTGCGGAACCGCGCACTCAGACCACTTTTACGCAATTCATGGTGCCAATATTTTAACTCGGCGAGGGTTTCCAGCTCACCAAGGTAAATGCCAACCGGCATATCATCCGAAGACTGGGACAGGAACACCGGCAAAGGTGCTTTTTGGTAGGCGCGTGAGTTGAAGAATTGACGCAGACCACGAAACTCTAAACTCCTTACCGCTTGCTGCATGTTGCCAAACTGACCCAGCTGCAGGGTAAAGGGGCCGGCTGGAAAACATTTGCACAACTCCGCCAAGCTCAGAATGGGTGGCAACGATTGGGACATAGTGCTGGGCACATATACCGGCACTGCGGTGTCGATGGTAACCGGTGGATTGTCAATTAGGGCCTGCTGCCGTTCCGCTTCTTGCTGTGCTTGAGCGGCCTCTTCAGCGGCTAAGGCTTTTTTGTCGACACCACCAAAGTTCAACCGCAAGCCATAGCGCCAGCGTGTTTGATCGGGGATTTCACCGGCCAACCAACCCTGATAGCCAGCATCGGCAAAGGCTCTAAAGCGGGTAAAGATGGGTACACTCAACCCGAGGCCGACTTGGTAGCCCGGTTGAAACATGGTGATCAGATCGTCAGTGCCGGCCTGTAACGCGTTGCCGGATAGGACCATTCCGGCCTGCGTTTGTAAGCGCAGGCCATCCTCGCCAAGCTGCCATAGGAGCCCGACCTCATATTGACTGAAGGCATGGCTTACCGCCGAACCGAACCCATCATAGGTCATACTATTAAGATATTGATAACCCAAATCCAAACCTAGGTGGTTGTCACCTATGATTTGCAGATGGGTCGCGACGCCCCAATCGTCCACTAGCGTCGAGCTGGCTAAACTGCCGTCAACACCATACTCCAGGGCATGCACCAGCGGCACGGCGAACATTAGCGCGACAGCAAATAGTGGGGGTCGAAATAATTTCAGGACTGACATAACAAAGAATCCAAATAGTCTTAATCAGTTTATCGCCCGACGGGTCAAAACATTTAGTACTATTTGCCGGCGATCGGTCCTGAGAGTTTACCCTATGGCCTTGAAATACAAGACTATTGAAAGATGCTCGGCAATAGCCAAGCCTAGCGGCGGGATTGGAGGTTAAAACCGGGATGTGAGGGCCTAAGCAGAAAAACTTATTCATTCGGATTTGGCAAGCCGACTCGCCTAAGCAAACGCGCTGCTAAGACCGATAGAACCCCACTAGCTTAAGGGTCCTATGGCAGGATGGGGTATTACTAGGCGACCTGCTGAACGCAGATCAATTGTCGCTCAAAATAGCGACACCCTGAACATTCAACTCTTCACGCACTTCGGGTCGGCATAGGTTTTTCAGCGTGTTGCGGTTCCCGTCGTCTCGTACTTTTGGTGTTTTGGAAATTACTTTCACAAAAGCCATAAGAGAATGTCTGGAGGGTCCGTTCCGTTTCATTTAATGTTGTTCCTGGAGGTCAGTTATCTTACGTTTCAGCACACAATATTTGAATTTGTGGCTAAGTCTCTAAAGCGTGTTAAATATAGAACACTTGCTGGTTAATTAACGAGCGATTTTTAAGACTAACATTATCAACTTTTACGACACAATGACGCTAGGACAGTCATATATTGGCGCATTACCAGCAATTGGCCGCTGCCATTTGTATTACAATCCCTTTTACTAATATGTGCACTATTTAACACAAGCGACATAATACTCCGAGCGACTCGGAAGAAGCTTGATTCAACTCAAAAGGTATTGGAGAAAACTGCGCTGATGGCCTGTGCAACGGCGAATCGATCTGGTGGAATCTACGAGCCCCCTATAGGCCGGTGGCGGCGCACAAGGCGTTTAACCTCTGGATTACCGCATCGCCGAGCTGATCGAGGCCCAGAACCTCACTCACGGCATTTAACTTAATCGCTTCCTTGGGCATGCCAAACACAACACAACTGGCCTCATTCTGAGCAAGGGTATAACAGCCCTGCCGCGCGAGTCTCAACATACCCTCTGCGCCGTCACGGCCCATACCGGTCAGGATCAGTGCTACGGTGTTGACCCCGGCACTGTGGGCCAGCGATTGAAATAGGACATCGACGGAGGGCCGATGGCCGCTGACCCGCTCTTGCTGGTGCAGGCGCACGCGATAATCGGCGCCAACCCGAATCACCTCCAGATGTTGGTCGCCTGGCGCGATATAGGCGCAGCCGGCCAGCAATCGTTCACCCTGCTCCGCTTCCTTAACTCGCACCTGGCAGAGGCTATTAAGTCGAGTCGCAAATGTTTTGGTGAAGCCCGGTGGCATATGTTGAGTTATCACGATTGCGGGCATGGCGGCTGGAAACTGCATCAATAGATACTTAATGGCTTCTGTCCCGCCTGTCGAGGCACCAATGGCTAATATTGTCTCGGAGCCGATGAGGTTATTGGACCCCGGTGCAATGCGATTCAGGCTGCTAACTTTGGGCTTAATGAGTCGGGCCTGGGCGGCCATCTTGATTTTAGTGCTGATCAATTCTTGGTAAGCCTCTATGCCCCGGCTGACATCAAGCATTGGTTTAGCAATAAAGTCCACGGCTCCCAATTCCAAGGCTCTCAAGGTAGCGTCTGCCCCCGCACTGGTTAGGGTCGAAATCATAATGACCGGTGTGGGCCGGGCCTGCATCAGGCGCGTTAGAAAGGTCAGGCCATCGACCTTTGGCATCTCGATATCGAGCGTGATCACATCGGGCTGCAACCGAATAACCATCTCGCGCGCGACGAAGGCATCGGGCGCGGCCCCGACCAACATCAGGGCCGGATCGGCTGCAATAAGCTTACCCAATAGGGCCCGAATCAATGCGGAGTCATCGACTACCAAGACTTTGATCATAGAGTTCAATCACCAAACAATTCAATATCGCCCATTATCGGCGTGTTACGGATACGCAAGCGATATGCGCTCTCCCGATCCAAAATGGTGCTGTTATGCAGTGCTTTGAGCTTGCGCACAAATACCTTACCGGTGGCCGGAAAAAAGTAGACTTTACGCGGGTAATTCTCAAGTAAATCGGAGGCCAAAATGGCGATGCGCTCGGTCTTTAGGTAGGCCTGGATGAAGCTTGCATTGCGCTGGCCAACTTGTGTGGCGGTGATGCCGCGCAACACATTGCCACCGCCAAATATTTTTGCCACCAAACTTGAACGACGCGCGCCCAGCTTGAGCATATGATTGATCAGTATTTCCATTGCATAGCCACCATAACGGGCCGAATCGCCCAGGATGTCCTGGTTCGCCGAGCTGTCGTTGGGCAACAAGAAATGATTCATA
Organism: Reinekea forsetii; assembly: GCF_002795845.1. Taxonomy (GTDB): domain Bacteria; phylum Pseudomonadota; class Gammaproteobacteria; order Pseudomonadales; family Natronospirillaceae; genus Reinekea; species Reinekea forsetii. The sequence continues at coordinate 1,892,480 of NZ_CP011797.1, forward strand.
CCACCAATCTTCAGCTTCGCATCACTTAAGCACACCGACACGCAGGAGCCGAGCACCGTTACGATCAGGGTATTGTCTCGGGTGGCGAAATATTCACCCGGCAATATCTTGACCGCGTCTTGATCAAAATGCCTATCGAAATACCGATTAGGAGCGAGGTGATTGTTGTTTAGATCAAAACTGTTTAAATCGAAACCCTGCATGCTAACCTCTCACCGGGTAATAGGTCGTTTGGCCAGCCAGTCGGACCACCTGCGCAAAGGCCGAGAAGTTTTCCGAGTGTCCGGCTATATAAAGGCCGTCCGAGGGGAGTAGAGCGACAAGCCGAGTCAGCAGCGCCAGTTGGGTCTGTTTATCGAAGTAGATCATCACATTACGACAAAAAATTACATCCACCGTTGACCGAATGGGCCAGCTAGGTTCGAGTAAATTTATTTGGGCAAACTCAACCATCCGTTTCAGCTCAGGAACCACCCGGACCTTACCATCCTGGCCGCCGGTGCCGCGCTGAAAGAACTGCTTGCGGCGTTGAGGAACGATCGACTCGATGCGCTCCCGTTTATAAATACCAGCCGATGCCGCAGTCAGCACATCAGTATCAATATCGGATGCAATAATCTCAACCGGGGTATCGAATTGGCCGTAATGCTCTGCGACGGTCATGGCAATGGAGTAGGCTTCCTCACCGGTACTGCTGGCGACGCACCAGATCCGCAGGTTGCCGGGATGATCCTGCAAATAGCCTTTGAGTATGTCAAAGTGGTGCGGCTCACGAAAAAAGGACGTCAAATTTGTGGTCAGGGCATTGATGAATTCCTGTGTTTCGGACGGGGTATTTTGTAAATAGACAAAATAATTCGCAAAACCTCCCACCTTTAGGCTCCTGATACGGCGCACCAGACGACTGTAAACCAGGGCATCCTTGCTGGTGTCGAGTTGAATACCGGCCAACTCATATAGCTTCGCTTGAACCTGTTCAAAATGCGCTTGGGTGTAGCTGAATTCTCGGTCCATGGTGTCCTTAAAACTCTTCCCACTCATCGGCAGCGGTCTCATTTCTTTTTAATATCGGAGTTTTTTTTACCGATTTGGCGGCGGCCGGCCGACTCACCATCGTTTTAGTGTCGTGGCCAATGCGCGCAGCGGCCGTCCCCGCCCCGCCACTGACGCCGTTCTCGTCCAAGGTAAAGGTCGACACCTGGCCCGTTAGCTGCTGGGCTTGGGACTGCATACTTTCTGCCGCCGCGGCGGCCTGCTCAACCAGAGCGGCGTTTTGCTGGGTCATTTCGTCCATCTGCACCACGGCTTTGCTGATCTCATCGATACCGGTCGCCTGCTCGGCCGATGCAGCCGCGATTTCAGCCATAATATCGTTTACCCGCTTAATGGCCGTTACCACTTCTTGCATGGTATCGCCCGACTTGCCCACCAAACTGTTCCCGCTCTCTATCTCGTTGACCGAATCGGAAATTAACTCTTTGATATCCTTTGCTGCGTTTGCCGAGCGCTGTGCCAGGCTACGAACTTCCGAGGCCACCACGGCAAAACCGCGCCCCTGCTCACCGGCTCGCGCGGCCTCCACCGCGGCATTGAGCGCTAATATATTGGTCTGAAATGCAATGCCATCGATCACCCCGATAATATCGGCAATTTTTCGCGCCGAGGCGTTAATTGAGGCCATAGTTTTGACCACCTGCTGAATTAACTCACCGCCATCGATCGCAATATTGGCTGCTTGTGACGCCAGAGCGTTGGCCTGGCTGGCGTTATCAGCATTGAGTCGAACGGTACCGGTCAACTCTTCCATGCTGGATGAGGTTTCTTCCAGACTCGAGGCCTGTTGCTCCGTGCGGCGCGACAAATCTGCGTTACCCTGGGCAATTTCGCTGGACGCGGTGCTGATGGTTTGGGCCGCAACTTTAATTTCGCCGATCATCGCAGTCAATTTCTCGGAGGTTTGATTCGAGTAGTTTTTCAAATCATCAAAGGTTCCCTCGTAATGGCCGTCGATGCGCGCGGTTAAATCACCTTCCGACAGCGCCATCAATACCCGAGCCACATCTTTAAGCCCCACTTCTGAGGTTTCAACTAAGCGGTTAAGATTTTCGGCTAACATTAAAATAAAGCCATCCTTACCTTGCGTTGCCACACGCACGGTAAAATCGCCCGCCGCTGCCGCCGACACCAGATGGCTGAGTTCCTGTTCCGCCATCACTTCCTTGGTCCGGTCCAACCATTCCACAACGGAACCTAAGCGCTCCCCCGCCTTGGAAAAGATCGGGCTGGCGGTCAGCCGAAAATGCAGAATACCGACTTGGATATTGCCGATATAAGTATCGGTCAACTTATCCAGCAGACCGCTTTGGTGACCCGGGTTTTTATGAAATTGATCCATGGATCCGCCGAGTATCTTATCGACTGAAAAATGCGCCAACGACTTGCGCAACTCCGCTTCCTGGGCCCGCAACATAGTCACAACCGATTTATTAAGGTAGATAATATTGCGCTCATTATCGGCAATCATGACATTGGTGCTGGTATTGTCGAGCGCTTCTAAGGTCCGGGCAGTGGTTATTTCGGCCAAGATAGCCTCGGTCCGATCAATCCATTCAACAGAGGTCCCCAGGTGCTCTCGATTGGCGCCCACAATAGGATTCAATATCAGCTTAAAGCTTAGGCCACCCAAACTAATGTCAGCTATATGGGTAGTACTTAAGCGCTCCAGCATCATGCGCTGATGGGCTGGATTTTTATGAAAGCTGTCAATATTACTGCCGATCAAATCGTCCACACTAAATTTCGGCAACTCCTTTCGAATAGCCGATTCAGATTTCCTTAACATCGTAATCACGGCCTTATTGGTATAGATGATTTCACGATTGGCATTGGCAATCATAAAACTGTTTCCGCTATTATCGAGCGCTTGCAAGAATTGATCTCGTTCGACCTGAAGTGCTGAACTTTTTTTTCCAAACCAATTGAATAGTGTCATTTTTTTATTCCTGCCCCGCAGTCGTGTTCAAGTCCATCAGGCCCAATTCATCACTACCGATAAGGGCCGCGATATTTACCAAAACAATCATTTTATTTTCAATGGTCGCCAAGCCGCGCAGAAAACGAGTGTTGAAGGACACACCAAATTCCGGTGGTGGCAAAATTTGCTGTGCCGAAAACTTAACCACATCGGACACCGCATCGACCACCACCCCGACGATACGATCATTGACGCTCAACATAATCACAATAGTAAATTCATCATAGGTCGCTTGGCCAATATCAAACTTCATACGTAAATCTACTATCGGGACGATATCGCCGCGCAAATTCAATACGCCCTTAACGAAAGCCGGTGCATTGGCAATTTTGGTGACCGTCTCGTAACCGCGAATTTCTTTAACCGACATAATATCCAAGGCATAGCTTTCATCCCCTAATACAAAGCTAAGGAATTCTTCGTCAACGTCATTACCGTGCGACGAATTACCATTCTCGATTTTGGTCATATAGTAACTCCGTCCAAATGTTTAACTTGCAGCGCCAGTGACTCGGCGTCGAGAATAAGCGCGACGCTGCCGTCACCCATAATGGTCGCGCCCGAGACACCGCTAACGCGTCGGTAGTGCCGTTCAAGACTTTTTATAACCACCTGCTGCTGACCCACTAGGGCATCGACGCAGAGTCCAAATCGATGCTTGCTGGTTTCAATCAACACAACGATCCCTTGATCCGGGTTGATATTAATAGGCTCTAAAGCCATCAGTTGGTATAGATCTAACAACGGCAAATACTCGCCACGAACCTTAATCAGCCGTTGATTAGACAAGGTTTTTAACTGATCTAAGGATGGCTGAATGGACTCGACTATGTGGACCAAGGGTAAAACAAAAACCTGTTCGCCCACGGCGACACACATTCCATCGACAATGGCCAAGGTCAGGGGCAGCTGGATACGAAAGGTTGAACCCACGCCGGCCTGCGATTCAATAACGATATGGCCGCCCAAGGCTTCAATATTTCGGCGCACCACGTCCATACCGACACCGCGACCGGAAACATCGGTGACCTCGGCAGCGGTGGAAAAACCAGGTGAGAATATCAGTGGCCAAACATCTTCATCGGCGGGCGATTGCTCGGTCATTATGCCATTTTCTCGCGCCTTGGTTAGAATTCGGTCTCGGTTCAAGCCTGCGCCATCGTCGCTGATACTAATGACGATACTGCCGCCCTTCTGTTCGGCCTTCAGCAACAGCGTGCCACTTTCAGTCTTGCCCATAGCCATTCGTTGCTGCGCGGTTTCGATACCATGATCCAGGCTGTTGCGCACTAGATGCGTCAAGGGATCTACCAGTCGTTCGATCATGCCCTTATCTATCTCGGTAGCACCACCTTCGACGATCAACTCAACTTTTTTGTTCAGCTTGCCGGCCAAATTCCGCACCAAGCGAGGGAAACGATTAAATACCGATGACACCGGCAACATCCGCACCGACATCACAGCGTCTTGCACTTCGCGCGTATTGCGTTCCAGTTCAAGCAAGGCCGACTGCAATCGTTCACCCAACTCACCGGGAACTTCTGCGCCAATTAGCGCCAACATCGATTGAGTAATAACCAACTCACCCGACAGATTTATCAATGAATCAATTTTGGTGGTTTCGACTCTAAGCGTGCTATCGCCAGCGCTGTTGCCGACCTTCTTGGTCAGACCAGCACCTGCTTTAGGCTGGCTTGCTAGTTCAGCAGAGCCTGGCGGAGATATCGACTGGCCACCCTGTGGCGATTGCAGCTGTGGCTCATTAAAGAGTCCAAACCCTGGGTCGACCGCCAGTGTGGGCTCGGCAGTGAAGAGGCCAAAATCGTCTTGGGCACTGCCCTTCATGCTTGAAACCCTCTCCTCAGAAAATAACCCAAAGCCTTCCAATGCGTCCGGCTCAACTACCGGTAGTGGCGTTAGCCCGCCATCATCCGATGCACTCAGGTCGCCGACCGGATCAACTAAGCAGACGTTCAAAATCGTTTGAGCTTGGGTAACCTTAAGCCAGTCAATCGCCAGTTCACTGCGATAGCTGTTTAAAATTTCGCCCAAGGTGTCGGTGGTGCTGAGTAAAACATCGACCACCTGTATCGATAAGGAAAATTCTCCTTTGCGCGCCTTATCAAGCAAGTTTTCCATAATGTGGGTTACATCGGCTAAGGCCGTGAAACCGAATATACCGCTACCGCCCTTGATCGAATGGGCCGCACGAAAAATACTGTTGAGGTCTTCGGTATCCGGTTGGGCAATATCCAAAGCCATCAGTAGCTGCTCGAGCAGTTGCAAATGCTCTTGAGCTTCCTCAAAGAAAACCTGATGAAACTGACTCATTTCAACTGACATAATTAGACTCCGCTCGTCATTAACCTAAAACACGCCGAGTAATATCCAGTAGTTTTTGCGGATCGAAAGGTTTGACCATCCAGCCGGTTGCGCCTGCGGCCTTACCGCGCGCTTTGATGTCATCGCTGGCTTCGGTGGTTAAGACGATAATGGGCGTCCGAGCAAAGGCACTCATCGCACGTAACAATTTTATAAGGGTAAGACCATCCATACGCGGCATATTTTGATCCGTTAGGACGAGGTCGAAGCGCTGTGTCTTGCATCGATCTAGGGCATCCTGACCATCTTGCGCTAGGGTCACTCGATAGTTTGAGGTTTTCAACGTTGCTTCAACCATCTGCCGAATCGAGGCAGAGTCGTCGACAATTAATATTTTTTTAGTCATGACCTAAATAATCCTGATCAAATGCCCCAAATTTATTTCTAGGGAATATATTTCCAAGCACTTCTAATTGGCATTGAGGGTTTTGCAGCAATACCTTTTTAACGAAAAAACCTGCTGATCTCAGATCACCTAATATCGAAGTAACTCGACATATTGGCTATTTCCAGCATCTCTCGGCAGGACCCAAATGCACCGACAATCACCAAGCCCGCACTTGCATTTGAAGCGCTATTCTTTTTCGCCAAGAGCATCAACATGCCCAATGCTGAGGTGTCAAGATAGGTCACCTGTGCGAAATTTAGCTGCAGCGTGCTCGATGTTGGATTAGCGATAAAGTTTTCATAGCTGGCGGTGAACACGACATGATGTTGGAAATCAAATCGAGGCGGCAGCACCACTACTGTTACGTCTGACATAGCACCCTCTGCTTGGCTCATCCTATTGCTAAAATAATTCAATGTGGCCGCCATCGACCGTGTTTGATGACACCGGATTAAGATGGTTTTTGCGAAACTGCACCAGCTGCTGATATTGGGTGCTCGCTCGCGTTTCGCTTAAGACCGCCTCTGTTTCCGATTGGCTCAGCCATTGGGCCTTGATAAAATCGATACTCTCGCCGGTAAATTGCAAATGCTGACTATTAATATCACCGAACTGTAAACTCCGAATGACGTCGTCGATCGATTGCTGCAAGCGCTTATTGGACTCTGCGAGCGCTGCGTTATGCCGGACATTCTCGTCGGCCTTTGCCAACAGTTGCACGACAGCAACCTGAACGTATTTTTTCGATTCGATAACATAGTTCAGTTCTTGCGATGCCACCGAGCCGATATCCACCGTGAGATCCTTGACCTGATTTTCGATATCCTTGAGCATTTTTTGAATCTGATCACTGAAGCCGGCCGAGCTATTTGACAGCGCCCGAACTTCGTCGGCAACGACGGCAAAACCGCGCCCAGCCTCACCGGCTCGAGCCGCCTCGATCGCGGCATTGAGAGCTAGTAGATTGGTCTGGGAGGCGATTTGATCAATATCTTTGAGCGCCTTGATCACACCGGGCATTAAGTTATTGATCGAGCCAACCTTACCGACGAGACCCATTGACGCCTCCGACATGTTGACCACGGTAACCACAAAGCGGTCCAAAGTTAGGTCAATGGTGCTAGCAAATTGCACCATCCATGGGTTGCCGTCCGGTGCCACGTCGGCAGACAGAAGGTCTTGCACATGCAGACTTTGGGCTCCGACAAGTTGTTTCAAACCGCTAAAGGCAGCTGTCAGGGTCTCGACCGCGTCGTTTTGGGTACTCTTGATATCATCAACGCTGAGCTTGGTTTCGGCCAGCAACTCAGCCGATTGTTGACACAATTGCGCTTGAGCGTGAGCGACCGCAGTCGCTTTGAGGGTAACGGCGGGATCTGGCGCGTCGCTGCGTGGACTGGGCCACAGGACCATTGCTGCGCTGGTGCATAGGCTGGTCACCAATACGCCACTGTAGGGATAACCCATCCAGACCGCTAGGACCCCTAGCGGGGACGCTATTAGGGCAGCAAAGGGTATCGGCATTTTCGGTGTCAAACAGCAAACCTCATAGATAAGTCGTCAAAGTCGATGCGATCTGAATATCAGTACCGAACGAGCCCTTTGCTCTAATAACTAAAGTTTGCCTCAAGGTATATGTCAATATAGTCAAATCAATCGACCTCCCCGGAAAACGCCTTGCTGTTGCGCTGCAGTCCCCTTGCCGCGGTATGTTGGTCGAATCATTCGGTGATCGGATTTAACTGTGCGATGAGCACTTTTAACCATGGTTTTGTCGCCTGCGCATGCGAAGGCTTGTAATTTCACGCTCATTCACTAAAATCGCCGCCAGTAATGGGTCTGTCACGACCCTTGTTGAGATCCTTAATGTTTTGGCCGTGAGCTGATAAACTCCGTGGATCGCGGTATAACCATATGGTGCGCATCGGAGCGCGCCATAGAGGAGAAAAAAGAATGTCCAAAGTCATGATCATCGGTGCCGGTGGCGTCGGTAATGTAGTAGTGCAGAAGGTTGCCCAATTACCCGACGTCTTTACCGAAATAGTCCTGGCCAGTCGCACCCTCGCCAAATGCGATGCGATTGCCCAAAACATTGACCGGCCCATTAAAACGGTCGCGGTCGATGCCGATAAGGTGCCCGAGTTGGTTGCCCTGTTGCTGCGCGAAAAACCGCTTTTGGTGATCAATGTGGCCCTGCCCTATCAGGATCTGACGATCATGGACGCCTGCCTCGAGGCTGGGGTGCACTATATGGACACCGCCAATTACGAGCCGCTTGAGACCGCAAAATTCGAATACAGCTGGCAGTGGGCTTACCAAGAGAAATTCGCCAAGGCCGGTCTCACGGCATTACTGGGCAGTGGCTTCGACCCCGGTGCGACCAATATGTTTACCGCCTATTTGGCCAAACACTATTTTGATGAGATTCACGAACTGGATATTATCGACGTCAATGGCGGCGATCATGGCTATCCATTCGCGACCAACTTCAATCCTGAAATCAATATTCGGGAAGTGACGGCCCCCTGTCGGCATTGGCAAGATGGCGAATTTATCACCACCGAGGCGATGTCGCGCAAGGCCAGCTTTACCTGCCCGGAAGAGGTTGGCACCTTTAATATTTACCGCATGTACCATGAAGAACTGGAGTCCTTGACCCAACATTACCCGACCTTGCGCCGCGCGCAGTTTTGGATGAGCTTTGGCGAGAGCTATTTAAAGCATCTGGAAGTGCTCGGTAATGTTGGTATGACCGGCATTGAGGCGATCGACTTTCAGGGCACCAAGATCGTGCCGATTCAATTTCTCAAGGCACTGTTACCCGACCCCTCGACGCTCGGTCCGCGCACGCATGGCCGAACCTGTATCGGATGTGTCGTGACCGGTATCAAAGATGGGGTCGAGAAAACCCTCTATCTCTACCAGATCAAGGATCACCAGGACTGTTATAAGGAAGTTGGCTCTCAAGCGATTTCCTATACCACTGGGGTGCCGGCCATGATTGGCGCTAAGATGATCGTTCAGGGCCATTGGCAAAAGCCTGGTGTCTGGAATATGGAGCAGATGGACCCGGATCTGTTTATGGCCGATTTAAATCTCTATGGCCTGCCCTGGCATCTGGTGGAAATGAACGATTTCAATTTGGACCACTAGAACCTACCCTCTGGCTTGTGCCCCAAGCCAATGCGCGCCGAACGCGCATTGGCTTTTGTCGGACTCACCCAATTACCCCTAAGTCCTCTCGTTTAGGCGGATACCCTACTATGCAATTCACCGATTTTTCAAAACTCGACCTGTCGCGCTTGCCCTCACCCTGTTTTGTCGTCGATGAGATCGCCCTAGAGCGTAACCTGATTCTACTGAAACAGGTTGCCGATGCCAGCGGCGCCAAGGTACTGGCCGCGCTAAAAGCCTTTTCTATGTGGCACTTTGGCGCCAAAACGGCTGAGTATCTCAATGGCACCTGTGCCAGCGGTTTACACGAGGCTCGACTGGGCCAGGCGCACTATCCCGGTGAAGTGCATGTTTTTTCGGCCGCCTATAGCGCCGCCGACCTGACCGAACTGCTTACCTTCGCCGATCACGTGGTGTTTAACAGCAGCGCGCAATGGGCGCGCTTTCAACCGCTGATTCAGAGTGCGCTGACAGCGCGCCCGCAACTGAGGTTCGGTTTGCGAATCAACCCGGAGCATTCAGAGGGCGGTGTGCCCATCTACGATCCGTGCGCGCCCGGCTCCCGGCTCGGCATCCCCCTGTCAGAGCTGGATCAAAGCCAACTGGCGGGCATCACTGGCCTGCACTTCCACACCCTGTGTGAGCATGGCTTTGACGCCTTAGACCGGACCCTGAGCGCGGTCGAGGACAAGTTCGGTCATCTGTTGGCACAGATGCGTTGGGTCAACTTTGGCGGCGGTCACCATATCACCGCACCGGGCTATGATGTCGATGGCCTGATCAAACGTATCCGAGCCTTTAAAGACAAATATCAGGTCCAGGTCTACCTGGAACCGGGCGAAGCGGTTGCCATCGGCACCGGTGTGCTGGTTGCCGAGGTGCTCGATCTGACCTTCAATCAACTGCCCCAGGCCATCCTGGATACTTCAGCCACCTGCCATATGCCCGACACCTTGGAAATGCCCTATCGGGCCGATGTGCTCGGGGCCGGCTTGGCCGACGAAAAGGCCCACACCTATCGCTTAGGCGGTATGACCTGCTTGGCCGGTGATGTCATCGGCGACTATAGCTTCGATCGTCCCCTGGAACTGGGTCAGCGGCTGATCTTCGAAGATATGGCCCACTACACCATGGTGAAAACCAGTACCTTTAATGGCACACGTTTGCCGGCTCTGGCCGTCTGGAATTCGTTGACCGATCGGCTCCAGATTGTGAAAGAATTCAGCTTCGATGACTTTCAATCTCGCCTGTCCTGAGCACCGGCCGAGATGGCAGGATTGTCATCTACTTGTCATAGAGGTGTCATAAACTGAACGGCATTTCAAACCAAACAGGAACAAATCGATGTTAAGAGTGGGAATCAACGGTTTTGGGCGAATGGGGCGGCTAACAACCCGTGTGTTGCTGCAACAGGATGACGTACAGCTGGTTCGAATCAACGATCCGGCCGGTGATTGTGCGACGCTGGTGCATCTGTATAACTTCGATTCGATTCACGGCCGGGCGCCGCATCCGGCTCAAGAATTGGATTCGGCCAGCCTGACCCTACGCCAACAGACCGTCGCCCTAACCCACCACCTCCAGATCGCGGACACCGACTGGAGCGACTGTGACTTGGTAATAGAAGCCAGCGGCCAATTTAAGACCGACGCCGCGCTGCAACCCTACCGGGATCAGGGCGTAAAGGTGGTTGTCACCGCGCCGGTGCCGTCGGCCGTGATTCCCAATATCGTGATGGGTATCAATCATCACCTGGTGACCGCTGAGCACCAAATTATCACCGCCGCATCCTGCACGACCAACTGCTTGGCGCCGGTGGTGCAGGTCATTCATCAGCAGTTCGGCATCAAGCACGGCTCGATGACCACGCTGCACGATATTACCAATACCCAAACGCTGGTCGACGCGCCCCATAAGGATCTGCGCCGGGCCCGAGCCGCGGGTATGAGTCTGATCCCCACCACCACCGGTTCGGCCAAAGCCATCACCACCATCTTCCCGGAGTTGGTCGGTAAGCTCAACGGCCACGCCGTGCGCGTGCCACTGCTCAACGCCTCGCTGACCGATTGTGTCTTCGAGCTGGAGCAAACGGTCACGGCCGAGCAGGTCAACCGGGCTCTAAAGGAGGCCGCGGAGACCAGCTTGGCGGGCATACTCGGCTATGAAGAGCGGCCCCTGGTCAGTATCGATTATCGCACCGATCCACGCAGCGCGATCATCGACGCACTCTCGACCCTGGTGATCAATGGCACCCAACTGAAGCTCTATGTCTGGTATGACAACGAATGGGGCTATGTTAACCGCACCGCCGAGCTGGCACGGTTGTTACACCGGTTGTGACCGCAGCTGACCCAACGGCTCTGCGCCAATACAGCCTGATCACGCTCAACTATTGGGCCTTCACACTGACCGATGGCGCCTTGCGCATGCTGATCGTGCTGTATTTTTATCAGCTCGGTTACGATGCCTTGGCGATCGCTTGGCTGTTTCTGTTTTATGAGTTATTTGGTGTGATCACCAACTTGGTGGGTGGGTGGCTCGGCGCCCGCATCGGTCTAAACCGAACCATGAACCTGGGTCTGTTCTGTCAGGCGATCGCCCTAGGCGCGCTCTTGGTGCCCGATGCCTGGCTGACGCTGGGGTGGGTAATGGCGGCACAAGCGCTGAGTGGTGTTGCCAAAGATCTCAATAAGATGAGCGCCAAAGCCGGGCTGAAAAGCCTACTGCCAGCCGGACAACATCAGCGGCTCTTCAGGTGGGTCGCGGCCCTAACCGGGTCTAAAAATACGCTCAAGGGCGTGGGCTTCTTCCTCGGCGGTTTTTTACTCTGGTCGGTGGGCTTTTGGTGGGCCATCGCCAGTCTGTTGATGATTATATTGGCGGCCGGCTGCGCCAGCATCCTGTTCTTGCAGTCGGATCTGGGCAAGTCACGTGCCCGGGCTAAGTTTTCGCAGGTCTTTGCCAACAGCGCGCCGCTTAACTGGCTCAGTCTGGCTCGCCTGTGTCTGTTTGCCGCGCGTGATGTGTGGTTTGTCGTCGCCTTGCCGATCAGTCTGGCCAGCCGCTATGGTTGGTCCCACTCTCAGGTCGGGGCTTTTTTTGCCCTGTGGATTATCGGCTATGGCGTGGTGCAAGGCTTTACCCCGCAACTCTTGATGAACTTTAGCCAGCCGACCGATGGCCGTCGGGCTTTTTGGGCCGCCCTACCCCTGTTTGCGGCCATGCTTTTGCTGTTCGGCCTGACGCTCGCGCTAGAGATCAGCGCCGCGGTCCTGACCCTGTTGCTCTGTCTGTTTGGCCTGTTCTTTGCCATCAACAGCTCGATTCATTCCTATTTGATTGTCGCTTGGGCACGATCCGACGGCGCTTCACTCGATGTCGGTTTTTACTATATGAGCAATGCCATGGGCCGCCTGATCGGCACGGTACTGTCCGGCTATCTCTATGTTCAGTATGGCTTAACGGCCTGCCTGCTGGCGTCCACCGCCCTGCTGGCGGCGGTTATTCTAATATCGCTTCGGCTGAAACGGCTTCCTGCGGCTCAGTGACGCTGGCCCGTGCAAACAACACAAAGTGATCCAGATCGAGCCGAATACCAATCTGTTGTCCGACTCTATGGTCCTGGTGGCTCGAGGCAATACACAAAAGCGACCGACCGTTGGCCAGGGTCACCTCATATTGGAAGAAGGTACCTTTGAAATGCTTGCCGGTAATTTCAGCTAAAAAGTCACTCTCGTCATCGTGCAGCACATCATCGGGTCGTATCAGCAGATCAACTTCAGCCAGGTCTGGGAAGGCGGCCGCATCGGGCATACTCAGGACCCCCAGATCGGTATTGAGTTGGTGCGCACTGAGTAGCGTCGCAGGCAAAAAATAGCCTTGACCGATAAAGTCGGCGACATAACGGGTCTCGGGCTGGTGATAAATTTGAAACGGCGAGGCAAACTGCTCGATGCGCCCCTGATGCATCAGGGCAACCTTATCGGCAATAGCATAGGCTTCCTGTTGATCGTGGGTGACCACCAACGCGGTAATGCCCTCCTGCACCAGAATTCGACGAATATCCGGCACCAGAGTTTCTTTCAACGTGGTATCGAGGCCGGCGAACGGTTCATCCATCAAGAGCACCGAGGGTTTCGGCGCCAAGGCCCGTGCTAGGGCGATGCGTTGTTGTTGCCCACCCGAGAGCGAATGAGGATAGCGCTGTTCTGCACCGGCCAGGCCGACCAGCACCAGCAGTTCGCTAACCCGCGCCGCCTGGTCCGACGCCTTGAGATGGGTGAGGCCAAAGGCGATGTTCTGCGCCACCGTTAGGTGCGGAAACAAGGCAATATCCTGGAACACCATGCCAATTTTACGCTGCTCAGCCGGCACCATAAACCCGGGGTTGGACAGCGTCCGCCCGCTTAAACTGACGGTGCCATGGGCGATCGGTTCAAAGCCGGCAATGGCGCGCAGCAAGGTCGACTTGCCGCAACCACTGGCGCCGAGCAAACAACCAATCTGTCCTGGCTCTAACCTGAGGCTGACATCCTTAACCGCGCTTACGGTGCCATAACGGATTTCAACCCGATCGACGATCAGCGCCTGATGGCGAGGTACGCTAGTGCTTAACATAGATCAATCAGCTCCGGTTGATCGAACGGTTCAAGAAATAGACCGGCAACAGGCCGACCAAGACGATCATCAATGAGGCCGGCGCGGCATCGATCAAGCGCTCATCTGAGGCCAACTCATAGGCTCGCACGGCGAGGGTATTGAAATTAAAGGGCCGCAATATCAGCGTGCCCGGCAACTCTTTTAACACATCGACAAACACTATGAGTAGGGCCGTGAGCGCACTGCCACGCAGCAGTGGGACATGGATGGAGGTCAGCACCTGCAACGGCGTCCGGCCGAGCAGGCGCGCCGAGGCGTCCAGACTGGGCTTTATCGCCAGTAAGCCGCTTTGCACCGAGCCGAGCGAGACCGCTAAAAATCGAATGGTATAGGCAAACAATAAGGCGAACAGGCTACCGGAAAACAACAGCCCCAGATCCACGGCAAATAGCGCTTCCAGGTGGGGTACCAAATAATGGTCCAGGCCAGACAGGCTGATGATCACCCCGATCGCAATAATGGTTCCGGGCATGGCATAGCCCAATGCCGTCACTTGCACGGCCCATTGGGTGGCACGGTTTTTTTCCAGTCGGGCCGCATAGGCCAGGACAAAGGCCAGACTCACCGAGATCAAGGCGGCGCCGGCGGCGAGCGAAAAGGAGTGCCAGATCAGGGTTAGGAAGGCCGTATCAAACCACTGCGCGCTGCTCAGCGACCAGGTTAGCAAGAGCGCCGCGGGAAGGATAAAGCCCAACAAAGCCGGACCGAAGCAAATACCGATAACCAGCAACGCACGCCAGCCTTGAATTGGCATGCGGCGTTGTATCGGACGATAATTGGCGGCAGCGTAATAGCCGATCCGGCGCCGGGAATATTTTTCCAACGCAACCAGAACCACCACAAAACTCAGCAACAACAATGACAGTTGCGCGGCCGCAGCCGCGTCACCAAAGCCATAGAAGGTTCTAAATATACCGGTGGTAAAGGTAGTTACGCCGAAGAACTGCACCGTGCCATAGTCGGCCAGCGTTTCCATCAGCGCCAAGGACAGACCCGCGATTATGGCCGGTCGCGCCATCGGCAAGGTGACCCGATAAAAGCTTTGCCAAGCCGATAAACCGAGGGTGCGACTGACATCTAAGAGAGTTGAGGATTGCGCCAGGAAGGCGGCTCGAGCCAACAAATAGACATAAGGATAGAGCACCAAAGCCAGCATCAACATAGCACCGGTTAGGGAACGAATCGGTGGAAACCAATATTGGCCATAGGCCAGGCCGGTGACCGCCCGGATCCAACTCTGCACCGGGCCGGCAAAGTCGAGCAAGCCGGTATAGGTGTAGGCGATAATATAGGCGGGCATGGCCATGGGTAGCAGCAATAAGAGCGTTAGGCTGCGCCGAAAAGGGAACTCACAGCAGCTGGTCAACCAGGCCGTGGAGACCCCCAGGAGCAACACGCCCACGCCGACCCCAAACATCAACAGCAACGAATTGGTGACGTAGTCGAGCAGTACCGTTTGCCACAGATGCTGCCAAATACTCAAGGTATCGACGAAGATCTGCCCCAGCATCACCCAGATAGGGGCCGACAACAGCAGCGCAATAAGAATGCTGATTAGAGACAAACGAGCCAAGCGATGTACTGTCAAACCAACCTCACGATTTAGAAGCTAAAACACGCCCCGAAGGGCGCGCAAGTTTACACCCTAAACCACCGCAAGGGTTGGGTTGGCGGGGATTTTATTTCCAACCGGCTCGATCCATCAACTCCACGGCCGCACGATTGTTTTCGCCCAACAGGGTGAGGTTGAGCGCATCGGCGTTAAAAGCGCCCAAACTGGCTAGCTTGGCGGACGGCTCGACACCGCTCACAACCGGGTATTCATTGTTTACCTCGGAGTACCAGTTTTGGGCTTCAGGCGTAAGCATAAACTCCACCAAGGCAATCGCGTCGACGCTGTTTTTCGCCGCTCGGGTCAACGCCACGCCGCTTATATTAACGTGGGTACCGCGATCGCCCTGGTTTGGCCAAAAGACTCCGAGTTGCTCCGCCACAGCACGGTCCTCGGCGCTGTCGCTGGCCATCAATCGACCGAAGTAATAGGTATTGGCGATGGCCAGATCACAGACACCGGCCGCAGCCGCCTTGAGCTGATCGGTATCGCCACCGCCCGGTGGCTTGGCGAGGTTGGCCACCAAGCCCGAGGCAAAGGTTTCGGCTGCATCGGCACCGACCGAGGCGATCATCGAGGCGATCAGCGATTGATTGTAGATATTACTCGAGGAGCGAATGCAGATGCGCCCGGCCCATTGGGCGTCGGTTAGGGCCTCGTAAGTCGACAATTGAGTCGGGTCCACCGCCGATTTACGGTAAAAGATTGGCCGAGCCCGCATCGTCAAACCGATCCAGGTGCCATCGACGTCCCGTAAATTGGCGGGTACGGCCGCATCGATCCGCTCACTGTGCAGCTCGCGCAATAAATTCAATTCTTTAGCACGGTGCAAGCGACCGGCATCGGCGGTAATCAGCAGATCGGCCTGGGACTTACTGCCCTCGATGCGCAACCGGCTGATCAGCTCATCATCGCCGCCGCTGACCAGATTGACCTTAATGCCGGTCTGAGCGCTGAACTGATCGAGCAGCGGTTTTATGAGCGCCTCAGTTCGGGCCGAATAGATGTTGACCTCCGCCTGGGCGGTTTGCACGCCCCCGGCAAGCACCGCCGTAACCAACAACCCTGTTCTTAACCATATCGATGTCATGTGGATCTCCTTTGCTGTTTTAATGAGAAGGCCATCATAGCCTCAACCCCCTCCTAAATGCAAATAGTTCTCATTACCATTTACATAACCCAGTCGGTTAATAGATATCTTCCCGATAACGACCGGTCGATTTGAGTCGGTTAACATCGATACCCAGGGGGGCCAAGACCGTATTTAACGCCTCTTGCACGCCGACACTCATCGCCTTGCCACCACAGATCAAGAACTCGCCACCCTGCAGCACCAAGCGGCGCAGCTCCGGACCATCGGTTAGAATCCGGTCTTGAACATAGCCCGGCGCATCCGCATGACGCGAGAAGGCGGTCACCAGCCGGCTCAGACGATTATCGGCCAGATAACGAGCCAGTTCGGTTGCGAACAGATAGTCGGCGTCTGGGTGCCGCCCGCCCCAATAGAGGCTCATCAACTGGTGACGTTGGTTGTGGCGAATAAAGCCGACCAGGGGTGCTATACCGGTCCCGGCGCCGATTAGGATACTGGGTCGGGATTCGCTATTAGGGCGAAATTGCGCGTTCACTTGGATGTAGGCGGCAATTGAATCGCCGACGGCTAGGCTGTGCAAATAGTTAGAACAGATGCCGCCGTCCTGTTGGCGCACACAGATTTCCATTTCACCATCCCCGGAGCACGATGCAAGGGAATAAAAGCGCGCGCTGGTCTGCTCCGGTGGATAGATACCTACCAGGTCCCCGGCGGAAAAACTCGGCAGTTTCGGCTTTTTACCCAGCCCAAAACGCAACACCACAATAGGCGCATCGACCGCTTCGCCGTATAGGGTGCGCGAGAGCAATTGCAGGCTACTGGTCGGCAACCGCACCGGCTGATGCGCCAACTCGAAAGGGCTACCCAGGTAGTTAGACAACTCTTGACCCCAGCGGCTAAAAGTTTGGCACGATTGCCGATCCACCAGGGTCAAAGGTTGCAATGCTGGCCAGCCCTTGCGGTCGAGTTCGTCCTTAACTGCGATAGCGTAGGCACCAAATTGGGCAAATTGACGATCGCCAAAGCCCAACACGGCCACGGGTATCGAGCGTTCATCGGGAATACGCGCTAGCTTGGCCAAGAACTGCTGGGCCGAACTGGGTGCGGCGCCATCACCATAGGTCGAGGTGAGAATAAACAGCTGTTTAGCCTTGGGATACGAATCGGCTAGCGCATTCATGCTGTCGATATGAACGCGGTGACCGGCCTCAATCAGGGCATCGAATAGGGTTTTAGCGAACGCCCAGGTGGTGTTGCCCTCACTGCCCACCAGCAAGATCGTATCGGCCTGGACTGCCGGGCTATTATCGGCGATCGTGACGAGGGCGGCGCGGCGGCGCCACCAAATGGCCAGACCGGTATAGGTCATCACCGGCACGGTCAGGGTCGTCAGGCCGAGTATCAGGGCCAGCCACCAAAGACCTTCGCCAGTGTGCAACATATAGATGAATTCATACACCCGCTGGAGCGGGCCGAAGCTTCTAAATGACAGCAGCTCGCCGCTATTTTGATCGACAAACCCCAAACCATCCCGGGTGCGCAGTGAAAAAACGTCCGCCGGATCGCCCGGATAGGGAAAAACCAGATCGCGCAAGGCCCCGATGGGAAGGTCTTGCAAGGCGAGTAGTTGGCCCACCGGCGCCGGCGTGCCTATGGACACCGAGTCCGGAAAGAGCGGGTCCATTTGCTGATTATCCGGCAACAGCCCGAGGGTGGTGGCAGACATATAGAGACCGGTACTGGCCGACAAAATAAGCCCCAGCACGGCAAAGCGGCCCAGTTCGGCATGGATACGAGAGCGTAACGGACCTTGCACGGGCCCAAGCAAACGCCGCCAACCGCCCAAACGACGTAGCAAGAGCACGGCGCCGGATAGACTCAGGAGCAGCATCATGAGCGCAGCGGTTGCGCTCACCACTCGCCCGGGCGTATCCAACAGCAAGGAACGATGCAGGCTTTTGATCCAAACCATAACGGGCGACAACTGATAGGGGGCAATGGCCTGGCCGGTGATCGGGTCAACTCGATCGGCGACGCTGTTTTGGGCAGCACTAAAATAAACGATCAGGGAGCCTGAGGGAGTGCGCTCTATTTGCTCGGTGCTCGGATAGTGCTCAACAATGCGACCGACGACCTCGGCAACCGACAGGGCTGACGTACCCGACACCCGGGCCTGCGCCCGATCGATCAGCGGGCTGGCCGCCAAAACCACACCGGTTAGAGCAAGCACCAGTACCAATAGGGCCGCTAGCCATGCGGCCACAGAATGGAATGTTCGTAACATAGCAGGCATCCGAATAAGGCTTAGAGGGTGAAGGAGAAGGCCTTGATATAGCCGCGACCGCTCACCGCTTTTGCGCTGTTCGCCTGGGTCAGTGGCACGCTGACATCGTTGCGAATGTCACGTTTATCTTCCACCGAGGAATCTATCAATATCTGATAACCGGCATCTATCAGGTTGTCAGCAATCTCGACCGTGGTCGACAAGGTGCGACCTTTGAGGACGCTGGCTCCGGTTCGGCCGTCAAATTCGCTTGAGTCTAGATTGGAACCGCGGGCCCAACCGCCCAGATGGCGATAGTATTTGGACTTACGTCCGGCCACCCAAAGGGTTTGCTGATAGGCTCCGGCCTGATCGGCGATGTAGATTGCCAGATAGGCGCCATCACCGGAGTAGTTGCTCAGTTCGGTGGTCAGCGTCATGCTGCGCGCATAGGCCGGTGCGGCCGCTGCAATACCGATCACCAGGGCCATAATCCATAGGCGTTTATTCATATTTAGAACTCCAATTAAAGGTATAACAATCGGTTGGCGATCAACGCGCCGAACCGGGCGCTGATTAAAAGGGACAGGGGGCGGCTTCATTACCACGGGGATTCAATATCCAAATACTCGGCGGTGGACGCGCTGTCATTAAACTTAACTTCAAGCTTGAGCGCCCTAAAGGAGGCGGGTCGAAAATGGGCCGCCATGCGATGGCCATTGGCATCGTAGCCCTTAACCAAATAGCAGCCCTCACGGACCTGAATGCGTTTGACGTCCCAACCCTGTTCGACCAACAACTGGCGCAGCTGCTCCCGAGGTTGCCAACTGGCCACCGGATCGCTGCAATCGTCATCCGCTAGGGCTTGACCAATGGCCAGGCTGGAGGCTAAAACCAGAGATAATATTTTCAACGCCATAGCGATCTCCATCAAATTTATAGCCCTTATGATAAGGGTGAAATCTGAAGTGAAACTTAAAAATGGCGCGCAGGAGTGGGCAATATGGGGAATTAGAATATAAGGCGATACTGTATGCCTTACGGGCAAACCTAGGCCCACAGCTATTTAGTCCACTAAAAAGGGGCAACGGATTTGGCCCGGTTGCCCCTTGGCGGCTCAATCGGCCTGATGGGTTTTCAAAACGACCGACCGAACGGCCCCCGTTGCCGTCAACCGCTAAGTCTTAATGCAATAGAGCCCAATCGATTAACGGAAGTCGATTAAACGATATCAATTGGCGTTTGCCGACTGGTGTAGGCCGAGAAATCCGGTAAATCGGGCTTATAGTCGTTGTGCAACAGCGGTGAATTGATAATGTAATCGGCGCTGGCCTTGTTGCAGGCCACCGGGATATTGTACAGCGCCGCGATGCGCAGCAAGGCCTTAATATCGGGATCATGCGGCTGCGGTTCAAGCGGGTCCCAGAAGAAGATCAATACATCGATGGCACCCTCGGCGATCTTCGCGCCAATCTGCTGGTCGCCACCGAGCGGGCCACTCAAGAGGCGCTGTACCGGGCGATTCAGCGTCTGTTCGACCAACCGGCCGGTGGTACCGGTCGCGTATATGCCAATATTGGCGAACAACGCTTGATTGTCCTTGGCCCAAGTCATCAGCTCTTGCTTTTTATTATCATGTGCTACCAGAGCAATATTGCGTTTGGTCATCTTAGCGTTCCTGTCGAATTTTTTTAATGATCGGCTTGGCCGCTAAAATAACAGCACAGCCCAGTGCGACACCAGCGCAATCGGCTACCATATCGGCGAAACTGAACATCCGATAGCTGGTAAGCCCTTGCAGCAGCTCCACCAACACGCCAAATAGGATCACGATCAGCGCGGCCAAGACCAGATGTCGATGGGCCAGATAGCCTGACACCATGAGGACCCCATAGGCCAACAGATGATTAACCTTGTCGTTGGGGGAAAAGTCCGGCTGATCGATGGGCAATAGAGACAGCACCAAAACGCTCAACAGCAGCAGATAGAACAGTATTTGAAACCCGCGTTTAGTCGTCCACACTTTGTTAACCTCATGGCAATTGTCAGCTACGCTGAGGGTAGCAATGTCTGCTTGTGAGCTAAAGACTATTTTTATGCCTGTGTTAACCCTCTTAAAGCGCCACGCCCTACGCGGCACGGTTATCCTGATCAGCGTCTTTATCACCCTGTCGCTGGCCAGCTACCATCTTCTTCAGGCACAGAGTGACTACAACTCCTTTATCAAACGGCTCGACTATCTGTTTTACGACTGGCGCTACAACCTCTTGCTCGACGACGAACGTTTTCCGCGGGCCAATGAAACAATCATTATCGTCGATATCGATGAGAAGAGTTTGGCCGAGGAGGGTCGCTGGCCCTGGCCGCGCGACAAGATCGCGCTGATGGTTGAGAATCTCGCCGCTGCGGGAGCTGTGGTGATTGGTTTCGACATACTGATGACCGAACCACAGATCAACCCTACCCGTTCGCTGCAACAACAGGCGCGGCTCAAGGGCCGACCGGATTTGGCCGAACAATTAGAGGGCTTTATTTTGGCCACCGAATACGATGCTATTCTGGCCAAAAGCTTCAGCCGGACCGATATAGTGCTCTCGTTCCTATTTCAGGACGACGCCACCATCAAGGTCGGTCAATTGCCCGAGCCAATCTACCAATTGACGGCGGATCAACCCGCTCGCTTGATCGCTATCCGGGCCAATGGCTTCACCGCTAATGTGCCCATTTTGCAACAAGCGGCCACCAGTGCCGGTTTTATCGTGCCCAGCATCGATGGCGATGGCGTGTTGCGCAGCGCGCCCATGGTCCAGCTCTATCAACAACAGCTCTACCCGTCCCTCTCGCTGGCCATGGGCATGGCCTATTTGGTGATAGAACAAACCGACATAAATATCCGCCCGTTCAGCACCGATTACGATATGATTTCAAAATTCAATTTCGTCGACCAGCAGATCTATACCGACTTCAAGGCCCGCGTGTTGGTGCCCTATCTCGGGCCGCGCGGCCAGTTTCCCTATGTCTCCGCCAGCGATATAGTGCACAACAGCTTTGACCCCGAGCCGTTTGATAATGCCCTAGTGCTGGTCGGCACCTCATCGGTCGGCCTGGCCGATCTGCGCAGTACCCCAGTCGGCACCCAGTATCC
Organism: Reinekea forsetii; assembly: GCF_002795845.1. Taxonomy (GTDB): domain Bacteria; phylum Pseudomonadota; class Gammaproteobacteria; order Pseudomonadales; family Natronospirillaceae; genus Reinekea; species Reinekea forsetii. The sequence continues at coordinate 1,914,230 of NZ_CP011797.1, forward strand.
GGGGGTTGAGGTACACGCAAATCTGCTTAATGGTCTATTACAGGGCACCTTTCCGGTCGAGATAGTGGAATCCAACACCATCACCGCCCTTATCTTGCTGCTGTTGGGGCTGATTTTCACCTACTATTCCAGCCGACTCGGACCCTTTCAGCTGACCCTTGCCACCATTGCACTGCTAATTGGCCTGGTCTCCTTTAACCTCTATTTCTGGTTTGAGCAAAATATCTCACTACCGCTCGCGAGCAGCTTCTTGTTGGCTTTGGCGCTGGGCACGCTGCATCTATTGGAGGGTTTTTTATCCGAACGCAAGGCCAAACGACACGTCACCAGCGTCTTTGGTCAGTATGTCCCGAGTGCCCATATCTCCCATATGCTGGCCGAACCGGCCAGGTATGGCTTTGCAGGGGAAACCCGTCAGATGACAGTATTGTTCTCCGATATTAGGTTCTTCACAACCATTTCAGAAAACCTCACGGCAACCCAGGTCAAAGACCTGCTCAATCGCTATTTTACGCCCATTACCGAGGCCATCTTTAACCATCAGGGCACGATCGATAAGTACGTCGGAGATATGGTCATGGCCTTCTGGGGCGCGCCACTAGATGATGCCCAACACCCGCTGCATGCGTTGGAATCGGCGATCGAAATGCTCACGATATTGGACCGTTTGAATCCCCAACTGCTCGCCCTGGGGTACCCGGAAATCCGGGTGGGTATTGGCATTAACACCGGCCCGATGGACGTCGGGGACATGGGTTCCAGCTTTCGCCGGGCCTACACCGTTCTGGGCGATTCGGTTAATCTGGGATCGCGCTTGGAAAACCTGACCAAATTCTATGGCATCGATATATTGGTCGGGCCGGAAACGCAAAAACAATGCAGCACCTGGACATTTCGCTTTATTGACAAGATACAGGTCCGGGGCAAAAACGATTCGGTCGATGTCTATGAACCCCTGGCGCCGATCGATCAACTGCCCAGCCATTGGCCTGCGGAATTGGCGCTGTTCGATCGGGCCTACCAGGCCTACCTGGCGCAAGAATGGGATCGGGCAACCATCCTGTTTACCGAACTGCTCTTCCAATCGACCCAAGCGGCGCTATATGGCGTTTATCTGCAGCGCATTGAAAGCCTCAGAGACCAGCTCTTGCCACCCGACTGGGACGGCACGTTTCTGCATACGATCTAGTAGCAAGCGTTCGGCGCAGAGATCGGCTGCATCACCATTGGAGCCAATATTGACGCCCTTGCTGATCTAAAAAGTCAGCCGCCTGCGACCCCTGCAATAGGGCCAAGGTACTGAGTAGACCGGATTCAAGGCAGGTATTGGCGCACACGCTGACCGAGCGAGGGCCGCCCGCTACCGGCCAACCTGTCTTGGGATTGAGGATATGACCGTAGATGCGCGCATCTTTTTTCAAGAACTTTCGCGCATCGCCACTGGTGGCCAAGGCCCCTGAGGGTAAGGTAAGGCAAAAGGCGGCAATTTTTCCGCCGTTGCCACCTAGGGTGCCTGGCTCCACCCCAATCTGCCAACTGTGCTCGGGGAACAACACGCCATTGGTGGCGATATCCCCGCCGAGATTCACCAGCATTGGCCCCAAACCGGGCAGACCCGACTGACTCATGGCCGCCAGCGCACGATCGGCGGCGTACTCCTTGCCCAGACCGCCGAAATCCAAAGCCATACCAGCGGGCATTTGAAATGCCTGGGTGCCATCGGCGTTGTGCCAATAGCGCACGGCCGGCCAATCGATCAGCGGCAGCAGCGCATCGATGGCCGACTGCTCGGGCAATCTCGCACTGCCGTCGAAGTGCCACACTCGCCCTAGAATGCCGGAACTGATGTCGAACAGGCCATCACTCAGCTGATAAGCTTGGTCGGCAAAGGCCAGCAGCGCCATGGTTTCGGTATCGATAGACACCACACCGCCGGCACTGTGATTGAGCGTTGCCATACTATTTGCCGTTCGATAGCGACTGTATTTTTGTTCGATACGGTGCACTTCGGTACATGCTAAAGCCGCTAAGCGCTCGGCAGTGGGGCGGTTCACACCGTGCAATAGGATCTGACATGGGCTAGCCATAGCGGCGAACTCCACCACCCACTCTAACTCACTGCGCCCCTGCTCGGCCGCCTTAAGCCGATAACCGTGCGCGCTTTCTGGCTTATCACTGCTCATCCCCGCCTCCGGTTAAAACACCATCTTGAAGCCAAGCTGGGAAATCACGGCATCCATTTGCGCGGCTTTATTGCCGGTGACCGGATCCGACTGGTGATACCACTCGGTGCGGAAGGTGACCGCCTGATTATCACTAAACTGATAGCCCATATTCAAACCCAGGGTCTGAGTCTGCAAATCCCCGAGACGATGATCGGCCGAGGCATAGTCCGGCACCTCGGCTTCGGCCAACCAGAGCTGATAGAAATCGGCCTTAGTCTGCTGATGCCAGCGGCCATGGCCCTCCAAATACAATCGCTCGCTTAGGTTAAAGCGCAGCAGAGCATCGCTTGTCTTCGCCACAACGCTCCAGTCGTCCCAGTAATAACGATAGGACGCGGTTAAGCTGTGGGTACCGAGGGCCACTTTTAATGCACTGTATAGACTTTGCTTAGCACGTTGTTCGGGCCTGGATTCATTCAGATAGTCCACCGGTACGCCTGCGCTGTCGAGCCGACTGATGATCTTATAGGGATCCGTGTGGTAACCGGACGACTTGCCGCTATTGTAATTGAGCTGAACGATGGAGATTTTATTGATCACCTGGGTAAGCCCCAAGGTATATTCGCCCACCCATTTATCTGCGCTATTGAGCGTCGATGCGGCCGTGAGCGAATCGCCCAAAATTTGAGGAATACCGTCCTCGGGCGCAATTCGGTCATAGGCGGCGGCGCCACTGACACTGACCTTGGTATTTCGACTAAACAGCTCAGCTGCCAAACCGCCATTAACACCAATCGACAGATAGTCCTCTTCCTTCGACAACGCCGTTCCAACACTGATCGTATTTAACGGGGTATTTAGGGGTTGGGTATAGGCCAAATCCAGGGCCATGCGAAAGTCTTCAAAGCCGCTAATCAGCGGGACCTCACCGGCCGCGAAAGTCTGTTCCCCGCCATCATCATCATCATCATCATCATCATCGCCTTCATCGCTCGATGCGGCATAGCTACCCGAACTGCCCGCAAAGGTCTGCGGACTGTCGACCACCGCCGCGCCATTATGTGAGGCACCGCCGAGTGTATCCAATACCAGGGTAGCCGAGGCAATCTGCTCGGGGCTCCAGATTCGCTTGAGGTTAATCACCGGTTCGAGCGCCGTGACTCGGTCTAGCTCACCATAATAAAGCACTGCCGCCTCGGCCTGCCAGTCGGTTCCCTCGGCCGCGGAGGCACCGACGGCGCTCAGCAAGGACCCGGATGCTAGCGCGAGCATGGACAATTTAAGCTGGGAGGATTTTAGTTGCATCCGCAGCCTCCGCCACTTTGGCCGCTGCCGCCGCTTGCGGCTTCTTTACTGAAATAGATGTGATTATCGAACTGGCCATTGAGCGCGTCGTTGCCGAAGGTCATGTCCGGGCGAGCCAATGTGCCGCGGGCCCAGGGCTTAACGCCCAGGCCAGAACAGCTGCTCAGGATCAGGGCTAAACTGGTAATCAACCAAATGGATCGGCCCAAGCCTCTGGTGTGGCGCCTAAAAGGCAGCGCCGTTCTTGCTAACTTCATTTTCATTTCAACATCCTAATAGCTTTAATCGCCGGCGTCCGAGGGCCTGGCAATTCTATTACATCATGACATCCACTGGCCACCGCGGCACGGTTGAACCTGACTGACCTTGCTAGCACACCGGCGGGTCGCGTAAGCCAGTCGACTCATTGTGGACAGCGTTGTTATCTGTTTAGCCAATGTAGTCCGAATCTTAACGCCCGATTCTGAAATGAACCTTAAAAAGGGTCTCCAGGAGCGGCCTGAGTGAACGGCTCAAGGAGTTTGGTGACCGTGAATAAATACTCGGGTATATTGCCTGGTCATTTAGACACGGGTACAGACGGCGTTTGGAAGGACCGCGGCAGCCATCAGCCTGCGCCAACGGCTGTCAAAACTTTGTACGCGAGCATTTTCACCAGGTGCTCAACCCGATAGCCGACGCTTAACCGCGCGCTCCATTAGGATTTATTATGACAGCCAGTAGCACCGGTTTGGGCACTCTAGCCATTCCAAAACTTTTCAGTTCCATGTCCTTGCCGATTATCTTCGGCCTGGTGGTCGGTGGTCTTTATAATGTGGTCGACGCCCTCTTTGTCACCCGAGGCTTGGGCATCAATGCAATCGGTGGGGTATCGATCGTTTTTCCGATCCAAATGATGATCATCGCCCTCGCCGGCTGGATCGGCTCCGGAGCGGCCTCCATAGTGGCTCGTCGTCTGGGTGCCAAAAACATGCCTGAGGCTGAACGGGCTGCCGGCAACACCCTATTCCTGGCGCTGGTGATGGGCTGCAGTATCACAGCTCTGTGTCTGTTTTTTATGCACGATCTACTCGACTTGTTGGCCGTCACACCAGCCCTAAAACCCTATTCACTGGAGTATTTGGTACCAATCTTAAGTGCCACGCCAGCGGTGTTACTCGGCGCCGCCTTCTCGGATCTGGCCCGAGCCGAAGGTAAGATGAAGATCCTAATGCTGTCGATGCTCTTGGGCTCGGTCACCAACATCATCCTCGACCCCATTGCGATCTTTGTGCTCGGTTGGGGCGTCCAAGGCGTGGCCTATGCGACCGTTTTCTCCCAACTCTTGTCGCTGGCCCTACTGCTCTTTGTGTTTGGTACAGGCCGCACCGATGTCAAAATTAAACTGAGCAATATTCGCTTTAATGCGCCTATTAGCGGCGATACCTTGGCATTGGGTTTCCCACTCTTTATTAACTATTTTGGGGTCTCATTGGTTATTGGCTTGGTGAACTACTCGCTCAGCCAATCCGGCCTGAGCGAAGCGGATTATTTGATCAGCGCCTATGGCATTTTAGGCCGAGTCTTTGTTTTTGTGTTTTTCCCGTTGCTGGGCATGACGATCGCCTACCAAACGATTTGCGGCTACAACTATGGCGCTCAGGCCTATGACCGGGTCGCCGAGGTGACGCGTTTTGCGGTCAAGGTGACCAGTCTCTACTGTGGCCTAATCACCCTGTTTGCGGTGCTCTTTCCAGATTGGATCTTTCGTATTTTCACCACGGATCTACAGCTTATTGCCCAGGGCCAAGACATCGCTCGGTTTCTCTTTCTGGGGTTCGCTCTGGCCGGTGCGACCAATATTTGGTCGATCTATTTTCAAGCCATCGGCCAGGCCAAGCCGGCCCTGCTGTTGTCGAGTCTGCACGTCTATGTGCTGCAGATTCCCATGCTGATTATCTTACCGCTGTTGTTCGGCATCAACGCCATCTGGTATATCTTTCCGATTTCCGATGCATTGACCTTCTTGGTGTCTCTGCTGGTAATCCGTTGGGCCTTTAAAAAGTTGGCGCACCAGCGCACAGCGCTCGCTCCCGGTTAGCGGTTTCGGCCGCTATCGGCTAGACACAAAAAAGCCGCAGCCTGTTACCAGGGTGCGGCTTTTTTGTCGGCAGACGAGCTTGGGACTAATCGTCCAGCGAATACTCAGCGTTGTGAAAGACATTCTGAACATCGTCGAGGTAATTCAATAGCTCGAGGAATTTCTCGAACAGCACAATATCTTCACCTTCGAGCACGGTCGAGGTCTGAGGCACGAATTGCACCTCATCGACGTCCAGATCGATATCAGGGAAGGCGGCCTTGAGCGCCGATTTGGTTTTGGCGTATTCGGTATGGGGCGCAAAAACCGTTACCTTACCGTCGGAGACCTCGATATCGGTGACATCAACATCGGCGTCCATCAGCGCTTCCAGGACCACGTCTTCATCATCGCCGGTGAAGGCAAAGATGGCGCAATGGTCGAACATATGGCTGACCGAACCGACCGTGCCGATCTTGGCCTTAACCTTATTGAAACAGATGCGCACATCGCCAAAGGTACGGTTCGGGTTATCGCTCAGACAATCGACTATAACCATGGTGCTACCCGGGCCATAGCCCTCATAGCGGGCCACGGCAAAATCCTCACCGCCGCCGCCGGCGGCTTTTTCCAGCGCCTTGTCGATCACATGGGCTGGGACCTGGTCTTTTTTGGCCCGGTCAATCAGAACACCGAGGGCCAAGTTACCGGCCGGTTCGATACCGCCCTTGGCACAGACATAAATTTCTCGGCTGTATCGGCTGTAAACCTTGGCCTTCATATCGGACGTTTTAGCCATCGATAATTTGCGATTTTGATAGGCTCTGCCCATAGAAAACACCATTATTTGGTTGGAAAGTGAGGGGATTTTATAAAGAATCGGTGGGACAAACTAGTCGAATCGTCAATTTAAGTCAAAAGGGGGGGCATTTAGTATCGATATCGCTATAGGTACCGACCCATAAGTCAGTGCAGGGGCCGTTAGGATCTGCGTTGGCATGCCCCTGAACTCCTGTCTCCACGCGCACCGCAATGAATTAAAGCCAAGGGGTGTATTAGGCATTTTTAGTACGTAGTCTATGAGTTAGTATACATCTTATCGACTACTGTTCGGCCGGAGTGGCTGTTAAGTTGAAATACATTATTTATTAGGAATTTCAATGGCCAACCAAACAACTGACAATTTCGCAGAACCCATGCTGGAACAGACCCATCAGCACCATGTGACGCTATCGTCCTTGGGCGATGCCAAGGCCAACATGTTGCTCACGATATCGTCCGTGACCGCCACGCTCTGTTTAGCGCTGCTGGATAATATGCTTTATCGTCCCGCCCTGGCGATACTAATGCTGTTCTCGTTAGTGACTATTTTCCTCGCCTGCTTTGTGGTGATCCCGAAAGTGGATTTAACCAAACGGCTGGACCCGGATCTGCAGTTGGGCAATCCTAACTTTAATCCGTTGTTTTTCGGTGATTTTCACACTATCAGGTTTGACAAGTATTTAACTCTAATGGAACAGGTATTCAACAATCCGACACTCTGTCATGAGATTGAGTTGCGGGAAATACACGGTTTAGGCCAATATCTAGCGAAAAAGAAATTTAACACCTTACGCGCTGCTTATTTGACTTTCATGGCGGGTTTTATCTCTGCTGCCGTGGTTCTATGCATTAGCCTGATGGTCTATTATTTTTAACCGCTGCTGTTTTGGGGCTCATGCTATGTTGGGGCTCATGTAGCGTCGGACTGGCTAAAAATGAGGGTATAACAGACCGACTCGCCCGAGGGAAATTTGGCTCAACGAACAAAAAATCCAATGAGCGAAGCCTAATATAAGATAGACTAATACCGAATGACATTCGACCCGAGGGCCTGTCTTGGCAGGAACTTCATAAATCAGTAGGAGCCTCTATGCACATCCAGACACCGGCAGTTCACGTCGACCATATGTTAAAACAGACGCGTCAGCACCACGTCACCCTTTCGTCTATGGCTGATGCAAAGGCCAATATGTTGCTGACCATGTCATCCGTTGTCGCCACCCTGTGCTTGCCGCAACTGAGCAATTTGGCCTATCGTCCCGCTTTAGGGACTCTGATGTTCTTCTGTTTGATTACGATCTTTTTCGCCTGTTATGCGGTAATGCCGAAAATGAGTATGGCCAAACGCCCCGATGGCGACTTGGAGTTGAGCAACCCCAACTTCAATCCGATGTTTTTTGGCGACTTTCATACGATAAAATTTGATGACTATTTGGTCATGATGGAAAGGACATTAAACGATTCATCGCTCTCTTATGAGATTCAGTTGCGCGAAATATACGGTTTAGGGCAGTACCTGGCCAAGAAGAAATACCGCCTGCTGCGCTACGGTTACCTGACTTTTTTAACCGGTTTCGGATCCGCTGCCGTTATTCTCATCATTACGATGGTTATGCCCTCTTTCTAAGCAAAGGCCAATTTGCCTAAACCGCCCCAATGCGTTTTAACAATTAGGCGCGGCTGTTGGCCTAGGTATCGAGTTATCTTCGGTCATGCTCGCTCAGGCACTCGACCAGCTCGAGCGGCAGGCCATCGGGATCGGGGAAGAAGGTAAAGCGGTTACCGGTCAGTTCATCCACGCGCACCGGCTCCACCACCACCTGGTGTTGCTGCAGGTAGGCGATGGCCGCGTCGAGGTCCAGGACTCGAATCGCCAAATGGCGTAAACCCTGGGCCTCAGGCGTTGAGGGCCGCGCGGGGGCCGCCGGAAAGGTGAACAATTCCAACTCAAACCCCGGAAAACCGATATCCAGTTTATAACTCTGACGCGCCGCCCTATAGGTTTCGGCAATCACCGTGCCGCCCAACAGCTCAACATAAAACCGCTTAGCAACCTGATAGTCCGAGCAAATCAACGCGATGTGATGGAGACCCTGAACCCCTGGTAAGGCCATTAGAGCGGTGCCTCGCCGCGGCGCATACGCAAACCGTTGGCGTATTGCTTGAGAATATAGGGTCTTAATTCCGCTCGGGCCGACTCGACCCGCTTTTTCAGCGTCTCAACATTGGCATTGGCGATCTCGCCGACATTATTATTCAGACAGGCCTCAGCCCAGTCATTGGTCGGGAAGCTCTGATAGATCTGGTGGATTTGGGTATCGATGTGTTCGGCGACCTCATCGTCGGTTTCGAATTGACCCTGCAACACCTCACCAAACTCCAGGTGCACCCGGCCTTTCCAGCCGGTCATGCCGCGGGCAATGGAATTTAAATCTTCGTTTTTACGTTTTACATAATCGCCGTTAGTCTCCAGCGCATAGAGTTCCCGCGCCTTGGCCAGGTCGAGCGGATCGAGCTCATAGCTGATCGCCACCGGCACTATATTCAGTTCATTGATGTACTCAGAGTAGGCGCGCAATTTGGGCTTACTCAGACTAAACATGCCGATGACCGCCGGATTGGTGCGATCGTAGCCGTCCTTGGAGCGACCTTCGCGCTGTGCAATCCAGATGCTGGCCGATTCGTCGAGAATCGAATAGTGGATATAACGAGACAATTCTTGGGCGGCTTTGAAGCGCGCCTTCAACCCGGTAATACCCCGCTTGACGATAAAGCTCTTGTTTAAGCGCATCAGATTGGCGGAAAAGGGTTGGCTTAACAGGTTATCGCCAACGGCAATCCGCGCCGTCTGAAAGCCGTTTTGGTGCAAGGCCCAATTCAACATCGCCGGGTCCATCACGATATCGCGGTGATTGGACACAAAGAGATAGGCCTTCTGTTTATCCAGTCGGTCCAGACCGTGCACCGAAAACTCGGCGACAGACTTCTTTAGCAAACGACTCACCAGCGGGCTTAATTTCTGTTGAAAGCTCGCTACATCGGTTACCGACCAGAGATATACCTTCAACAGCGCGCGAATCAGCGGCTGTAACAGCCACGGCGCTCTTTTGTTCAAACCCGGTGCCAACCAGGAGCCCATGGCTTTGGCCAAGGCTGGGTCGTTGAGGGTTGTTTTCAGTACGGTCTTTACTTCTGCATCTTGAAAGGGGCGGATGTCTGCAAACACGAGTAATTCTTTTATGGCGGGTCAAGCTCCCTAGAATAGTAGAAAAGCCATTTAATTTCAGCTATTTAGACGAGTTCTTGAGCTGGGCGATAGGGTTTTAGGCCGGGCCTGCTCGGTTAAATCGCCCAGACCAGATTGGCTTGGCCAAGCTCAACCCTAAATTGTGGGTGTTTTTGTTGGATAAAATCAGCCCCAACCAACAAGGCAAATAATCGATCGTCATCGATCAGATTAAAGGACTGCGCCGACGCCGACGTGAGAAAGGCCGGCACAGTGTCTGCGCTGTCGGCCTGATAAAGCAACCAGAGACGGCTGAAGAGTGCCTGCAGCGCGGCATCGAGCACGAATTCGATACGCCGATGCTGTTCAATCCAGCTCAATTGCACGGTCGGTTGAATTAACAGCCGATTCAGGGGCACCACCCTCACGCCTGAAGGATCCGGTAATCACCGGTGAATTGGCTGACCAGTTCACCCTGCTGGTCGCGTGCCTCGACGCTCAACAACGCGCGCCAATGGCCACTGGGCCGGCGCTCGGGCGGACTGACAAAACGCGCCACGATGCGCAAATCGGTCAGCGCCGCCTTGGGATATTGAACCTGGGAGTCTTTGATTGCGACCTTATCACCCAGCTGCTGTTCGGCCGCCCAGGCGCTGGTCAGATACCAGCCGGCCAGGACCAACACCGAATATTGACTGCCGGCAAAGACCGTTGCCTTGTCGTTTCGGTTGCCGTCCAGCGGCAGGCTAAACACCGCCTCTGCCGCATTGCAATGCACTAGCTCGATACCCAGATGCGCTAGGGGTTCTATCGCGCCTAGGTTCATAACCAGTCGCCGCCGCGCTGCATCGCCAACCAGCGCGGAAAACTCGCCAGTGAATCGAGTGCATCATAGATCGAGTCCTGCCATTCCGGGTTAGTGTCGATCAGATCTGGGACATGCACCACCATGCAACCGGCCGCCAAGCCCGAGGCAACGCCATTGGCACTGTCTTCGATAATCAACACCCGAGCTGGGTCGACCGACAATAGGTTACAGCCACTTAAATAGGGCTCCGGATGCGGTTTGCCCTGGCTTACCTGGTCACCGCCAATTAGATGTTCAAAATAGGAATTGAGTCCAAACTGGGCCAATTTCTGGCGCGCGCTCGCGTTAGGCGAACTGGTGACCACCATTTGCGGCAAATGCGCGTCGGCGACCGAGTTGAGCGCCTCGATCACCCCTTCTTTCAGTTCCAACTCCTCGCTGGCACGGCTCCGGTAGCGCGCCCCGACCAAGCTGCAATAGTGCTCGGCCAACTCCAGAGTATCGACATATTGCAGATACCACTGCACGATGCCTTGATGATTCATGCCCACGGTCTCCAAATAGCGTGCAGCGGGGTCCGCCATCACGCCCTGCTCGGTCATGAGCTGACTGAAAACATCCTGAACCAGACGTTCTGAATCGAGTAATACGCCGTCCATATCCCACAATACGGCTTCAATAATCGCCAATGCGCGCTCCTATTAATTTCACTGTTTGGCCAGCAGCCACTCTACGGCAGACTGGGCATGTATAAGGGTGGTATCAATTAAGGCCACCGGGGTGTCATCGGGGCCAATCAACATACCGATCTCAGTACAACCGAGGATCACGCTCTGCGCGCCTCGGTCGGCCAAGTCAGCAACGATTTCCTGGTAGCGTTGTCGTGACGCTGGGTTAATCTGACCCAGACACAGTTCCTGATAAATAATACGATGCACATCATCACGCTGCGTTCGATTGGGAACGATCACTTCCAGGTCGAAATGGTCGATTAGGCGCTGTTTATAGAAGCTTTGCTCCATGGTAAAGGCCGTGCCCAAGAGTGCAACTTTTTGGCGACCCTCGGCCTGCAAAACAGCACCGGTGCAATCGGCGATATGAATCAGCTCCAGACCCGATGCTTGAATGATGTCATCGGCAACCTTATGCATGGTGTTGGTGGCAATCACCAGGCCTTCTGCCCCGCCCGCCTTGAGCAACTGTGCGGCATGGGCCAGATAGGCCGCGGCACTGTCCCAATCGCCTTGCTGTTGCCAGCGTTCGATCAGGGCAAAGTCAACCGAGCGCACCAACAGATCGGCGCTGTGCAGGCCACCGAGGCGAGCCTTAACCCCCTCATTGATCAGTTGATAATAGTGCGCCGTGCTTTCCCAACTCATACCGCCCAGAATACCCAAACACTTCATCTCTAGCCCCTGTTATCGTCCAGCGTTACACTAACGGGAGCAACTCACCCAGCGAACAGGATGCAGGCCCCATGTCTCTCTATCAAGCCCACCTTCAGGCCCTGATGCAGCGCTATCAGCTCGCCTGTGATCAATTTCAACTCGATGCCATCGCAGTTCATGCTGGCAGTCTAACCCATTATGCATTGGACGACCTCAGTCACCCCTTTCATCCGGCGGCCTTTGCCCAACAATGGTTACCCTATGACCTGCCCGCTGAAACCTGGGTGGTCTATAGCCCGACTCAGGGTCTGCGCCTCTATTGGCCGGCCAAGCAGGATTTTTGGCATGTCTGCCCGAGCGCACCCACGGGCACCTGGACGGACCCTTGGCAGATTATCGCCGCCGCCGATACCGACTGGCTTAGTGAGTTATCCGGTCGGGTCGCGGTGTTGACCCAAAGCCCGCACGTTCTGCCCAGGCGCCATCAACTGTTGGTCAATCCGGAACATCTGATTCATTGGCTCAATTTCGATCGGGCGGTCAAGACAGAATGGGAGATTTCCCAGCTGCGCCGGGCCAATGAGCGCGCCCTGGTGGGCCATGCCGCAGCCGAACAGGGCTTTTTAAACGGCCTGTCCGAGCTCGACATTCACCGTGCCTACCTGATTGCCAGCGAACAGCAGCAAATTGATGAACCCTACGGTGCCATCGTCGGTTTGAACGAATCGGCCGCGGTGCTGCATTATGAACGCAAAAACCTGACCCCACCGGAGCAGTCACATACCCTACTGATCGATGCTGGGGTCAAGGTGAACGGCTATGCCAGCGATATTACCCGGACCAGCACCACCGATCGGGGCGTGTTCCGCGAACTGGTCGAGCGCGTCGATGCCTATCAGCGCCAGTTGGTCGAGCTCTGTCAGGTGGGCACACCCTATCTGGCGATTCATGAGGCGGCCCTGCGTTATAGTGCCGACACCTTGCGCGCGACCGGCATCTGCTCGCTGAGCGTCGATGAGCAGCTGGCCAAGCGGGTAACCCAGGTCTTTTTCCCGCACGGCATCGGGCATCTGCTCGGCTTGCAGGTCCACGATGTCGGCGGCCATCAGCAAGACCGCAGCGGCATGATCGAAAAGCCGCCCGAGCATGCGCCCTTTTTACGCCTGACTCGACCGCTGGCCGAGGGCAGCGTGATTACCATCGAACCGGGGCTCTATTTTATCCCCATGCTGCTAACCAAGATGCAGGCCGAAATCGGCAAGCATGGCTGCGATTTGGCCTTGATCGAGCAGTTAACACCCTTCGGTGGCGTGCGGATTGAAGACAATATCGTGGTGCGCAGTGCCGGCCCAGAGAACTTAACCCGGCCCTAATGTACGCCGGACTATGTCCCCAAGCAGGCACTCAGCTAAGCGTGGTCCAAAAATCGGCGGCGGGCGTTCTAGGCAGTGGCGTCTGGTCGACCGATAGCTGAGCCACCGCTCCGATGGCATCGGCCAATCGATCCAGCTGTGCCGCACTCATCGACGGATGCAGACTGATGCGCACCCAGCCCGGCTTATCGGTTGGGCACGCCTCGTCCAATCCGGCGGTGATCGCATTGGAGGTGCATTGATCGATGGCCAGCAAATGGTGACCGTAGGTGCCGGCGCAGGCACAGCCGCCACGCGATTCGATGTAAAACCGATCACTCAGCCGCTGCACCGCACTGCGGTAATCCAGGTTGGCAAAGACGATGGAAAACACACTCAGCCGATCCCGATGCTGATCGGACAGAACCCTCACCGCAGGCATCGCACTCAAACGGGCAAACAGCCGCTGATTCAACCAGGCTTCGCGTGCCGCAATGCGCTCGGTGCCCATCTCCTCTTTCAGCTGAATCGCCAGAGCCGTGCGCAAGGTTTGTAAGATGCCCGGTGTACCGCCGGATTCGCGCTGCTCGATATCCTTAATAAAGCGATGTTCGCCCCAGGGGTTGGTCCATAAGACGGTGCCGCCACCGGGCTGGTCGGGTATTCGGTTTTGGTACAGCGCCTGATTAAAGACCAGCACGCCATTACTGCCCGGTCCGCCGAGAAACTTGTGCGGCGAAAAATAGATCGCATCGAGCCACTCATCGGCATTAGGGTGCATATCGATATCGACATAGGGCGCCGAGGCGGCAAAATCGACAAAGGCTAGGCCGCCCTGAGCATGCATCAGCCGAGCAATGTCCCGATAGGGCGTGACAATGCCGGTCACATTGGAGGCGGCGGTCACCGAAGCCACCTTGATTTTGCGCTTGGCTTCACGCAACAGATCCTGTTCGAGCCAAGCCAGATCGATCTCATCGCCGTCGAGAGCGGGAATCAGGCGCAGTTCAGCCAGGCTTTCCAGCCACATGGTCTGATTGCTGTGGTGTTCCCGATGGGTGATATAGACCAAGGGCCGCTCGGCAAGGTTATCGAGTATCAATTGCCGATGCGATTCGTGACTCCACCAACCCAACAAGCGCATCAGCTTAGCCAGCGCTCCAGTCATCCCGGTCCCGACATTGAGCAAGACATCGTTCGAATCGGCTCGAACATGCGCCTTTATGCGCTCATGAGCCTGGGCCAGATAACGCGACATCTCCCGCCCGGTGTAACTGTCTTCGGTGTGAGTATTGGCCATGATCTGGCCGGCCAACTCGCTGATGCGCTGCTCAATGGGGCGATACAAGCGGCCGCTGGCGGTCCAGTCGGCGTAGAGCCGATCTGGATTTTGCCGATCCTCAATAATGTTGGCTTGAATGCCCTGCCAATAGGCCCGGTCGGGTTCTCCCTCAGCGTTCGTTGACGCGGCTTCGACGGCCGATGCGGATGACGGCTGGGCCGAGCGTGAGAGGGAAACTGACATAAGCGGCGATCCGTTAATGATTCAGCTTAGGATAATCGAACATGCCGCCCGATGGGTTCCAAAATTTCCACCATTAAGTTACATTAGGGGTATAAATTTCTAACATAATATATATAAGTGAAAAATATGATCGATTCGATCGATAAGCACATTTTACAGCTGCTGCAACAGGACGCCACCTTAGTGGTGCAGGAGATCGCCGACCGGGTCAACCTTACCGTGAGCCCGTGCTGGCGACGCATTCAGAATTTAGAAACCAAAGGCTATATCGAGAAACGCGTCGCCTTGTTGAATCGGCAACAACTGGAGCTAGGCATCGATGTCTTCGTCTTTATTAAGACCAATGAACACAATGATGACTGGCTGGAAACCTTCTATCAGGCGTTGCAAGTCTTGCCCGAGGTGGTCGAAGCCTATCGAATGAGCGGCGACGTCGATTATTTATTGAGAGTGGTGGTAAAAGATATAGAGGCCTACGACCGTTTTTACAAGCGGCTGGTCGGCCGGGTGCGCCTTTCAGATGTCAGTTCCAGCTTTGCTATGGAGCGAATCAAACACACCACCGCCCTGCCGCTTGGCTAATGGTTTTTTTGCGGGATGGGGTTAAGCTGCGCGTTCGCGCTGACCTGGACGCGCTCAACTGATCAACTGATTAACCGATCCGCCACAGAGCGTAGTCAATAAAAAAATCCAAAATATAGATAACGGTATAAATAACAAAGGCCATAGCAGTCAAGGACCTATCCAAGGGCTTGGCATCAGACCTAGGCGGAAATAGCCTTGGCGAAACGGGTTACCGCGTGCCAGTCGGTGTATTCAATGGTGCTGGTGCCATCGGCGCAACCGCCGGTCATTTTCATAATCAAGCGGATCATGTGCTTATCGAAAAAACCGTATATCGGGTAGTTCAATTTTCCGGCAAAGAGCGCTACGTGGTCCGGCTGCCAGGCGCTGGTACGCAGAAATCGTTGCAAATAGGGACTGGTAGCAGGGTCGGCTCTGCCCGGCTTGCGCGCGGTGAGATTGACACCGAAGAAGGCGCTTTTGCGACCGTTGAGCCAAGCCTTATGTTGGCTGACGGTGTTCAGCAGTTCGTCTTGAAAGTGCCCATAACGGATCGACGCGCCAATCACCACACAGCGGATCCGCTCATCGCCCTGCCAGCTATCGACGTCGGCCAAGGGCGCCACGTGCACCGGGCCTGGCCAGTCTTGGGCCAGGGTTTCGGCAATCTTACGGGTGTGTCCGTCTGTGCTGGAGTAGAAAATAAGGCTGGTCATAGACTGTGCTCCACTATTGGCAGCAGGCAGTCTAATCAGGATTGGCCAGAATACTTTTGATGTAAGGCAAACAAAGCCAGCGCCGGCCAGGCCGACTTATAAGACGACTTTTTAGCCGATCAACCGGAGCGGGATTCGATTGGACGGTGCAATGCTCGGCAAGGGCCGGCCCATACGTTTAATCAGCAGCAAATACAGACCAATCAACACCAGCATACCCACCACCCAGGCGCTCGAACTGAGCGGATGCTCGAGTACGGTACCCAGCTGATAAACAATGGTGGCCACGCCATAGGCCAATACCGTGCTCCAGCTGATCACCACCCAAGCCCAGCGGCTGCCGGCCTCACGCACTAACGCGCCCATGACCGCGACGCAGGGCGTATAGAGCAGGATAAAGAGCAAATAACAGAAGGCGGCAAAGGGGGTGACAAAGAGCACCGCCATGGTGGTCAGGGTGGTGGCTCGCACCGCCTGATCGGCCGCGGCCAGATCGACGGTGTCGTATTGCACCACCTGAATGCCGAGCGGGTCGCTCAGGGCATGGATCAGGCCCGCGCCATTGTCGCTAATAGAGCGCACGGCGCGCAGGGTTTCAGCACCAAAGTGGAGCGCACCCGCCGGCCTATCGGCCACGCCGGCGACATCGGCGTAGAGCGAATCGAGCGTACCAACCACGGCTTCCTTGGTGAAGATACCGGTAATCACCCCCACCGTTGCCGGCCAGTTATCGGCTTGCACACCAATGGGCGCAAGCAATGGCGTGGCGGCACGACTGATCGCACTGAGGATCGAGGCCTGACTGTTCTCGTGGCCAAAGCTGCCGTCGGTGCCCCAGGAGTTCAAAAATGAGAGCAACACCACCACCTGAATAATGGTCTTCCCGGCACGCAGTAGAAAACTCTGCAACCGGTGCCAGGTAGTCATCAAGACATTGCGTAGCGATGGAATATGGTAAACCGGCATTTCCATAATCGAACTGCTGATCGCCCCCTGAAAAAAGGCTCGCCGGAAGATCCAACCGGTTAACACGGCCATGGCAATGCCAAACAGATAGAGGCCAAAGACCACATTCTGCCCCTGATGCCCGAAAAAGGCCGCGGCAAACAGCGCATAAACCGTGAGCCGAGCCCCGCAGGACATAAAGGGCGTCATCGCGATGGTGACCATGCGATCTGCCTGGCGATCGAGCGTCCGGGTCGCCATGACCGAGGGCACATTGCAGCCAAAGCCGACTATTAAAGGCACGAAGGCGCGCCCGGGTAGGCCGATCGACTGCATCAGCCGGTCAACCACAAAGGCGGCCCGCACTATATAGCCGGAGCCTTCAAGGACGGACAGCCCCAGATACAGGAAGCCGATCACCGGAATAAAGGTACCCACCAATTGGATACCACTGCCCAAGCCATCGGCCAATACCACACTGAGCCAGGCCGGCGCTTGCAGCATCGTTAACAGTTGACGGGTGCCTTCGACCAGCCAGGTGCCGAGGAGAATATCGAAAAAATCGATAAAGATGGCACCCACGTTAATGGCAAAAGTGAACAGCAGATAGATCGACAAAAGAAAGATCGGTATGCCCAAGAACCGGTTGAGCACCACTCGATCGACCCGCTCCGTCAGGGACCGGCCGCCATCGCCCTGCACCACCACCTGCTTAACCCAGCCCGAGGTTTGCTGTAAGCGCGCGGCAATGCGCGCACCTCCGGACTTGGGCAAGGCAATCGTGGCGCCGACAAAGGGTCGAGCCTGGGTCAATTGCGCCCGCACCAAAGCCGCCGCCGAGCTTTTGGCCGCCACGATGCCCAGCACCGGCAGACCGAGCACTTGGCTCAGCGCATCGAGCCGCACCGTCTGCTGATTGGCTTCGGCCACATCCAGCATATTGGCCACCACTAAGATGGGCACATCGTAATCACGCAATTGATGGCTTAACAAGAGTTGGCGATCGAGGCAGCTGGCATCGACCAGATTGATAATGATATCGATATCGCCCTGGAGCAGGCAATTAGCCGCTATCTGCTCATCGAGCCCAAAGTCATCCTGCTCCAGGGAATAGATGCCGGGCAAGTCCACCAGCTCCACACGCTCGCCCGTGACCAGGCTAAATGCACCGGTTTTCCGTTCAATGGTCACACCCGGCCAGTTGCCCACCTTCTGGTGCGCGCCGGTTAGGCTGTTAAAGAGCGTGGTTTTACCACAATTGGGGTTACCGATCAGCGCCACGCGCAATGTGTTTGGCTGGGTCATTTTGAGGCCTCCACCAGGATTTGATTGGCTTCAACGCGCCGCATACTAAACAACGTAGAACCGACCTTGATTTGCAGCGGGCAACCCAGCGGCGCCACGCGCACCACCCGCACTGCCGCACCGGGCATCAAGCCCAAGGATAGATAGCGTGCCTGATACGCCATACCCTGTTCGGCAAAACCGGCCACAACGCCCGGTTGCCCTACTTCCAATTGACTCAGTTGCACCGGGTCACCTAAAGCGTAAGATTCAGCCCACAGACTAAATGATAATGAATCTCAAATGCGATCTATTTGCATTTAGCTTGATTTGGATCAAGAAACGAGCCCCCCGCTGCCCAAGCCGACAAAACTTATTGTTAAATTTCAGCAGCTTAGCCACATTTATTATTGACACGTCTGATCAACAGGGTACACTGCGCTCGCACTCACGGAGAGTTGGCAGAGCCTGGCTTAATGCACCTGACTTGAAATCAGACGTAGGGTAACCTACCGGGGGTTCGAATCCCTCACTCTCCGCCATATTCAATAAAAGAGCCCACCTCGTGTGGGCTTTTTTATGGAATATTAATTAAGTCTGGGGATTTGTTCGTGGCACCCGCCGGGTTCGACCCGCAGGGCCGTGAGCGCAGTGAGCGCATCCCTCACTCTCCGCCATATTCAATAAAAGAGCCCACCTCGTGTGGGCTTTTTTATGCCTTGCCCTGCAATAACGCGATCCCAAAACAACGGGGACCGGTCAACTGGTAATCCCCCCAGGAATTGACAGGTACCAAAAATAGTGTTTTTAGTAAAAAAATACATTACCACTACAATGGGAGCCCCCTGTGTCAGGATAGTTGTCACCCTCTAGATTCCACCTAAAACCAGATCAGGGGGCGGCTAATGAGAACCGAATGGCTCGCTATTCTGCAGAACAGAAAGAATCGATATTGAAAAAGTTGCTTCCACAACACAACGTGACTGTGGCCGAGATTGTCCGCCAGGAACACATATCGTTAAAAACCCTTTATAATTGGGGTTCTGGGGTTTTTCCCTCGAAAAAAGACAAATGGCTCTGAACACCCCGCCATTAAAGGCCCCTAGAACTTAATTACATTAATTCATAAGAGATGTTCTAGATTGCAATGCTATCCTGGAGACTAAAAGCCGTAAGGCCTACAGGCGCCTTTGGTAAAAATACCCTTAAAATCCCCAGAACCCCATGCAGGAAGGATTATTCTGGAAACAGGCCAGGAAACCAGTAATGGGCCACACTTGCTGGGAATGCGATTCTCATGGTTCTCACGTTAGGTTCAACGACCAAGCCCAGTTGCTTCCACTCGGCAAACTTTCGACGACTACTGCGCTCTGACATACCGATCAGCGCGGAGGCGTCGGCTTTCGATATCCCACCTTCGGTTAACAAGATTCGAAACACGGCATCTGAGCCAACTGGGAAGCTGCCGGCGGCTATCTTGCTCCCAACCCAAATCATGACCCGCTCGCTCAGACCGATAACATCAAGCAACCCCGACATGAAATCGACCTGATCAATAGCTGTTTCCAGAAAGAATTTATTGAAGCTGATAAGCGCCTTTGTGCTTAAGTAACCTCGGCCATCGGTATCCACTTGCCGTGTAGAGTCACAGGCCTGCAAGTGGCCTTTGTATTTATCGACATTTCGGGCGAACCCTCGGGAAACAGACCATAATCCGTGCGTACCGAGTACTTTGTCGAGCGCGTACTGAGTGTGAAGGCGGGTAGTACGACCGTTACCATCCCAGAAGGGATGAATCCACGCGAGACGGTGGTGAGCAGATCCGGCATTTCGAATTGCTCGCAGTCTATTCATGCAGCCATAGACTTCGAAATAACGGATCATGAACCGGTTAATGGCACCGGCAGATATAGGAATGTGAAAACCAATTTTCACATCTCCTGTTCGATATTCGCCGCCAATAATGTCAATGGTGGTGCCATCTTGTTTCTCAATCACGGATAGGGAATCTGGTAGCTCTGCGTAGAAGTCAGCGTGAATGGCTGATATCAGCTGTTGCGTGAAGATTCCTTGTGTGTAGAGGTCGTTTTCTAAACGCTCTTGTACCGCAATGTGAGCTTTGGCTTCCATTTGGAGGTCCCGCTTTGCTGGCTCAGAATCAAAGTCTTTGAGCATTGCCCTGTCAATATCGACAGGATGGGTGTCATGGCCTTCGATCAGATTCGAGTAATAACAATTCATGTTGCGAAGCAGGACAGTGACGCCCCTCGATAGGTCTGCATTCATGCCTGCACTTAACTTCGCAGATTTCTGAGCGAGCTCCATGGCCATTTCGTCGAGTTCGTCTCGTTGCGGGGTTCCCTCCGTTACCAGCATTGGCTCCAGGGTGCTTATTACCTCTTTGGCATCAATAATCGCAGCTGTCATGTATTTTCACTCAGGCGTTTGACTGGTATTTTAGCAGTTTTTGACCGGTTTGTCAGATATTGTTGGCCGGTTATGTATCGGCTAGAGCCCAATGGGAATGGGGTGCTGTAGAATTATATGTCCGGTTTACTGGGATCAATTTGGCCGGTTTCCTTCTGAGGTGCTGGCCGGTGATTAGCCGGAGAGAATCGTAATCTATGGAGGCAAAACCCTAGAACCCCTGAAAAGCAATACACCTCTAAAAAAGCGTGAATGACGGGCTCTGTCAAATTCAAAGGGGTCAGAGCCATTGATTTCTAAGTCGCCCCTGTTAGCTAGACATGAAGGCCGGCATTTTCAGTTTAGCCGTTTGACACCAGCTTCCTAATGGGTGACCCCTATGATTCTGATCGGCATAACGAAATAGGTGAAATTAGCTAACACTGTTACTGAGCAACCCTTTTAAGCGAATTATTTGAGCTTTCGTGCTTGAGTCCAGAATAGCTTTAGCGAACAGCGGCGCATAGCTCTGTTTGCTGGTTTCCGGCCCACTGAGTTGCGCGTGCAATACACTCTTACAGGCCTTAGTCGTAGCGGGCGTGGGTTGCCCTAGCACCTCGAGTAACATCCCTTCTAAACACCGGGGTGTTGCTTCGATCAGCTCAAGTTTTTGCTTTTTAGCTGCTTTGCGATCTCGTGTAGTAATGGGTATGTCAGTATCCAGCAGCAGCACTGTTCGGTCGTAACTTACGTGACAGTTAGTCCGCACAATGTACCGGATCATTGCGCTTGGCGACCCGCCGTCGGCCGCATCAACCGACACTTTTTGGTCAAATACTCCCGCCGCCTAAATGCCCTTCATATGCTCGATAAAGGCTTTTTCGGCTGCACCCTCCCCAACCACCAGCAGTGTTGTTTTCACTACCTTGCGAATTCTTCTTTTAGGCATGCCTCATGACCTTAAAAATTCGGCACGGCACTCAGGGCACCGGCCATGTATTTGGCGTAGAGGTTATCATCGGCTCGAACCCCTTTTACCTCATCCAAACGCCAGCTTTGGGTGCACTGTTCTTCTTTTTCGACCAAATACACCTGATGTTTCGACAGCAGGTTAATCACCTCCGGCGTGTGACAGGTGAAAATAATTTGTGCCTGATGGGGATTGGTGTGCTCGAAGCGAAACCAGTCAAGCAGTTTTGGCAGCATATGGGGGTGAAGATCGTTGTCGATCTCATCAATTACCGCAAGCCCACCGTTCATTAACACCGGTAGCACAAGACTCAACAAAACAAAGGCCGATTGCGTGCCGGTGGATTCTTGTAGGAATGGTAATTCAAATACCCTATCTCCCGCCATGTGCAGGGCCACGGGCAAGTAGAGTGTTTCGACCTCACCATTAGGATTTGTTTGCTCCATTTTTCGAATACTGACTTTTGCAATGCCCAAGTCGAACTCACAGATGGCAGCGTTCATACGCTCTGACAGTTCAGGTAACTGGTAGTAATAACCTGCACTTTCCAACACTTTTACAGGCTGAAAATGATTGCGTCCGATGTCTTTGAGGTTATGGAATACCCGGTTAATGACCTCTAATATCGGGTTAGCCGCCAGCACACCATAGCTCTGCGCGGCGGCCAGCAATGATGCATTGGCGCGCAGCGTTTGTGCCTGCGCAGGTGGAAAACCAAATGCCTGTTGCTTGACCCGGTAACCCTGTTCAGTAGACTCGCGCACAAAAACATAGCTAAAGTATTTACTGGTTTTCTGGTACAGCGCTTCTTTAAGCACCTTGTTATTGTGCAGCGATACTTCGTATTTGTACTCTTCACCGGCCACTAGAAATCGCAATGTTAAAAACAGTTGGTTTATCTTTATGCAATGAGTGGGCAGCATAGGGTATAGAGCTGTCACCATTACCGGCCAGAAAGGAGTCAGTCGTAAACCAATTCAGGAAGGCAAATGCCTTCACTAACTGTGTTTTACCGGCGCCATTGGCGCCAACCACCGCAATGGCCTTGTTTATTCGGTCGCCATTGGCCAGAAATATGTCATAACCACTTTGAGTTGGTTTTTTACCCATTTCAAACGAGATTACCGCCTCATCCGCGACACTGTAGAAATTTGAAAGCCGGAGTTCAAGTATCATCCTAGGTCTACTGATACGTATTTTTGTTGATATTGAGCCTATACAACCAAAAAATCGTGGTTTGTAGCAGGTTTTTGGGGTCCAAATATGACGACTCAACCTACTAGAACTTGCTTTGAATGCGCCTTCGCCAACAGGCCAGAGGCGAGTAATGGGCGGTGCACATAAGCTGGTTAAGCCTAGAAGTGAACGACAAAGGATGTCTTGGCAGCTCGCCACACAAACAGCATCTAACGCACGAGTATGGTGGTGGCTGGACCCCACGACAACTGATCAACCCTGGTAAGGCTTGCTGACCTATAGAGGGTTTACATGGCAGATATGAGTCGCTGGCTTAACGGCATGGCGCCCTTCAGTTCGAAGACAACCTCGGTATACTGAACTTCACCACATTCCAACTGGGGGCTCCATGCGCAAGCAGATTCTATTTAGCGTTCTGGCTATCACCTTGCTAATTGCCAGTCTCTTTATTCCAAAAGAGGTTCACAGTGAGACTGAGATGACAGCAGTTGCACTGGGGTACCCGTTGCCGTTTCTTATTCAGGATTTTTCGAGATACACGCCCCTGGTATTCCCGCAAGAATTCAGCTTTGGCAGCCTATGGGAGGACCCTTTCAAGGTTCTATGGCTCAATCTGCTGGTATCTTTTGCAAGCTCAGTCTTTTTGCTGAATGGTTTGTTTTACTGCACAGCGCGCATTGTAAGAACCCAGCGAAAAACCGGCATTGAACCCGGCTAATCGCGCTTGAGGCGATGTCTGGCATTGCACGGTGCAGAACTGAAGCAAACGGAAACAGGGCCCTGTTCTAGGCCCTTGAGTCTGATGATGCCGCCATCTGATTCCGCGTCAGCAACAATTCCAACACCAAACCATAGAATTTCTCCGAACGGTCTGTACTGCCTAACAGTTGCAACATTTTATTCTGATGCGCAGCGCTGCTGCCAAAAATAGCGTCGTCAACGGCCTGTTTGAACCCACCCAGCATGGCGGTTTCTGGGCTATTGGTGGCAACCTGTTCCATCACCATTGGGTTCTCGGCGACGGTGTAGATGAAGGCTCTCTGTTATCTGATGGCACAGATCGAAGATTATGGGGTGGTTCCTGACAAGTAATGCACCTCTACAGACTATGAATAACTGGATTTACAGAGGGAACTGGAATCCATGGAGGAGAAAGCCCCGGTACCCCGCTTCCGGATCAGCAATTCTCTTCCTTGCTGCCTTAGTTTATCAGGAAGTAAAATTTAATACCCTAGGTGTTAAAATAGATACAACTGCAAACCAACTTGTTTATACTAAGCCATATATTCATACCATGAGTGTCAAAATGTCATCTAAGTTAAACTGGTTGGTTACCCATACTTCCCCTGGAGCCATCGTTGTTCAGCACTGGCTGACGGAGAACGGAGTGAGCTACTCCTTAGCTCAAAAGTATGCGCAGACTGGTTGGCTAAAGAAGCTATGTTCCGGTGTTTATTATCGCCCTGATGCCAAGGGAGAACTGAAGCCTAACTGGGTTGATGCCATACAAGCGGTGGATATGCAGTTACATGTTCCCATCCATCTGGCCGGATTAAGTAGCTTAACTCACCAGGGCCTAAGCCACTATTTACAGCTAAATAGAGAGCAAGTGTGGATTGGCGTAGATAATAGGCAGTCATTGCCAAAGTGGTTCCGAGAATTTCCTTATCAGGATTGGTTTTATTGTGGCAATCACAAGCTCGTGACAATTCCAGAGAAGGACTTAAAAACGATTACCGTCAAAGGGAAAGAATTGACAGTCAGTTGTCCTGAACTCGCGGCCTATGAAGTGGTAGACGCAATCGGTAAGCAGATTTCATTTGAGCATGTCGCTGAACTGTTTCAAGGCTTGGTTAACCTTAGCCCTACGAAAGTACAAACTATTCTTGAGCGTAGCCACTCCATTCAAACAAACCGAGTATTCTTGTTTCTGAGCCACCACTATGGCCACCAATGGGCTAAACGCCTGGATGAAAGCGGGATTAAATTGGGGTCCGGCAAGCGTCAGGTTGTAAAAAACGGACGGTATAATGAGCGTTATAGAATTACAGTGCCGGACATATTGAGTATCAAAAATGTAGAGCATGAAAATGGATAGAGATAGTCCGTATTACAAACAGGTTGCGTTACTCATTCGAATGTTACCTGTCGTTGCATCACCTATCTATACGAACCTAGTATTACGGTAGGCCTAACAGTCAACTGGGTCAAGGGGCTTTATGCCCGATGACGCGCCGTGGCTGCTCTGCGTGTCCCTGTGTCAACTACCTTGCAAGACACCGGGCTTTTCTATGCCTTGCCCTACAATAACGCGATCCTAAAACAACAGAGACCGGTCACCTGATCCAGTTTTCGAGTCGGAGACCCTCTACCCGCTCAAACTCTTTCACATTATTAGACACTAAGATGAGCCCTTCGCTCCGCGCATGAGCGGCAATATGAAGATCATTCGCAGCTATAATTCTACCTTTCTCCTCGAGAACCGCTCGGATATCACCATAATGAGCTGCCGCTTTCTGATGATAATCCAGTACCTCAAGCCTCGATACAAAGTCTTCAACCTGTTTCAGGTTATGTTCCTTTTTTTGGCTTTTTCAGCGCCATAGATTAGCTCCACAAAGGTAATTGCACTTATCGATATCTGCCGACTGTGTTCATTGAAACGATCAAGAACATCTAATGGACGCCTTTTCATCACGTAGATAACAATGTTGGTGTCCAGGATGTATTTAATCATCAAATGACTCCCTTTCTTCCGGGGGAAAGTCCTCACGATCGGTTAAGAAATCATCGCTTACGCCCTCCTCAGATAGGAAAAAGGAATCCCAGCTCTTCTCAGCAGGTGAAATAATGCGTTCATTACCCACAACACGAACAACAACGCGTTTTACCGTATCGGGAAATCGAGAATCAGCAGGCAAGCGCACGGCCTGTGATTTATTGTTATAAAAGACAGAGCCAGTGGACATGGTCCTTCTTCCACTATTAATAATGTATATGCACAAAGTATGTACCCCAAATTTAAAGGGCAACTTCCAGCATTCACTTAACGTACCTAGGCTGGCGCTAGAGGCGCTAATTTATAGTGCCGCGAAAAGAGAGAGGGTAAAAGGCAGCATTGTTTGTCCGTGGCGGCCGCAATGCCTGTCACCTCACCGACAAATAATTTACCCAATACCGCTCGGCCCGGTCAATTTCCCAAGCGGATTTAATGCGATACTAACGGCCGAAATCCTAACCCTATGGCACCCCGAATGGCCCCTACCAGATCCCTCCTTTGCCTCCTCGCAGCCCTAAGCGGTCCATTAGTGGGAGTTGCCAGCGCCGCGGAACCGATTCAGTCGCTCGATTGGATCAGCGATTCCGCCCAACTGGTAATTACCCAGACCCACCACATCACACTGTTTGAACCCAGTACCGGCACAGCAAAAGCCTTTGTCTCGCCCGATGTCGACAGTGCGTTAAGCGATGCGACCCTATGGGGGGCGCAAAAACACTTGTTGATCTCAACTCGTGCCGATGGACTCTTCAGCACGGCATTGGCCGCGCCGAACTGGCAGCCTTTGAATCAGGGTCTGGATACCCAAAATCTGGACTTTGTATTCACCAACGTTGCGGTGACCGACATCCTCTATGCGGCCAACCAGACCAGCGTTTACAAATACACCCCCGAAGACCAATGGCTCAATATGGACGGCGGCCCGGGCGGCGTAGTCACAGACTATTTGCACAGTGACATGCCCGACAGCATGGACACCGGTTGGATCTTTGCCACCGGCCAGACCGGTATCGCCTTTACCGCCGACTGCTTCTGCTTTTGGCGCGATGTGAAAGACATGTCCGACGGCTTTTTAGCCTTGGCCTATCAGCCAGAAGAACCCTCTTGGTATTATGCGGCGACCGCAACAACCCTATTCCAAACCCAGGACGGCGCGCGCACCTGGCAGCCGATTACGACGGTGCCCGATAACGCGACCACGGCTCTAGTGTCGGGTCCAATGGGCACCCTGTATCTGGGCACCGCCAGTGGCCAGCTGTGGTCTTTCAACAGCGCCAACAACGACTGGGTAAAGGTATATGAATAGCCTGATCAATAGCCTGGCCAATAACCTGATCAAGCGCTTGATAGTGAACTTTGTAACACGCCTGGCCGACTGCCGGTTACGCCCGGCTCTATTGGCCGTGACGTTGCTACTGGGGCTGTCCACTACTGCGATTAGGGCGGACGAGCCATCTGGGCCAGCCCTGTATCAAACCTTCTGCGCAGCCTGCCATGGTGTCGGCGGCGAAGGCGACCCCACCTGGCCCAAACCCAATGCCCTCGGCGATATACCGCCCCCACCCCACAATGCCAAGGGCCACACCTGGCGCCATTCCGATGACGACCTAGTGATGATGACTCTGAATGGCCATCGCGACCCCTACAACGGTAGCGAGTTTTTGACTATGCCGGCTTTTAAGGGGATCTTAACGGAAGCCCAGGTAGTAGGGATTCTCGACCATTTGAAGACGCTGTGGACCGACAAGCAGTTGGCGGCTCAGGCCGCTTTGAATAGTTCGGTACACATACCAGGTGGTGAGCTCTGAACTGCGATACAGCTGACAATGTGCTTAATTCGGCCCTAGGGTTATAATTAACAACACGAAACGTTAAGGGTTGTTAAGTCTGATTGATATTGCCAGCGCGCAACGCATCATTGAAGAATCGGGTTTGGGTAGCCCAGAGTCGGTATTGATCGGGATAGCGCGTTCCCTAGTCAATCGCCCCTTTAACGCGCCCGATCGAGCCGTTGCCGTGCTCTCTAACGATGAACGCGATTTTCTGCTGGCCGGCGGCGCAGTCGGCGTCAATAGCTCCGTTGACTCAGAACTTATGCTCAACCATCTGGCCGATGTGGCCATTGAAATGGAAGCTCTGCGGCGGCGCTCAGTCCTCTTCGCCGATGCCGCTAAACTGCTCCAGGTATCAAAGCCTCGTATCTCCCAAATGACCGCCCAGCAGGCTTTGTACTGTTTTCGGTTGGATGATCTGGCCTACTACCCGTTATGGCAATTTATCGACGGAAAAATACTGCCCGGCATGAAAGCGGTATTGCTTGGAACGGGCGGAGATGTGCATCCGCTGTCGATACATCGTTTTTTTAATACCGAGCTTGCGGAACTGTCACTCGAAGACGTGCCCGTTACACCGATCCAATGGCTAAAAAATGGTGGCAATACCGATATTTTAACGCAATTGGTGGCGCAATTGTGACCGCCAAGTTCCCCAACCCACCCACGGCAGAGGCCTTAGCCCTGATCAAACCGGTGGTGTTAGTACTACCTGCGGCAACCGTCATCAGCCGGCTCTTCCCTACATCGGGCCGCTACCCATCGAACTGGAACGAATTCCGACACGTTGGCCCCTTAGCCAGTCGATTTGACCATCATCTAATTAGCAATTCAAGGTCCACCAACGCGGCCGCGCAAGAGCGAGGCATTCTCTACGGCGCCCATGGCGCAAATCATATCCCCACCGCCCTCGCTGAATACTTCCAGAGTACCCGCCTTATTGACCGTCGGGCCAACAGCCCTGTTTTGGCCGGTTTCGCTTTGCGACGCGACATCCAACTGCTGGATCTGCAAGGCCCGTTCTGCACCCGAATCGGCGCATCAACAGCGATCAACTCAGGCAGCCGAATCCGGGCGCAGCGTTGGGCGAAAGCAATTTATGAGGCGTGGCCAGCACTGGACGGTATTGCATACCGTTCCTCAATGTTTGGCCCTGAACCGGCCATCGCGCTGTTTGAACGCGCCAAGTCCGCCCTACCCAGCCAGACGGTTTTTCATCGCAATCTGTCGGACACCGCCATGACCACGGTGGTTTATAAAACCGGGCAAAAACTCGGTTACACCGTGGTGTGAATGGTGGTGCTTTAGCTGCTGTTGTATTTGATACGGTCAACTGGTGGGCTTACTGGGCTGAGCGCAATAGCCGCCTAGGACCCTACTTTTAACATCGGTTATAAAAGGGGGGATTACAAGACCAGGTTTCCAGAGATTCGACTACCCTCTAAAAAGAACCGGAACAAGAACAAACAAATTCCTAACGACCACCCCAAACATAATCACACATATAACAAGGCTTAAAGGTATAAAATATTTTTTACTCAGTTCTTTAGATTTCTCAATTCCGTATTTTTCTACTATGTATTTAGCCTTATGTGACGTCCTCAAGTAGTAGTCAAGATCCTCGGGATTAACTAAAGACTTAACGCTTATCGTGGTGACATATATTGCCAAAATCAAGATTACTATTGTGTAAAATACGGACAGTTGATATGAGTCCATGTTATTTAGTCCTATTTATAAATTAATGTTAATTGTTTTACTATACGCGTTCTGCACAGCCAATTCAGATAGCAAACACCAATTCCGGCAGGTATCAAGTATGTTATTATTTTCTCATTACTTTCAACATTCCACCTTCAATTTTCGCTTCTGAATCTTGTCTAATTATAATTACTAACGGGCTCATTAGGTTCGAACTTTTCAGCTTCCTAATAGCTGATCCTTTTTATTATACCCACAGCTTTACTGTGACCTATTATTGCCCACGAAAATACGCCTTTCTCTTACTAATTAGAAACGCAATCAGGATATAGACTAACAGTGATGCACCCAGCATGCCGGCGAAAGCGGTGGGAGAAAATAGCATTGGTAACGCCTCCTCCTGAATCGGCAACCCCATGCTTTCTTTGCTCATTCTATATGCCTGCTTCATGCCTTCGATATTTAATAGCCCAAGACCGCATGCCAGTAAATTGTAGATAGCTGCGGCGATTAATGCCGAATATGCAACCTTAATACCGATCAATTTGGGTTTGATTAGAAAAAACAACGAGCTTAAATTAAGCATAAGAACTGAGACAGCTAAGATAAAAAATAGAGGGGTTAATCCGGCACTACTATACGCAAAATAGTCATTGGTGCTCTGGTGGCGGTACAGCAACTCGATATCCATTCCAACAGCCCACAGAAACCAAATAATCAAAACCCAAATGATCTTGCCTTTTTTCATGAGTACTCCTTAAATTTAAAGTGGAAAAACGCGAGGTACTTCCTAGTTAAACCCCATTTTTGGATCATGTACAACTGTCAAAAAACCAATATGGACAATCTTTAAGAGCAAGTGATAGATAACCTTGCGTTTTTAAATTGATGCAATTTTTTTGGTATAATCCTCACCCCAAAGAAGAAATACCCATTCAACCCACCCTTTCTAATAAAAATTACTGCATCAGGGTTTATCAATATTTACGCCTCGATACTCTCCGCCCAAACAAGAAATACGTTAAGTAATTCTGCTAAATTTCCTGGACCTCCATACCCCTGAAACTCACCATCTTTTACATTACACGTAATCCAGTCATGCTCGTCTTCTCTTTGTAAAACTATTTTTTTAAAACCAATATCATAGAGGTATGTGTCTTTAATTTCGATTTTTAACGACCAACCAGGATTGTCAATATTACTAATGAATATCCCGTAGGTGTGCTCCCAGTCATCGTTACACATCCTCTTGTACCAGCTTTGAATTTTAGCAAGTACATCGGTACTGTTTTCCATCGTAGTCATATGTATTTCCCATTCATCTCGGTATTTCATCAGCGGTAGCAGGGCGTACACCACCTGGAATACCCTTTCCTTGGGTATGAGGTGTGGGTATGGCGTCACCAGTGTTTTTATTGATATGGGGCGCCCCAGTCAAATCGGTACTTTGTACCTTGTCAAATCCGCTTGGGTTCTTAACGTTTGGCGTGTATGTTTCATGACGAGTTATTTTCCCCGTCTGCGGGTCTGTTTTCCAAGTTGTATGGGCACCTTCAGCATCAGGATGAGGCTCTACCTTATTCCGTTTTGCCTTTTTTGCCTTCTTAACAACCGCAACCACATCATCAGCATGCTTCGCTCCCTGCCGTAATATCCCCACACCACCCGGAACACCCGGTATCAGTGCCATGCCGGCATCGAATGCGACGCCTACTACATCTAAGGCGGCCGACCCGTAGTTGCCTTCCTTAATATTATTAATTGCACTGGATATACCAAAGCCAATGCTAACAAATTCAATGGCTAGGTCAAAATACTCCCCATCCGGATCATAAAAAGTATAGGGATTATTATTCCCATACAAATACCGATTAAACGATAAGGTATTGCCTGCGTTAAACCCGACCGGGTCGGGCGACATAAAGCGGCCCAATTCGCTGTTGTACCAGCGGGCACCCATATTGGTCAGGTTGGACTCGGGGTAATACTCGTGGCCGGCGTAGCTCACTGTCTCGGCGGCGCCTTGGGTTTTGGGGTCACCGTAGGCGCTGTATTCCCGTATCCATAAGACCGCGCCGGTTTCGTTGGTGGCCATAATCGGGCTGCCGAGGTGGTCGTGGTGGTAAAAGGTAATGGTTTCCCCAGCCGCGTTGGCACTCACCAGGGTGGATAGCAGCCCGGTACCGAGCAACAGGGCCGCTAGGAGGAGCATTGAACATCGGTTGATCAATTTCATATGTGTCTCCTTAGCCCCAGGGGATTTGGTTTGGATCTAACGGTGGATTTTGGCAGTTGAAGTTCGGCTTACGTTGCCAGGCGCGCCACGATTTGGATTGGGTGCGGTACTTGCCGCTGGAGCGGCCGAGAAGGTCCGTCCGGCCGGTGTTCATCAGTTCGGGCCGGCGGTAGAGCGACACCTGGTAATGTTGGTAACAGTAATAGTGCCGCCAGGTACCACTGGATACGTATTCACGGCGCACGCCCCCGTTGGCGGTTTTGGTTTGGTATTCATACAGCCATTGATCGCCAGTACTGCCGTGAGGAACGCCCGCAGAATCCCGTTGTTGGATAAATAACCACTTTTCCCGGCGCACTGGGCTGACCTCGGCCAGGGCCCCTTCATTGGGAAATATTTGGTGATTCCAACTGTCGTAGGCATTCGTGCCGCAGTCGCCGACAAAGGCGACCGCTGCGGTACCGCCGTGGGTTAGTCCGCCGCTATCTAGATAGGCTTGGGTAACGGTACCCTTCTGCAGATAGACTGGGCGGTGATATAGGTAGGTTTTTTTGCGCGCTATGTCTTCTTGGTAATCGCATTCCACATAGTCGAGTACGTATTGGCCATCGCGCTTCGCCATAAGGCGGTTATCGAGATAGATCAGGTTCGAGGTCACGTCGCTGGCGGGCCGCTCCTCAAACATCAGACGGCCGCTGGGATCGTAGAGGGTGTAATGGTATGGCTGGCCATTTTTTAGAGTGAGCAGTTTGTTGTGATTGCCATCGTATAGATAGTTCCAGGTGATGCCGTTGTTGTTATCGTATTCAACCAATAGCTTGTCATCCGAATAACCATAGCTGTCGCCGCCATAGGTCATCACTCGGCCGTCGGGTGAATAGCCGAGCAGTTGGTTTAAGCCATTTTTCTTGACCGAGCTGAGCCGATTGGACACAGGGCTGTAGAGGTAATCGATCACCTGATTGCCGGTTTGCTTGCGCACCAAATCCCCTATCGGCGAATAGCTAAAGGACTCAATCACTCCGCCCTGGGCATTTTTCACCTGCTTTAATTGATAAAGTTGGTCGAAGCTGAAGTTGAGACTCTTAGCCGGATTGAGTCGATCGGTAATGCCCGACACATAGGTGCCATTGCTAAATTGGTAGGCCTTACTCCACAGGTTGGCGTGTTGAATGCCACTGATCTGGCCGCTGTCGGCTGACTGTTGATAGTTCGATACCAGGCCATTGCCATAGCGCAGCGATTTCAAAGCGCCGTTAGGCCAGTATTGGATTTGACTGATGTAGTCGCCCACTTGGGTGCTTTGGCCGATCCGATTGGGTTGGTAACCCACCACCTCGCGATCTGGGTATTGCACCGTATTGAGCACGCCTTCTGGGCTGTAACTGTAGGCAAAGTCCCACACCAGCTCACCGACATCATCGATGTTCTTGCCATGGCTAACCGTTTGCGGACCAGTGGGCCCGCGCGGCGGCAGCGATCGACCGGAATAGTTGGAATAGATCGGATAGGTATTGATCACGGCTGGTACGGCTTGGGAGGTGATATGAGTAAGCTGGGCGGTTAGAATTTGATCGTCCTTATCGGTGGTGTAGGCCCAGTTCAAACCATTCTTGCGCAGGGTTTGGCGACGATTCAGGTCGTCGTAGGTGTGCGTGACATTGAGGCTTGGGGTGGTAAATATTTCCGCGGTTAGGCGGCCGAGGCCGTCGTATTGGTAGCGCACCGGGCTGTCTTCATTAATCTTTCGGTAGACGAGCTGGCCGTTGGCATCGTATTGATACTGCACCAGGCCGGTTTCGGGCGTGGAATAGGAAGCCAATAGGCCTTCCGCGTTGTAATTGAAGTATTGGGTTTTACCGACCGCCACAACCTTGTCGAGCAAACCATTGTCTAGATAGCTCATATTGACCTGTGTGGCAGCGCTGGGGTGATCGCCGCCGGCGGGATGACGCACCTCGACCACCGCTTCGGAACCGAAGTCACCGAACAGGCGGCTTTTCTCATATTTCACCACCCCTTCTTTATCGGTTACTTTTATCTCAAACGGACCGATATAATCGAGCTGGGTTAGGCTGCCGTCGGCGCCGCGAATTTCATAGCGCAGGCCGTTAGGGTGTTGTTTGAAAAGAGTTCGATTGGCATCGGTCACATTTTGGCTATAGGGCATCGGCACCGATTGGGATTTCACGCTGCCATCATCATTGTGCTGATAGTCCACCTTATAATGGTAGGCCGAACCGGTGCCAACCCCAGTGCCATTCACCTCTACTCGGTAGGCCATGCCCAAGCCATTAAAGTGAGTTGTCTCGGATTGAGTGCCATTGATCCGGCTGGTCGAAAAGCCACCGCTGGCCGGGTAATCGTAGGAGTACAGAATGGTCGCTCGGCTGGCCTCGGCTGGCTGTTCCCATTCCAGCTTGCCAAACACATCAAAGCCATAACGGGTGGTGCGATTCCCCCATCGGGTCTGCGCAGTAATCTGGCCCTCGCTCACCGTTCGGGAAGCACGGTAGCCTTCCGGTCCGGCCACTTTGCGGGCCACACCCTGGTGGTAGTCGTGGTAGGTGGTGACGTTTAACAGGGGGTCGGTCACGCGGCTCAATTCATCGTAGGCGCCATAGTCGTATCGGGTGATGCGCCCGTTTTCCGATCGACTCTGCACCAACCCATTGGCGTGGTAGCGGTTAATGGTTTTATAGGGCAACCCGCTAATGCCGCTCTCTGCCACTAGGCCCAGATGATGAATGCCGGGCAATTGGGCGTAGCGGGTGTAGGTTTCGATGCTGGGAAACAGATCCGATGCGCCAGGTGACTGCCCCTCGCTCGATGCCGTGCTGGGGTAGCTGTAACGGGTGAGCTGAGGGCGGTAATAGCGGTCAAAATCGCTGAGGGTTTTTTTAACGCTGCCGATCCAAACAAACTGACCGCCGGCGTTGGGTACCCAACGCTTCTCAACGCTCTCCTTAAGCACGGCGTGAGAACGCCTGCTCGCATTGGCAGTCCCTGCTGGCGGGGCATAGGCCTGCAGATACTGCATGCGCTTGTCAGTGTAGGTGCCAGCGTTGTCGAACTGGGTTTGCTGTAACAGGGCGCCGTTTTGCCAGTTGTAGACGGTACTGTTGGGGGACCACTTTTCATAAAAGCGGTAGGCCATTTGGTAAACCCCGTGGTTGGCGGTGGTCACCAAGGCGCCGTCGCTGTCACGCCTATAGAGGTAGCCAATGCTGTAGCTGCCGTGGGCCGGAATACTGAACTGGCGCGAGGCGACTCTGGGTGTGTTGTGGGGCGCGTCCAAGCGACTGGCGGCGTAGACCACCGTGACGCAAGCGCCTAATGGATTGCATACGCGCTGCTGGGTTGCCGAATCGTAGTGGTATTGCCAGGTGCCACCGCCCTGATAGGTGACGGTCAGTTGTTTTGACCGATTCGTGATGGCAAACCGGGCGATGGGTTCGGTCCGGGTATTGATCGTCACCTTGTCGGTATCGATCACAAATTGATTGAACCGTGAGGTCAGTTCCAGTGTCTGCACACTTAATAGATTTAACCTCAAATAGTTGCCTGCGCTATCCATCAAGGTGCTGGGCAGCCCCAATTGGCGTTGCGCCAAGTAGGCATTGGCCGCACTGTCGCGATAGTAATATCGCAGGCCCTCTGGGGACGTTAGCTGAAGCCGGTAAGAGGCGTCGTCGGGCGTGCAATCGAGTTGCCAATTTGAATTAGACAGATACACGCCCTGCCCGGCATCGAAATGGTCTGGTAAGAAGGTCACCGTGCTGCCCGAATGCACTCTAAAGGCGGCGGGGTTGGCTAGGCTAATGGAGCTACAATAGGCACTGGAAACAGCCCGGGTCTGGCCCAAACTATAGAGATCATAGAGTGCCGCGTAACCGCCCGGTAAGGCGCCGCTGCCTAAGGCAAAGGATCGGACTAAGGGAAACTGACTGTGGCTGCCGAGCTGAATATTGTAGTCATTTTGCAGTACGGCAGAGGTGCCAGTGTAGTGATCGATAATGTCCAGACCGTAACTTTGACTGAGCGGTCGGCCGGCGGGTTCGGTGTCTGTCCAATTGGCATGGGTTAACGAACTCAGGGTAATAAAAACTGCAATTAGCCCTACCCGAGGTAGGATGTTGGGCATCTGGTTTATCCTTTTTGTTAGTGATGATCAAAAAAAAGGATTTTGTCTGTCAGAAAAATGTAAGGCAATAGTGTGTTTGATTTTTTGTGACGAAAATCTAAAAAAATTTAATATGGGGGCGGGGGTGGATTGCCTATGAATTTTCGTAAAAAAATACGACATGCGAACGCTAACTATTCCTTAACCGCGAGTTAGTTGTCTTTGTGGTGTTAATTTTAAAGTCTTTGTGTAGCCTGCCCCAATGGTCTTTCAATCCTTCTTTGTGTCCATCATGCATCGGCAGTGCCTCTAGCGCGTCAGGCCATAGCTCGCGTGCCTTGCTTAGCGTGTCAACTAGATGTGGTTTTATGGCCCGCCATGGGATACCTGATTTTTCTGCCCACAATTGGAAATGCGCCATTGAGGCACCATAAAATTCCTTCGTTTTGCCGAGGTGTATTTTTCGTGTGGGTACTTCACCAAAATCTGTGCGAAGTCTTCCATGTGGATACGCTGGTCATCCTCACGATCAAAACGTTTGATGGCAAAGGCCTGCTTCTCGTCGGGTAAGTTAATTTGTGGCAGATTATCAAGTTTGTCCAGATCAACGAGTTTGATCTCAGGTATATCAACACCTACTAGCCCAGCAAGAGACATTGAAGTATATTCGTTCAGCGGTACATATTTGTGTTTTGTTGATGCGGTTTTAATGATCCAGTCACCTAGTACATCCCCCTTTGATAGATTATAGCGCCCATCCTTTTCCTTCATGGAAAATTTCATCTGCACGCCAGCCAAGGAAAACTTGTTGTCTTGGCTGATTTTAACGAATTTAATCGCCTTGGCCTTACCATGCGCGCTTAATACGGAGTCGAGCAAATAGTCAGGAACATCTTCAGGCTCCATGGGTATTGCTTTGATAGCCCCAGGTAAATCTTCACCGAGATACGAGAGAAGGTGAAACTCATTATCAACGTGCACCTTCAGACCTTGTGCTATCAGCTCACGTAAAGAGCCTTCTGGCAGTAGGTTTGACAGTATAGGGTGCAGCCTTTGATTCCGCGCCCACGGCTCTGCCATTAACTTGGCTGCGTTGGGGAAGTTGGGGTGGGTAATCAAGCTAAAGGTCGGTCGGTTAGGACTATTTTTAAACGCATCCGCGATGCTCAAAACATTGCGGCCATTCTTGAAGCCCGATAGGTAGCCGACGAGTGTTCCATGGAGGATGAGCTGCAATACAGTCACTTCATCGCGGATGTCTGTTGTCATTCCGTTTCTCCCAGCAGTCCCTGCCAGGGATCATCGTTTAATGACCTCGGGTTTTCTTGGGATGATTGGCTTGGCTGAATAGATTTGCTGGCATCATCTGCCAGTATAGCCAACACAGGGGTTAGCTTTTCCTGTGGAATCAGCAATAATTCGCTCTGCAGCCCCTTGGCAATGAGTTCAAGGGTATCGAGCCGAGGATTGCCTTTGGATTCCAGCCGCTGATACTGCTGCCGTGACATGCCGACGCGCAGCAGCATATCGTGCTGTTTGAGTGCCTGTGCAATGCGACGTGTTTTAATCTGCTCGAGCAAGGACCCCATAAAGCACCTTATATGTTGCTAATTATAAATTAGAAACATATTAGCTTCTTATTAAATAACTAGCAACATATTGGTTGCTTTTTCTCACATCTACCGCTCCAAGGCACAGTTATAACCGGATAGCCCTTCCGTGCCCTACAAAAAGGTCACATGCCGAGAACTGCGCACGATCTCAATCTGCCAACCTTTCAGTTCGGTACCGCCACAAATATGATTGGCCAGATTGGCGCGTCCCCCGTTGTGCCACAGACCACAGGCATGAGCGACTTCATGCGCCAGGCAGATCGGGTCCTTACCCTCAATGGTGACATAGTCGGTGAAGGGCCCGAGTGAGCAGCCCTTGTTGTTGGCCACAGCGCGCACCGCAAAGACCACAACCGGGGCGGCATAGCCAATAAGGCGCAAAAAGGCGCTGTCAAAGCACTGCACATTGGCGTTGTTCTCGTAATAGGTGCCGGCAAGCCACAGGTCGTCGCCGAGCGCGCCGGCACCACAGTTAGGGTCCAGGTTGGCTTTGGGTGCCGGAGAGGCCAGGGTGTGGATCGCGCTGACGATGAATTTTACGTTGCAGGTATCCTTATATATCTGCTTGGCCTTATCGATATCCGGCTGCAAGCTGGCGGCGGTGGCCATCGGATTGCGTTTCTCATCGATCAAAATAATGATGCAGACTCTAAGCTTTTTGGGCAGGTGCAGCCCGAAGATGCCGGCCAGCACGTCGAGCAGGCTGATAATACGCCAGAACAGATCGATCAAGCCGTGCCAGATCAGGCCAATTAAACGGCCAATAATGGGGATAGACAAAATCAACCCCACGACCACGGCGAGAAAGTTGAGTACCGAGGTCACGATCTGACAGACCACATAGGTAAGCCATTTACCCACCCACACCACCACCCAGCGAACCACCTTGACCAGCGTTGTGACCAGCCAGCAGAACCATCGACGCGGATCATACCATTTGCGTTTCTTGCAGCGTTTTTCGGTTTTTTCGACCCACTCATCAATCGGTTGTTCAATTTTCTCTTCCACCCACTTTTTATAGTTGCGACAGATCTTGGCCATTGTGGAGCTCCTTATCGTTATTTGGCATTCGACTTCACATGTGGATTGCGCGTTAGTGACATAGCTAACGGCTCAGTTCTATCACAGAGTTCGACGATTTTGCGTGATGGGGATCGCAACGATTAAGGCGGGTCGAGGCGATTATTTTGATCGCTTCGGGGTCAGTAGGTGATGTGGCCAGAATGGCCTAGGGGAATTGCAGTCGATTGGGTATGTGCGGCGGTTGACGCAGCGCTTTATGGAGCATAAAGCGCTGGCTGTCGGGCTAGCCCAGATTAAGCAACTCAACAATGTCATCGCGATCCGACAAGGCAAACAACAGCGCCAATTCAGACGCTTGCAGCTGGCTGACAATGCGTTTGGTGCCGGCCACCGGATCGGCGGCGTATTCGATCGCGCTGTCGGCCATGCCGCTGGCCCGGGCGGCCTGGGCAATCAGGTCGGTGACTTCACCCGGCTTGCGGCCGCGATAATAGACCGGCAAGTCGGCGGCGATCAGCAGATCGGGCTGCATGACCATTGCGGCGCTGGTGGCGGCCAATATTTCTCGATCCGATCGGTCCCCGGCCATGCTCAGCATCAGGTATTTACGCTGTGCCGGCAGCTTGGCCAGGGTATTGGCCATGGCCTCAATGCCGTGCAGATTGTGGGCAAAATCGAGGATGACCCGGGCGCCCTTGACTTCAAACTGATTGCCTCGGCCCGGGTTATCGTTCACGTTACTGGCAAACTGCTCCAGGGCGCTGGCAATGTCGGCTCTATCCAGCCCGAGGCACTGGGCCACGCCGATGGCTCCTAAGGCATTGCTGATATTGTGCACCGCAGCGCCCTGCAAGGTCATCGGTATGGCGTCGACGGCTACCATATCGTGCTCGGCTTGGCCGTCGAAGTAGACCAGCATGCCGGCGCGCATAAAGCAGACCGGGCCGTTCGCGGCCCGATGACGCGCAATCACCTCGTTGTGTTCGGACAATGCAAACCAGCATTGGCGCACGCTGAGCGGTTCGGCGTAAGTCACCAAGAGCGGGTCGTCGGCATTCAGCACCAGCGTACCGCCCGACAGGGCCTTGCTGACCACCAGCTTGGTCTGCGCCAGGGCCTCCACAGTGTTAATGCCGTATTGGCCCAGATGGTCTTCTGCGACGTTGGTCACCAGGCATACATCGACTGGATCGATCGGCAGACCACGACGTAAGATGCCGCCGCGGGCGACCTCTAATATTGCGACCTCGGTCTTGGGGTGACGCAAGACGATGCGCGCCCCCCCGGGACCGGAGAAATCGCCGCGATCGATAATGTCGCTGCCAATGCGAATAAAATCGGTTGAGGTCACGCCACAACGACGCCCTGAGGCTTCGACCATGGCCGATAAGATGCGCACACTGGTCGATTTACCATTGGTACCGGTGACCATCGCGACCGGTATGTTCTGGTAATCGGCCCAGTGGATGTCCGCCGGGGCGGGTAAGGCGGCGATCGGCCACACTTGAGCGCTCGGTCCGGCACCGAGCGAGAACGCATCGTCATCGGCTAGGCCGACCACGCCCTGCTGCTTAGCCAGGGCCAATAAATCGAGCAGCTCTGGATGCGCCTCGGCGGCAATCGCGCTACGCAGTCGCTCGATGCAACCGGGCCAGGTCTCCTCAGCCGTTTGGCTGGTGAGGTCGGCCCGGGCAAACTCCCAGGCCGCCTCATTGAGTTCGCAGGCGCTGTAGAGGGCATCCACGGGTGCACTGATGGCCACGCTAATGCCATTTTCAAAAATACGCGCGCAGGTCTGTTCATCGGGCCATGCCACAGCCCGCAGCAGTTGGTGGGCAAAATCCTGCCAGCGGGCGACCACGGTGGCCTTGTCGATGCCCTGCACAAAACCGTCGATAATGGCGCCCGGGTGATCCCAGAGCAGGCTTTTGCCGGTCAGTCGTCGGCTGTCATCCAATTGAATATTTATCATCGAGACGACCCTCTAATCGCTGCCTTCTTCGGTGTCAAACGCAACTCGGACACCGCGTTCGTCTTTAACAATGGTCATACCCGGTTGCAATACAAAGGTGTCGGGCTCCTCGGCATCCAACATCGACACCAGGCTTTGAGGCGCCTTGGTGGGTGTCGTGCTCTGGCCACCGGTGACGTTATTAAATTGAATAATTTGCTTCCAGCAGCGGGTAATGGCATCGCCGAAGACCATCACCAGGTCGCCGTGATCGGCCAGATTTAAGGCCTTGTCGATGGCATCCACCTCATCGGCAATGACCAGGATCTGCTCGGGTTGAACGCCCTGCTCGATTAAGGCGCGGGCAATCATTTGCGGCACCTCATCGTCACCGCGGCCACGCCGATTGTCATCGGCCTTACAGATATAGAGGTCGAAGTGGCCCGCGGCGGCCCGACTGATATTGACCAGATCGGCATCGCGGCGGTCGCCCGGACCGGCAATGACCACAATACGCTT
Source organism: Reinekea forsetii (assembly GCF_002795845.1). Taxonomy (GTDB): domain Bacteria; phylum Pseudomonadota; class Gammaproteobacteria; order Pseudomonadales; family Natronospirillaceae; genus Reinekea; species Reinekea forsetii. Next base: position 1,954,739 of record NZ_CP011797.1, read on the forward strand.
ACCATCCACGTCCAGCTTGGACGCCAGCTCACTCATCGAGCGCACGCCGTCGGCGTTATGCGCATAGTCGAGTATGACCCTGAAAGGGTGTTCATCGAATACGTTCATCCGCCCTGGGGCTTGGAAGAAGGTGGTATTAAAGGTGCGTAAGCCGTGCTGAATATCTTCAAGGCGCTTGTTCAGGCTAAAGGCCAGGGCCGCGGCGAACATGGCATTTTGCACGTTATGAGTCGCCTTTCCCTCGAGCGTGGCCGGAATCAGATGGGTCCACAACAGCGGAATGTGCACGCCCTTGTCAAAAATAGTAATCATCTCGCCATTGATGCCCCGTTCCAACACCACCGCCCGGCCACCGGCCCGGATGTGCTCGCGCACTAGGCTGTGGCCGGAATTCATGGTGACGTAGCAGATGTTTTTAGCCTTCACATAGGCCGACATCTTAACGCATTCCAGATCGTCGGCATTGAGAATGGCAGTATCGGTCGCCACTTCGACCACGACGCGCTTAATCTCGGCCAGTTGGCTGACGGTATCGATACCCTTGAGGCCCAGATGGTCTTCCTGGACATTTAAACAAGCCGACACATCGGTCTCACGATAGCCCAAGCCGGCGCGTAAAATACCGCCGCGCGCCGTTTCCAGTACGGCAATGTCAACTAGGGGATCGCGCAGCACCATTTGCGAAGACACCGGCCCGGTCATATCGCCCTTGACCGACAGACGGCCGTCGACATACACGCCGTCGGTCGAGGTCATGCCCACTATATGACCCGCGGTTTTCAGAATATGGGACAGCATGCGTGAGGTGGTGGTTTTACCATTGGTACCGGTAATACCGGCAATGGGGATGCGCGCCGGCTCGCCGACTGGGAACAACATGTCCAAGACCTTGCCAGCTACATCGCGCGGCTGCCCTTCGCTCGGGGCCACGTGCATGCGGAATCCGGGTGCGGCATTGACTTCAACAATACCGCCCCCGACGTCCTTATAGGATTGGGTAATATCGGAGGTCAAAAAATCGACCCCGCCTATATCGAGCCCGACGGCGCTGATCGCCCGTTCGGCCATGGCCCGGTTATCGGGGTGCACGACATCAGTAAGGTCGATCGCGGTGCCGCCGGTCGATAGGTTCGCGGTGGCACGCAGATAGAACAGTTCGCCCTGGGCTAAGACGGTATCGGCGGTATAGTCGGCTTCACCCAGCAACCTCAGGGCTTGGGCATCCAGCTCCAGGCGCGTGAGCACCTTTTCATGGCCCACGCCCCGACGTGGATCTTCATTGACTCGGTCGATCAGGCTGGCAACCGAACTGACGCCATCGCCGATCACATGGCCGGGGACTCGCTTGGCCACGGCGACCAGCTCGCCATTGACCACCAGCATGCGATGGTCCAGACCGGTCAAGAACGACTCCACTAAAACGGCCTTACCGGTGCCAAACTCACGTGCGTAATCAAAGGCGGTCACGACCATCTCGGGGGTGGTCAGATTAATCGACACGCCACGGCCATGATTGGCATTGAGGGGCTTAACCACCACCGGGAAGCCGATGGTTTTGGCCGCAGACAGCGCCTTCTCTTGTGAATAGACCAGGCGTTGTTGGGGTAATGGCAGGCCCAGGCTGTTGAGCAAGTTATGGGTTTCTTCCTTGTCACAGGAAATTTCCACGGCGATATGCTTGGTCATGCTGGTAATGGTGGCCTGAATCCGTTGCTGATACTTGCCGTGCCCGAATTGCACCAGACTGTATTCATTAAGGCGTAACCACGGGATGTTGCGCGCCTCGGCGGCATTGACCAGCGCCTGGGTGCTGGGGCCAAACTCCTTGCGCTGAGCAAAGCGGATAAAGTCGGCCAGTTCTTGCTCAAAATCAAAATCGTCATCGACTCGGCTGTTCAATTGGCCTTGAATTTCAGCCGGCATCAGCGAAATCAACAGTTGGCGCGCCAGATCGGATGCGGCCAGGCCGACATCCTTTTGGTGATACTCATACACCATGTTGTAGTGACCGACCGCGCCCGCGCCGCGGGTCCGCCCAAAGCTGACTTTGTTGCCGCCCATGCACTGCAGCTCCAAGGTCACATGTTCCCAAATATGGGCGATCCAGGTGCCTTCATCTTCTTTCAGGCGGCGAATAAAGCCACCGGGCACGCCATAGGAACAACCGTGGTCATCGAGGCCCGGTAAGGCGGCCACGAGGCCATCGATAAAGGCCTCACCCAACTTGACTGAGGGGTAGTCTTCCAATATCCCCAGATCCACAACTCGACGGATGACCGGGAAGTGCGCGTAAACGCTGGGACCGACATAGACATTGGAAGAAACATACTTCATTGGGCATTTCCTATTTAAATTTAAGTTCGAACTTGAGCAGCAAGGCGCGCCGTCAACTCAAATGGATTTCATAGGTCAGTGGCATCTGAACATCAACCGACTCACTTCGGAAAGGCTTCTCGGGTATTTAAATCGAACTTTGCGCCGCTGCTCAGCATATGCAGGGTGAGACCAATCAGGGTGATGGCTTCGCCGATACGGGCGTCAGCCATCGAACTGTGTTTTAGACCCGAAGGATCCACTACCGTGATGCTGCCGCTGCCGACTACTTCGAGCATATCATCCGGCCCGATAAAGGCCGCTGTATCTTCACAAATACCCAAGCCCGATGCAAATGGGTTATAGGACACGGCGGAGAGCAAGCGCCCTAACCGATTGCGCTGACTGAAATGCTGATCCAACAGCACCTTATTGATCAGCCCCAAGCCCGGTGCAAAGGTCACGCCCTGTTCATTGGGCAAGGCGCCTGTAGGTCCTCCGGCGATCATATGCTCGGGCATAATGGCCGCTCCGGCCGAGGTGCCCGCCACATGCACACCGCCAGCATTGAGTTTACGGATCGCTTGCGCAACCGGCGTACCGCCAATAATGGTGGACAGGCGCAGTTGGTTACCGCCGGTGATAAAGATGCCAGTCGCCTGTTGCAGCAGCTCAAGATAGTCTGCCCGAGCGGCATCGTCGCGTGAGCTAATGGCCAAGGACACAGCCTGGTGAGCGCCTAACTCGAGAAATACCTGCTCGTAGTTGGCACCGGTATCCGCCAGCTTAGACGCGGTTGGAATGATGACGATCACGGCCGCTTTGCCGCCGCTTAATTCTACAAAACGTTTCAGTATTGCCGGATCACTTTTGCGTTCTTCTGCCCCCCCAATTGGAATAACAAAGCCTCTTGTTACGCCGTCAACTACCTTTGCTGGACACATATGAACCTCAGATGGATCTCGAATGGAAAGTGCTAATTTTTACAGCTAATTCAAGCATTTATGCCATATTCCCAAGGTCATTACACCCGTTATTTAGCAAATTGCATGCTAAAGCACCAATAGGCTGGTATTTATGTTAACAATTGAGAATTTACCCGCCACAGCGGGCAAAACCGGTCTGACGGTCATCGCTTGCTGCCGCCCTACCCGACCAGGCCCAGAACCGACCGCGCCAATGCTTCAATGTCGCGGCGCTGGGGCCGAGCGGCCTGGGTCAAATGGTCTGGATAAAGCAGCGGCACTTCAGCCGAGCACACTCGCCGAATCGGCGCATGCAGATCTGGCCAACAATGTTCGACCAGTTGGACACAGATTTCCGCGGCAAAGCTGCCGGTCTTCCAGCTCTCATCGACCAGGGCCGCCCGATGGGTTTTGCGCACCGACTTAAACAGGGTCTCACTGTCCAGAGGTCGCAGACAGCGCAGATCGATGACCTCGATGGACTTATTGTCGCTCGCCTGCAGCCGGTCGGCGACGGCGAGGGCCTCGTCTAAATAGGCGCTGTAAGCGATCAGCGTCAGATCGTTGCCGGGGCGCCGCACGAGAGCTCGTTCGGCGCTGTAAGCCAACGTTCGGGGGGTGCACCGCTCTTCTTTATTGTAGAGCAGCCGATGCTCAAAGATAACCGTTGGCTCCGGGTCCGCCAGCGCCTCAGCCAACATATAGCGGGCATCGGTAACCGTGGCCGGCACCAGCACCTTTATGCCCGGGATCTGCGCGATCCAATTGGCCAGGCTGGGCGACGGTTGCGCTGCGCCGGCCATCATGCGGATCACCAAGGGCACGGACAGCTGGCCGCCAGTCTTGAAACCCAAGCTGGCGGCATTGCTCACCAGCGGGGCAAGCACCGCGAGGCTATTAGCACTCGACACTTCCAGCACGGGTTTGAGCCCGCCCAGCGCGGCGCCAATACCGGCGCACACCAAGTCCGCGGCAGACAATGGGCAAATACGCACCCGTTCCGGACTGAAACGGGCCGATAGATCATTGGCCAAGCCATAACCCTCATCGGGCTGGTGCGCCGCCTGGGCCATCAGCACCACCCGCTTATCGCTCGCCATGGCTTGTTCGATAGCAGCCCGAATGGCCGCCCAATAGGTTATCTTCGTCATCTTAGACCTCCGGGTTTATACCCTAGGGGTGCGCGAAAATACGGTCGAACAGCGCATTGGCCGGTTCACGGCCCGATGCTTCGGCAAAGCGCACGGCTTCATTAAACTCCCAGTCCAGTGCGGTTTCAATCGCCGCACCCGCCGCGTCAGACAGCTTGTTGTGGTCTCGCAGCCATTGACTCAAATGCTCGATAGCGCCCGGATCTGGCCAACTTTCGGCGGCCGGCTCCGCACTATTAAGCACCTGCTTGCCGGTGTCATCCAGGCCTGGCTGACCCACTCTTAGAGGACGGCAATCATAAGCCAGAAACTGAGGCCCCTCTCCGCGCCGAATGGCATCGCAGGCCGCCTTGGCCGCCGCTGCAACGTGGATCACATCCGACTCGTCGACTTCGATCGCCTGGCCATCGAATGAATGGTCTTCGAATAGATGGTCTTCAAATAGCGGGTCATCCGGCTCCGATATGCGACCCGCCTTGGCCAGGGGCGCGCCAGATGTCTGTCCCGTGCGCGGCTTTGCAGCGATACAGAGCAATGGCAGCGCTGCTGAACGCGCCAAATTTAAGCTACCAACCCACTCGTTGGGCGCGCTCAGACTCGCACTGGCAAAGCAGACGGTAACTCGATTGCGCTGCTGCAGCTTATCGGACCAGGCCAAACCGACCGCCATCGGCAGTCCGCCGGCCGCCAAACTGTGATCGCCATAGAAGCGCCGGTCCCGATCATAGAGATGAAAACTTCCGCCCCGACCGCGATTGGGCCCGGTGATTTTGCCAAACAATTCCGCCATCACATCATTCATGGGCACCCCTAGGGCTAAGGCATAAAGATGGCAGCGCGCAGCGGCAACAACCCGATCGTCGGCCGTCAAGGCCTGCATCACACCCACAGCCATAGCACCTTCGCGCCATACCTGGGGCAAAAGGCCGTGCATTGAGCCGTCATGAACCAGTTTAGTGGAGCGTTGTTCAAAGCGACGTAGGCGCAGCATCTGAGTAAGCAGATGACGACGTTGGAGGTTGCTAATGCCGTCTTTCATCGCCGACTCATAGGGCTGTGGCTCAGTTTTACAAAGGAGGTATGGCTCAGTTTTACCAAGGAGGTGAGGCTCATTTTAAAATAGGGGTTTTGTAGCATTGGCGTGGTCCTCCTATGCGGCAACAAAGTTAACCCAAACGCTGGCCAGGCACGCACTTCGCGAGCCGACTGCTAGCAACGATGCAATAAAGAGCCAGCAGACTTGGCTTAAACGCCGGACTATTCTAGACGCACCGATTACAGCAATCCAGTCCTGAAAGAGATCTGTTCACGGGCCTATGTCAGTAGATCGGTCCTTTGCCGGATCCAATGCTACGACATTACCGGGCTAAAGGGCGGACCAGTACATTATTTGCACAGCCCAAAACCAAGACACTAGGATGAAAGGGAAAAAACCGGGCTTTCAGGTGAATCCGGCGCGAGTAAGTTTGTCATTATGCCCGGTATAACTTAATATCAGCTGGACATACGGCTGTTAAATACGAGTAAGGAATTCGTCAGATGCGTACTAAAATTCTACCTAAGAAGGCCGCAATGGCGGTACTAACGTTCTCGCTGCTAGCGCCCTTTGCGCTAGCCGATAATGGCCTGGTGCTCTCCAGCAGTGTCATGACCGATAACGGCACGTTACCTGAACAGTATGGTTGTGACGGCGCAGGGGTTTCACCGCCACTGGCTTGGAGCGGTGTTCCCAAGGGAACCGAGTCATTGGTTGTGCTGATGGACCATGAAGCCGGACCTGATGACGTTCACTGGTACTGGACACTCTATAACATCCCTACAAACGTGAAGTCGGTAAGCGAAGGCTCCATCGTCGGCACCATGGGCGGCAACAGCGTCAATCCCAAGCTGGCCTATGCGCCGCCTTGCTCAAAGGGCACTGGCAGTAAAGACTACACTTTTCACCTCTATGCGTTGTCTGACACGCTTGAGATAAGCGACGCCAGCGAGATCACACCAATAGAGCTCAGAGCCCAGATGGCCGACGCCCTATTAGCCTCGACGTCCTTGACCGTGGGATTTGCACGGTCCTTTGCCAGCGTCCCCGGTGACGGTGACATCCTTGCGGGCGACGGCGCTGCCGATGACCGGCCCGCTAAACCTGAAGACGGTGAAGATCGTCCGCCACGTCCTGAAGACGGTGGTGAGCGCCCGCCACGACCTGAAGACGGTGATGAGCGCCCGCCACGACCTGAAGACGGCGATGAACGTCCCGTCAGAGCAGAGGGTGGCCGGGCCGACGAAGGCGATCGTACTCCACAAGAGCGCGTTGTTAATGCGGTACCGAGTATCAAAGAGAGTGTCGATTCTAAGGCGTGCGCAATCGTCCAGGCATCCGTTAGCGATTCTGGCTTCACCGAGGTGGTGGTGACCTGTGATGAATCACACGCCTACCTGGTGTCGGATACCTATCCGGACCATGAATTAATGACCGGCATTACCGGGACCAATGAACAGATACCGGTACCCGCACCCGGAAACGCTGCGCCCATTCCGCTTGCGCCCAAAATGGCCGCCGAAAAAACCTCAATTGATGCCGCTTTAGGCATTGCCATAAATGGGGTACCGATTTACGACTATTCCGCTCAGGGCGATCTGGACTTGGATAATTATGATGCCAAGATGGACACGCTGGCGTTGGGCCAGTTGGATGTATGCGGTGGCCATGCCGGCCGCGGTGACGATTACCATTACCACGCCAAACCCATCTGCATGATAGACACCATCGAGAATGCCAATGCCACCACGATTTTGGGCTGGGGCTACGACGGCTACCCACTCTTTGGCGATGAAAATCCAGACGGCAGCGCCATTAAGAAGGGTTCGTTGGATGTTTGTAATGGCCAGGCCGATGGCAGCTTTGGTTACCGCTATCATACCTCGGAAGAACCTCCTTACATCTTTCAATGCTTGGTCGGCGAGGTGGATACCACCATATTGCCGCGCGTATCACCGATGCGCGGTGCATTTATCCGCTCCGATTTAAACCCGCCTCGAGGCGGCGTTGAAAACTTGCAACACAGCGAGACGGCTGATGGCACACGCACAATGACTTACAGCTATCAGGGCGAAGACTATTATTCAATCTTTAAGCCGTCCACGAGCGATCCGAAGTGTTTCGATTTTAACCAACGCACCATCAGTAACGATGGCGCTGTTGAATCGGGAACACTCTGTCGTGATTAGATTCAACCAAGCTCGAATGAGCAGGCGCTTTAGCCTGCTTAAACTGATTCGTCCGGTATTTATACTGTTAAGCAGTCTGATATTAACTGTCGGGCATGCCCATGAGTTCCCACAAAACTCAGCGCAGATCATCTTGCGGGATGGCCAGGTTGAAGTGCGTCTACTCATCGACATCGACGACTGGCAAACCATTCTGTCTGACCCCAGCGCCTGGTTAACCGGCGAGACCGATTTGTTATTAACGCAAGCGGACCTATCGTCCGATGCCTTAAACGACAAACTGGCGGAATACTTAGCCGGTGCGATAGAGCTTAAATTGGAACAAGAGGCCCTGGTCTTTATGTCCGAGAGCTATCAGGCTTATGAAACAGGCCATGAAGACGAAGCAGGACAAGGCTTGGTTGAGTTTCGTTTATCCGCGCAGCACGCTTTTGCGCGCCCCAAGGGTCTATCGGTGCAGTTCCCTGCATCACTGGCCAGCGTGCTGGTCTCAGTGGTGCAGCCGCAATATGGGCTGATCAAGGCTGGAGGGGAAAAGGTCTTTGCGCTGCAATAACGGATCAAAAAGCCTGTTCGGATTGTTACTCAGCATGGGTATCTCTTTATGGGTGTTATCGAACTGCCTTCCGCGACTATCCTAAAGAACTGACCTGCAACGTCACCGAGATCCGGCGCGCAACAGGCTGATAAGGGCAAGCCCAATGCAGCCCGGATTCGCCTCCAAGAACAATGGGCAGTATTCGATACTTATAAAAGCTCTGTCTGTAGTCCTCTGAAGAAACCAGTTTATATAGGATGCATCAAAATCAATCCGACCCACTAATCAACCCCTCCAGCGGCCTTTTCCGGGCTTATTAAATTGACAGAAATCCGAGTAAGCGAGAGACTATCTAGCATAGGGTCGGTTTTAATTGTTAACTTTTCAAAAACAATTAGTGACCAATAAAATGGCGGGTGCCGAAGGACAATCTGTTAGCTGGGTAAGAAATCTATCAAGGAGCCGCATGCAAACCAATACTATCAACTCAAATGAAGCAACAATGGATATATAAGCAAATAAATTCTAAACATACAGATAGTAACAACCGAAAACATGCATGCGTACATCCCTGCCTTGGCTAAAAGGTATGGTTTCTATTGGGGTGTTTCATTGATCCCAGTTATTGGTTAATTAGTCAGCATCATTACTATCCTTTTTGTTTTTTTAAAATCTTAAAAGTGCTTACCCGACCACGTTGTCGGCACCAAGGTAATAGTAGTTAAAAATCAAAAGTATTAAACGTAGCATTGCTGCATTTTCACTACAATCGTTAAGCTCAACTGGGAGATTAATATTGAATTTTAGTTTTGAAATAATGGATTGGTCGATTTTTATATTTTTCATTGGTTCTTTGGGGTTTTTTGCATTATTAATTAAAATAATTATTGATAAGGTAATTCGAGGCAAAAATATTAAGAAGGTGAGTATAGGTGGGATACTATTTTTCTTAATCCTATCTAGTGTAGCTTTTTTTGAGCTTTCAGGCCGGGACTGGTCTATTCCTGAATGCCGAGACCAGAACGGTAATCTTATGCTGGAAAACCAAAGATGCCAATTCCCGTAGTAATTATGATAATAACAAGCTAGAGGGATTTAAATTAGAAACTTTGTCCATGGGATTCTTATTTGTTTACCATCGCGTGCCCAGAATAGAGCAGCCAGGCCCAATGCCCGGCCGATATTGTCCACGTAAAAAGCAACCAAGCCGCACCTCTAACCTTGGATTTCGAAACAATGACTGCTATAGCAAAAACCCCTAAGCCGCCTTATTACGCGGCAATCTTTACGTCACTCCGATCTACGGGCGACAACGGCTATGGTGCAATGTCCGCCAAGATGCTTGAATTAGTATCAACGCAACCAGGATTTCTGGGCGTTGAGTCTGCAAAGGAGGATATAGGTATAACCATCTCTTATTGGGCCGATATTGAGTCTATAAAAAACTGGAAGGCCAACCTAGAACACCAAACAGCTCAGCGTTTAGGGCATGACCGGTGGTATGAGTCGTTTAAGATCCGAATAGCGAAGGTAGAACGTGACTATGGCATGTAACAGATAAGTCACCAAAAATTGCTCAACAGTCACCTGCCCCAGTCGTGTTTAGATTATCAATATTAACTCCTGAAAGATCACCAGGCCCTACTCAACTGAGCATGCTTCTACCCTCCGCGCCTCCCGCATCATTAACATAGCCTTCACATCGAAAACGCTTGAGTAGTGCATAACATAAAATTTTTATCGTAGTCGCTCAGATAAATATCTTAACCTACTGATCTGTAAATAATGGTGACTCGCTAATAAACAGATCGCGATATGGTCTGGGAAATAAAATTAATTAGATCTATAAATTAATTTAATTCCAAACTTTTTTATAAGGCTTGCCGCAAAAATAATATTTTCAATAGGATGAATTAGGCGAGGTGCTTGGATTTATTTCACCATATACCTCGTCCGGGTCAACATCGTTTATTAACAGAACCGCTCTAACGGCTTCTATATGATCAAGTATATTTTGATATTGATCACCGTATTCGTACTTAGTAACTTCAATTGCCTTTGGCATATAGGTAAAGGCAATTTTCAATGATAACAATGCGTCGTCATTCATTAACTCTGTCATAAGGCTCTCGTAGATTAGTTATAAAAAGTGGTAAATTAACGGTGCCAGGTGTATCCCCCTGCAATGATAGCCTGCTGGCTTATAGCGATGGGCACCCGCTAACGTCAGGATGCGATAGGTTACTTTTTCTCTGAAATTATAGGAAACAGAACGCACTGACGCTAGAGCACCTATAGGCTAACACTAAACAGCCATTCTAAACCAACACCAAAAAACAAATAAGCCCTGGCAAAACAGCACCGGTAATCTGGATGGTCGACATTGACACACTTTTTGTCCATCATCAGGCGATACTGGCACTAGCTGAAGAGGTTAAGCCGCATCCTACCGAATACACACGAAAAATATAAAAGGTTTCGCAATGACCAAGATTACAGATAGCATGCGTAAGTATTCCTCCAAAGTGGTGGATGGCATCGAGACGGCGCCCGCCCGATCTATGTTGCGCGCAGTCGGCTTCACCGATGACGACTTCAACAAGCCACAGATCGGCATCGCCTCGACGTGGGCCAATGTAACGCCGTGCAATATGCACATTAACAAGCTTGCCGAAGAGGCTGAAAAGGGCGCCAACGCGGCCGGTGGCAAGGCGCTTATTTTCAACACCATCACCGTATCAGATGGCATCGCCAATGGCACCGAAGGGATGAAATATTCCCTGGTCTCGCGCGAGGTTATCGCCGATTCCATTGAAACCGTGGTGGGTTGCGAAGGCTTTGATGGTGTGGTTGCCGTCGGCGGCTGCGATAAAAATATGCCCGGTTGCATGATCGGCCTAGCCCGCTTGAACCGTCCAGCAATTTTTGTCTACGGCGGCACCATTAAACCCGGCGCGGGCCATACGGACATTATTTCGGTGTTTGAAGCCGTGGGCCAGTACGCTAAAGGCGAACTGGACTTGATTGAGATGAAACAGATTGAAGAGACCGCCATCCCAGGCCCCGGTTCATGCGGGGGCATGTATACCGCCAACACCATGGCGTCGGCGATCGAGGCTTTAGGGATGTCGCTGCCCGGCTCCTCCGCGCAAGACGCCACGTCCACCGACAAGGAGTCAGACTGCTTCCGCGCAGGCCAGCAGGTACTGGAACTGCTGGCGCACGATATCAAGCCACGCGACATCATGACCCGCAAGGCCTTCGAGAACGCAATCCGGGTGGTTATCGCACTGGCCGGCTCTACCAATGGTGTCTTGCATTTGCTCGCCATGGCCCACGCCGTGGGTGTCGACCTGACCCTTGAGGACTTCACCGAAATCGGTAAAACCACGCCCGTATTGGCCGATTTGCGCCCCAGTGGCAAGTATATGATGTCCGAACTGGTCGCCATTGGCGGCATCCAGCCTTTGATGAAGCGTTTACTCGATGCCGGCTTGTTGCATGGCGATGCCCTGACCGTGACCGGAAAGACGCTGGCGGAAAACCTTGCCAACGTGGGCGATTACCCAGCGGATCAAGACATCATTCGCCCTTTTAGCAACCCGATTAAAAAAGATTCCCACCTGGTGATCTTGCACGGCAACCTATCGCCTACCGGTTCAGTGGCCAAGATCACCGGCAAGGAAGGGCTACGTTTCGAAGGCTCGGCTCGGGTCTACCATGGTGAAGAGGCGGCCTTGGCCGGGATCCTTAATGGCGATGTGATTGCCGGCGATGTCATCGTCATCCGCTACGAGGGTCCCAAGGGCGGCCCGGGTATGCGAGAAATGCTCTCCCCTACCTCGGCTATTATTGGCAAAGGCTTGGGCAAGGACGTTGCGCTGATCACCGATGGTCGTTTCTCGGGTGGCTCGCATGGTTTTGTGGTCGGACATATCACCCCAGAAGCCTTTGAAGGCGGCCCGATTGCACTGGTTGAGAACGGCGATAAAATCACCATCGATGCCGAGACACGCAAAATCAGCGTCGACATCAGTGACGTCGTGCTGGCCCAGCGCCGTAACAGTTGGAAGCAACCTGCGCCTCTCTACACTCGAGGTGTGCTGGCCAAATATGCCAAACTGGTATCCAGCGCATCAGAAGGGGCCGTGACCGATAAGTAACCCAAACCCGGGCGGGTTCACTGCCCGTTCAAGCTGGCTCGTGGTCACATCTTTGATTGTGTAGAGAATGCTGACCATGAACCGGGCTTACCTCACAACCGGCCCTAACCGCAACACGTTCATAACCAATACCTAAATGCGTATTTTTTAAAACTAATGGTGCAGTCGTACAATTCGACGTTGTTCTTGGTGCCATTGGGTTTGTACATGCCGCCTTGCCACGTTCAATAAATTTATCGTGGCATTAGCCAAACTGAATCCAGTAAAGTCATTGGTCATAAAAGTGGACTTGGAAGTTTCTCTTCTATTATTAAAAACCATATAAGTGACGATTTAAAGGGTTGACCCCGTTTGATTCACCCCCGATAAGAACTATCCTTCCGATCAAGGTTCGCCTTCAATTGCTCGAAATGCGCAAATGAGGTGCCGCGAAACGCGTCCCAGCTTTCCGCCGTCTCCAACGCTAACTCATGGGGTAGCACGTTAAGCTCCTGGCCAGTGGCGTAGGCCAAGACCATTGTTTTACACGCTATCTCCAGGTAGTACAGGCTTTCGAACGCCTCCGCCACGGATTCACCTATCACGGTGACACCGTGATTACCCATCATCAGCGCTTTTTTGCCAGCAAAGGTTTGCACAATGCGCTTACCTTCTTCGTCGCTGGTAGCAATGCCACCAAAATTCGTGTCGTAGGCAATACGGCCATAGAAACGCGCCGTATTGTTGTCAATCGGCAGTATGCGCGGATCTTTTAGCGTTGAAAGTACCGTCGCGTAGGTGGGATGTAGGTGCATAATCACCTTTGCGTCGGGTAGCACCCGATGTACATTGCCATGAATGGTCCAGGCCGATGCATCTGGCGCTTGATCGCTGTCCATGACAGTGGCGTCATCGCTGTCGAGCAACTGCAGGTTGCTGGCGGTGACATTGGAAAAGTGCATCCAGCGCTGATTCATCAGAAACTGTTTGCCGTCTTCCGACACCGCCGCACTCAGATGATTGGCAACCGACTCATGCATATCCAGCTCATGGATAAGCCGAAATGCCGCTGCCAAGTCTACTCGAAGATCTTGCTCTGCCGTCATAGTCATCCTCCTAAGCCCACTTCAGCCAGCGCCGAATCATCCATCTGCGGCCATGCAACTGGGTCGGTAGCCACCGGATGCTGGGCGCGCAATACCCTATAGGTGCTCCGCAGTTCCCCGCGCTCGACATAACAACCGCGCAGATGCCTAACGCCACTGCCTTCTATATAGGAAGTACGACCGTGAGCGATACGTTGGTTATCGAATACGATGCACTCTCCCGCGTTGAGCCGAAAGGTCATCAAATAGCTTGGATCTTGCAGCATTTGGCCAAATTTGCGGAATGCTGGGTAAAAACGATCCATATCGCGCTGAGGGAAATCGAAGATATCCGCCAGGTGCTGACTAAAGTTAACACCACTCACTTCACCATTATTAGGATCAAGTTCAATAATCCGTTGTTTGGACCGTACATCCTGGTGGTTGGTGGTGTAGCGAAACGGTACCTCGTATTCGGTGAGAATACGGAAGTACTCGGGGTGATTTTTTTGCAAGGCATTAGCCACCGCGTTGGCGTCGACAAACAGACTTTGTCCACCTTGCGCATCATTTACTCTACAGTGCAAAAACTGAATACCTGGAGCAAGTTCCTCCGCCGGCAAATCGGTGTGTAGTTCCAGCGCCTTGCTGGTGTAGGCTAGGTTTTCAGGTTGAGCCTTAGAAAACACATCGAACACATAGCCCGAAAAGGACGGCCGTACTGCGCCGAATTGCTCACACAAAGACTGTAACGCATGATCACTGTTCGGCATGCCCTGTATCAGCGCAATACCTTCATCCAACAGGACTTCTGCCCAATCGGCAACCCGATTCGGTGCGCCCATTACCTCCGTATAGTCAAACCGTGCCATGTTGGCATAGTGGTTGCCATGCCAGGGTTTTCGGGACCGTACAGCAAGATCGCCATGATTTTCGCCTTGGTGCCAACGCATTAGCCACTGCAGCGCATAACGGCTTTGCTTGTCTTCGCTCCAGCTAACCTCCAGAAAACCACCCTCTATGTGCGCACTTTGAGGAGACAAGTCATCGGGTTCGCCAAGAATATCAAAGGTCCGCTCCTTGGTGCTGCTTTCCCATGAGGTTTCACAGTTATCCCGCAACCAAAAGTAGTTGAAATAGGCGACCTCGCCTTGAACAAACAACTCTAGGCCATTTTCTTGCAGCACAACGTTAAGCACTCGGTAATTCTCCAACATAGGTAAATAGTGCGGCGATTGTACAATAGGGCGAAAGATTAGATCAACACAGGGCGGGATCAACGAACTACTCTCTGGCAGCCTCGCTCCTCTGACGGCGGTAATTCTATAATGCAAACATTCTGTGTTAATGCCTGAATTTTTTTAACCATGAATTCAGACGGTGCACTTTTACCCAAACCGGTCACATTGTTAGTACTGAACAGGGGCTGTAAGCCCATAAATCACGGCATGCATCCCACTGAGCCGCAAAAAAATTTACCGCCAACAGAAAAAAATGACAGGAAAAAAATATCAATAACTGCAATTAACACGATGCGATCACTAATCTTCAGAATTGAGACTTTTATCGTATTCCTTGGAACTCCCCGCCTCGGCAATGTTAACTCGCATAATATGAGCAATTAATGGGTGACCCCTTTGGTTTCAATAATCCACGTAATGTGTGGTAATATTCGATGACATTTAACTAAATAATTATGCTAACCCCTACGTTCTGAAGTTTAATAATCTTAATCTGGATTATTTGACTGTTACCTTTAGGAGTCACATTCCATTGATTAAAACTATATTGTCAGCCGTAGGCGTCATTGCAATCTTCGCGTTAATCCTTGGAGTGGTTGCAG